>CACZSI010000021.1 GCA_902783775.1 uncultured Lachnospiraceae bacterium
TGTATTCCAGGGAATGACAGTTCCTATTAAGAATAATAAATGGAATTTCCGTGTAACTTTCCAAAAAGAAGGTGTTTATAAGTTCTGCGCCTTTGCAACGGACGAAAAAGGAAAACAGGTTTTATGGAGTAATCCGGATGAGTTTCCGATGATTCAGGGATATATTGTAATAGAAGAGGGAAAAGTTCCTTTCAAAATGGCCCAGTCAGATGCAGTTCAGCAGTTTGGGGAGAATGAGATTGAACTTACTCAGGCTAAGATAAGCACATATGTGGCACCATATATCCAGCAGGAGACAACCCAGGAAGTTACATCTCAGGAAGCTACAACACAGCAGAGCACAACAGAGAGTGTTACAACACAGCAGGTAACAACACAGGAAGTAACATCACAGCAGAGCACAACAGAGAGTGTTACAACACAAGAAGCAACAACTCAGGAAATTACAACAAACCAGGCTACAACAAACCAGGTTACAACTGCTAAGGTACAGCCAACAGAGAATAAGGATGTTGTTGTAGGAAAGACTAAGGTTAAAAAGGCAACAAAGAAATCAAATAAAGTTAAAATTTCATTAAAGAAGATTAATAATGCAAAAGGATATCAGGTTTATTTCTCAAAGAAGAAGAGTTTTAAGAAAAAGAATATCATTGCAAAGATTAACATTGTAAAAGCTAAATTAGTTAAGAAGGCTAAGTTTACAATTAAGAATAAAAAGTTTAAGAAGTTTAAGAAGATTTGGGTGAAAGCTAGAGCATACAGTGTGGTTAACGGCAAAAATACATACGGAAAATGGTCTAAAATTAAAAAAATCAAGTAAAACTAAAAAATGAGCAATTGACTTTTTTGGGGGAGAAGTATAGAATTATAGAACGGTATAATATGTTAAAAAGGAGAATTCATAAAGGAGTTTAATAAACAAGATGATACGAATAAAGAAAAGCATGAAGAATGCTATGGTAAAAATTCTAACAGTCGTTCTTGTTACCGGAGTGATTCAGACAACAAATATAAGAAAAGCTGAGGGTGCGAATATGAAGATTTCTAACACCTCAGTTGTGCTAAAAAAAGGTAAATCTAAGACTTTAAGCATTTTAAATGCAGGAAATAAGAAAGTAACTTGGAGTACTTCTAATAAGTTTGCGGTTACAGTAAACGCTAAGGGTACTCTTAAAGCTAAGAAATATGGACATACTAAGATAACAGCTAAAGTGGGAAAACAGTATTTCACTTGTAATGTTAAGGTGCCTGATTCTAGCAAGGAAGTTACAATCAAAGAGTCTGAGGTAACTATTGCAGAGGGAACAGTTTATCAGATTAATGCGAAATCTAAGTATGCTATTTCTTATCAGGCTAAGAATGGAGATGTGGTTTCTGTCAGCAATACAGGTTTAGTTTCAGCTAATAATCCGGGAACTACTACTATTTATGCTAAGTCTAAAAAGGGCTGTGATAAATTAAAGGTAAATGTTATTGGAAAGAATAGCGATAAGTCTACTTTAGAGGCAGTTAAGAAATTGCAGACTATCAGAGCTGTATCAAGCAATGATGTTGTATCATATAATTCTATCAAATGTCAGATTAATAAGGATGTTAAGGTAACAGTCGCTAATATTGATTCTAAAAATGTTAAGTCAGTTACATGGACTACATCAGATGAGAAGGTTATCAAACAGCCTAGTAGCGATAAGACTACAGTAAATGCTAAGGCGGTTACTACAGGAACAGCTACACTTACAGCTTATATTGTATATAACGACGGAACACAGAAAGTTTATTGCAATAATATTAACGTGGAAGATCCTAATGAGACTAAGGTTGTGGTATTAGGACCTAACGTTGGTGGTGAGAGAGAAAGATATGTTGAGCTAATTGGTGTTGATGAAGGAACTCAGGTTAAATGGAGTAATTCTAATGCCAATATTGCATCAATTAAGTCATATGGAACTAAGGCAGCTATCATCGGTAAGAAGACAGGTTCAGGAACAGTCACAGCTACTTATGATGGAAAGACTCAGGTAGTTAATTATGTGGTTGAGAACCCTACTTTTAAGAAGAATAAGGCTGTCATTGCTAAGAAGAAAACAACTAAGATTAAAGTAAGTAATTTACTATATTCTAGTTTAAAGTTTAGCAGCAGAAATACTTCTGTAGCTAAAGTTACTAAAAATGGTAAAATCACTGGAAAAGCTCCAGGTGTTACTTATATTGATGTTACAATCGGAAATGTTTTATGTAAAACATACAGAGTCGAGGTGGCACCAACAGGAATGAAGACAATTATTAAGAATGCACAGTATATGGTGGATCATTGGAAATACAGCCAGGGACGCCGTATGCAGTACGGATATTATGATTGTTCAGCTCTTGTTTGGAAGGGATATAGAACATACAAGAAGTACCATAAGAAGTTAGGTAGTTCTGTATATGCACTTCCAGCAGGTGATTTATTCGATTATTTAAAGAAAAAGAAAAAGATTGTTTACTATGGATTCACAGATGTGGATGATTTACAGCCAGGAGATATCCTATTCTATGGTGATTATCAGAATGCTGTAAGATACAGCACACCGGGAAGAACACTTAACATTTACCATGCTGCTTTATATGCAGGCAATGGAAAGGTTGTTGAGAAAGGTGGCCAGACATTGAACTATAACGGAACTCAGTTTATAGTAGGTGTGGGACGAGTAGTAAAAAAATAGAGGTGAGATTTGATAATTGAGAAAATCGAACTAGGTGATAAAGTGATGTTGAAAAAAGGGCATCCGTGTGGAGCTAATGAATGGGAAGTCATTCGAGTGGGCGCTGACATAAAGGTTAAGTGCTTAGGTTGCGGACGAATCGTTATGATGCCTAGGAAGACATACATAAAAAGTGTAAAAAAGATTATTAGTGGCGAATGATTTTGCTACTAAATTAATAAAATGAGATGCTAGATTTAGCATCTCATTTTATTTTGCTTTAAATAGAAAATTTTGATAAAATGAAACTATCAGATATGTGATCGGAAAAAATTAAATATTAAAATGGCGAAAAGTTGTAAGGAGGGAGAAATATGAAAAAAATAATTTCGATGTTACTTGTTCTTACATTGTGTTTTAGTGTAGGAATTAAATCTACTAGAACTGTTAAAGCTAGAACCACCATAACAGGTTTTGGGACTCAGAATACTGGAACTCTTCAGCTACCAAACTGCGGAGATGCCATAACATTTCCTAACTTAGTAAAGGTTGTGTCCACTACGCCAGAAGGACACGAAAGCGAGGTTGATGTTGCTTATCATTGGTGTAATCTAGATACCAAAAAAACATATGGATCTAATTGGGGCGAGGATTATACCGATGAAGTGTTTATTCCGGGTAATTGGGAATTAATAGTTTGGTTTGGACTAAATTCTGACTATAATGTATATAATTTACCACAATCTTATACTTTCAATAGGGTGATAGGCGGTAAAGAAATGACTCTAGCTGATTATCAGGGAGCTTGTATAGGGTATAAATATCAATTTGTGATTGAAGATACCGGAATAGCTCCTAAGATTAGCACAACTAAATTGTTAAATGCTGATAAAAACAGAGATTATGAGGATCAGATAGATTTATCTTACGGAACCAAACCGGTTAAGTTTTCTGTAGTATCCGGAAGTCTTCCTAATGGTCTTCAGTTAGGAGAGGATGGAATTATAGAAGGTAAGCCAACTTTGGCAGGAAATTATTCATTTACTGTCAGAGCTAAAAACAGTTATGGCTATGACGATAAAAAGATATATCTTGAAGTACTTTCAGATGAGGATAAAATTTACAATTTCACCCTAGATAGTAGCAAGGAGATAATAGCTCCTAAAGTGGGAGATAAGATAAGTTTTCCAGAAGGAATTTCAATAAAAAGCGTGGATCCGGTGGAAGCAAGGAGTAATCTGAGATTATTCTATAGATGGGCTAATAGCGATAATACAAAATCTTATACCAGCGATAGACCTGAAGATGGTGTATTTACAGAGGGAGATTGGATACTATATATTTATGTGGCAGCTGAAAATATCAATTATTTATTTGATTATGAAAGTTTTAAACAAGTAGAGTCATTGAAGAAGATATCTTTAGGCGGAACTACTTTTGAGGCTACTGTTCTAGATCAATTTGTTATAGGTTATACTAAGACATTTTCTGTGAAAAAAGAAAAGATTACCAAAAAAACTCCTGAGACTACTACTAAGAAAAGAACAGTTCCTCCGGGAAAGATTAAAAAGGTTAAACCAGCTAAAAAATCAATTTTATTATCTTGGAAAAAAATCAAAGGTGTAAGTGGTTATCATATCCAATACAGCCTTAAGAAGAATTTTAAGAAAAAATGCAAGTCAATGTTTGTAAAAAGTGCAAAGAAGACAAAGGCTAAAATTAAAAAACTGAAAGCAAAGAAGACATACTTTGTTAGAATTAGAACTTATAAAATTATTAACAAGAAAAAATATTATTCAGCGTGGAGTAAAGTAGTAAAAAGGAAAACTAAATAGCCTAAAAAAAGCCCTTGTAATAGAGGGCTTTTTATATTATAATGTTTACTTGTGGTATATATTAAATTACACAGGTGCTAAAAGCACCAATCCTTGCTTTTCAAATAGATGAAAAGCCAGAGACCAGAAGGAGGTAGAAAGAATGAGTAATTATGAATTAGCAGTTGTTGTTAGTGCAAAACTCGAAGATGAAGAAAGAGAAGCTAAAGTAAATAAAGTGAAATCACTTGTTGAAAAGTTTGGCGGCACAATCACAAATGTTGATGAGGCAGGAAAGAAAAAGTTAGCTTACGAGATTCAGAAGATGAACGAAGGCTACTACTACTTTATCGAGTTTGAGACTGATAACACAGATGCTCCTAGTCAGTTAGGAAGCCAGCTTCGTATTACAGATGGTGTTATCAGATTCATGTGCGTTCGCCCATAATTTAATAACGCAAAGAGAGGTAATATGAATGAATAAAGTAATTTTAATGGGTAGATTAACCCGTGATCCTGAGGTTAGATATTCTACATCAGGTGATCAGCAGTTAGCGATTGCCAGATATACATTGGCAGTAGATCGCAGATTCAGAAGAAATGGTGATGATCAGAGTGCTGACTTCATCAGATGCGTAGCATTTGGTAGAAGTGGAGAGTTCGCTGAGAAGTATTTTCACCAGGGAATCAAAATTGCAGTAGAAGGTAGAATCCAGACTGGAAGCTACCAGGATAAAGATGGTAAGACAGTCTACACAACAGAAGTTGTAGTAGAGAATCAGGAATTCGCAGAGAGTAAGAATGCTGATAGCAGTGCTTCATACAGCGCTCCAGCAGCTAGCGCTCCTAAGAAAGATGCTCAGCCTACAGCTGATGCAGGCGATGGATTTATGAACATCCCTGATAATGTGGATGATACAGGTTTACCATTCAATTTTTAGTAGATTTGCGAAAGCAAATATTTAATTGATATAGGAGGAAAACTATGCCATATAATAAGAGCGAGAGACCAGATTCTCCAATGAGAAGAAGAGGCGGTCGTAGAAGAAAAAAAGTTTGTGCATTCTGTGCAGATGAAAATAAAGCAATCGATTATAAGGATGTTGCTACATTAAAGAGATACATCTCTGAAAGAGGAAAAATTCTTCCAAGAAGAATCACAGGAAACTGTGCTAGACATCAGAGATCAATTACTACAGCAATCAAGAGAGCAAGAAACGTTGCTTTACTTCCATACACTGTAGAATAATCGCGAAACAGAAAGCAATGCGCACAAGCGCGTACGATAAAAGGAAAGTCACCTTTCATGCTAGCATGAAAAAGGTGGCTTTCCTTTTGTCGTGAAGCGTCAGGTGCATATTGCGCCTGACGCGTGCTTATAGAAAATCTTCTAAAAGAAGATTTTCTATAAGGTCGCGCAAGAAGCGAGATAAAATCGCGCAAGAAGCGCGTACGAAAAAAGTTCTCCCTCACTGGGAGAAATTTTTTCTATAAGAAGCGCGCGAAGGACGCGCGAAGGACGCGCGAAGGATGCGCGAAGGACGCGCGAAGGATGCGCGAAGGACGCGCGAAGAAGGATGCGCGAAGGATGCGCGAAGAAGGACGCGCGAAGAAACGCTATAGCGCCGCGCTGACATTTTGTATAAAAAAACTATCCCATATAACAAAAATAACTACTTAAAAATTGTCCATAAAAGTCTTAACATTGTATATAGGTGAAAAGGCTAGGTGAAAAGGAGTTATTAATGAAAACATCAATCAAAAAGATTATCTCTTTTGTATTGGCATTGTGTATGGTAGTTACAGCATTTGGAACTACAGGATTTGCCACAAAAACTAAAGAGGTAAAGGCAGCCACAAACAACAGGGTGGTGGGATACTTCCCATCTTATAGAACATATGCCATTGATAGTGTGGATTATTCGGCATTAACACACGTAAACCTATCATTTATGACATATAGTAACGGAGTTTTATCATCAGGATTTAGCGATTATGATGCTCAGAGAATCGTGACAAAGTGTCATCAGAACAATGTAAAAGCCATTATTGCCATTGGAGGCTGGGGTGGTTTTGACACTAGCGACAATCCATTTGGCACAGCTCAGAAAAGAACAACATTTATAAACAATGTAATGAATTACGTTAATCGATTAAATCTAGACGGTGTTGACTTGGATTTAGAAGTGGAAGATGCTAATGTATGGAACAATTTTGATGCATTTGTAAGCGAGTTATCCGGAAGATTAAAGCAAAACGGAAAGATACTTACAATCGCAGTAGCACCTTGGTTTACAGGTGGAATTAAAAATAGCACATATAACTATTTTGATTTCTTAAACTTAATGACATATGATTACAATCAGCAGGGAACAGGCGATGTGGCGCCAATGTCACAGATTTATGATAATGTAAATTACTATTCTTCACGAGGAGTAAGCAATGATAGAATGGTAATTGGAGTTCCATTCTACGGATACGCTGCAGGTGGAGCAGCAAAGACATATGCAGAAATGGTGCAGGTTAATGCAGCTTATGCAGATATGGATTATGCTAACGGCGTATATTACAATGGTCGACCAACTATCAGATCAAAGACACAGTACAGTAAAAACTACGGCGGAGTTATGATGTGGGAGCTAGGTCAGGATGCATTCAATGAATATTCTCTATTGAAGGTAATAAAAGAAGAAATGAAAAAAGGTGGCGATCAGCAGCAGACACAGCAGGTAACACAGGCACCAACTACTAAGCTAACTATTGCCAATGGCACAGAAGTATTGGCAAACACAGCATTTAATTCTGGAAATAATTGGATGAGTAATGATGTAAACAATATTTCATATCAGGGAAATGGAACATTTAAAGCCAGCGTTCCGGCATATTATTCAGGAAATTATTACGCATCACAGTTTAAGCAGGAAGGTGTGCAGATAAAGAGCGGTGCATGGTACCGTGGAACAATCACAGTAAAATCATCTAAAGCTAGAAAAGTGGAATTAATGATTCAGAATGACACTGATTGGACTGTATATAAAAGAGAAAGTAAGATGATAAATGCTGGAGGTACAGAGACAATCGATGTGGTATTCCAGTCAAATGTAACTACTAACAATGTATTATTTGGTTTAATGCTAGGTTATGTGGATAATGTAGGATGCGAGGCATCAGATATTGAAGTATACAATGTCAGCATGAAGGAGTACGATTCAGAGTGGGCAGCAAGAAATGCTCAGGCGCCAACAACTAAGGTGGTGGTTACTACACAGAAACCTACAACTCAGGCACCAACCACTCAGAAACCAACTACACAAAAGCTAACTACACAGGCTCCAACAACACAGAAGATTACACAGGCGCCAACTACTAAGGCAGTAGAAAATCCTACACAGTATAAAAATGGTGTAGCTTACAGCGACCAGATTATGGTGGAGGGATTCCAGATAAGTACTACACTTAA
>CACZSI010000022.1 GCA_902783775.1 uncultured Lachnospiraceae bacterium
AGAAGGAGGGATTTGAACCCTCGCGCCGCGCAAACGACCTACACCCTTAGCAGGGGCGCCTCTTCAGCCACTTGAGTACTTCTCCATGTCTGATTCAAATTATATTATGTATTAATTATTAGTGCAAAACTTATTATAGTATACAGTATAATGTTTGTCAATTATTTTTTTCAATTAAATAATAATAGACCAGAGATAGCTTTTTTCCTATCTCTGGTCTTTGTTTTTCTTTTATTAATATTAGAATATGGATCCTACTAAACTAGCTATTCCATCTCCTATCTGCTCAATGAAATTCATAAATTTCTTTACAAATGAACTGCTGCTTGCACTACTAATACCACTCTGATCTGAAGGTGTACTAATGCTTGTAGCTTCCTCACTAGTTACTTCCTGCGTTGTTTCACTTTCACTTGTAGTTATTTCCTCAGTAGTAGTCTCTTCACCTGTAGTAACTTCTTCTGAAGTAGCCTGCTCAGTTGTTATTTCTTCTGTAGTCACTTCCTCAGTAGTAGTTTCCTCTGTGGTAGGCTGCTGTGTAGTAACTTCTTCTGTAGCCTTCTGTGTTGTTGGTATAGCACTTGTAATCTGCTCTGTAGGTTTCTGAGTTTGATTCTGGGTTGTTTCTATCTCAATAGTCATTCCTTCTACTGTCTTTTTCTTTAAATCAATTATTACAGGCTTAATTTTCTTCTTATCCTTATGTCCTGCATAAATATAAATATCCTTTTTAACACCTTTTCCACGTTTTATTATAGTATTATCTAACATTGTCTTTACTTCATTTTTAGTTATTGTAGACATTATATTAGATGCATTGCCATAGGATTCAGGTTTTCTTTTTGGTTCAATATATACAGCTTCTTTATTAGTGCCAAATTTATTGCCCCTAATTTCAATGCCGTGAACTCCACCTCCACCTATTCCGTGGCCAAAGGCATTAGTCAATTTATATCCTTTTCCGTCTCTTGTACCCACATTTGTAAATGTGTTATTTATGATTTTTGTATTTTTCCAGTTTAATATATATATTCCACAATCATAAATATTCTTAATTGTATTATTAGTAATATTTATGTTTGTATTATATATATTTGTACTGTTATTTTTTTGAATATACTTATGTGATCCAATTCCGCGGTTTACAGAATCTAAAACACATTTATTAATTGTAATGTTGTTGCATGGGGTGTAATCATACTTACACCATTTTAGTGGTAAGCTGTGTTTAGTAGCTATGTCAATATTTATAGCTTCTTTTGCATAATATTTATTTGCATTTTTAGCCTTGTAAAATTTACAATTTTCAATTAAGACATTATTAGCTGCATTTGTCTCTATATAATGGTCTCCATTCATCCCTGTAAATTTTATATTTTTTACACTAATATTTTTACAATGAGCTACGACAACGCACTCACCTTTAATCTTATTAATATTTAAAGTTACATTTCCCTCGCCTTCTAGTGAGGAATTACTTGTTCCATTGTAACCTGAAACTTTCTTTTTAGTTTTTACAGCTCTGTTTTTTGGAACAAATTGCCATATAGATTTAGAAGGCTTGTATTTCTTACATGCCTTATTAATTTTTTTCATTGTTACACCATTTTCCAAAATTACTTTGGTATTTGATGGGATATATAATGAATTTGATATTACATATTTTCCTTTTTTTATTCTAAGTTCACCACCACCGGCTTTTCTTATCTTTTCTAGATAATAATTTATTCCCAATGTGTGTCTAGTATTTTTATTTACAGAATTTCTGAAAATCTTAGCCTTCTTTTCGATCTGTTTTTTAGATATTTTAAAATTCTTCTGGGCATAAATATTTTTTGGTGAAATGAATAATAACAATAATAGAATAAAAATTCCTAATCTTCTTATGCTTCTCATATTATTCCTTTCTAGTTATTAGTTACCATCTCATATAAATTATTTCCGTCCTTATCAATTACTACAATTACAGGGAAATCTTTTACAGTTAACTTTCGTATTGCCTCAGTTCCGAGATCATCATATGCAATAACCTCACTTTCAGTTATACATTTAGAAAGAATTGCTCCAGCTCCACCTACTGCTGCAAAGTATACACATTTATTGCGGACAATGGCATCAATTACTTCCTTTGATCTTTTTCCTTTACCAATCATTCCTTTTAGTCCTAAATCTAATAGGCTAGGAGCGTATTTATCCATTCTGCTAGCTGTAGTAGGGCCTGCAGATCCTATTGGTCTTCCCTCTCTAGCTGGAGATGGTCCCATATAATAAATAATATTATTTTCCATCTCTATTGGTAAACTTTCGTTGTTATTTAATGCATCATACATTCTTTTATGAGCTGCATCTCTAGCTGTGTATATTGTACCTGTAATATACACATAATCTCCAGCCTTTAAATCACTGATTTTATCTTCTGTTAAAGGTGTATTTATCGTCTTTTCCATAGTTATTCCTACCTCAAAAAACTAATTTTGTTACGAGTTTCTTCCTATTATATATAGTAGATTCTATATATTGTATTTTAATGATTATAAATTCAATATATAGTGTGTGTTAAATTGTTCTAGTTACGTGGCGATTTACGTGACAACAAATATTTATTGCCACTGGTAAACCTGCAATATGTGTTGGATAAGTTTCAATATTTACTGCCAATGCAGTCTGAGTTCCACCTAATCCACCAGGTCCTATACCCAGGCTATTAATTTTTTCTAACATTTCTTCTTCTAAATCTTTTACATATTCAATGTCTGAATGTGAATCAGCACTTCTAGTTAGAGCCTTCTTTGATAGAATAGCGCACTTCTCAAATGTACCGCCTATTCCAACACCTACTACCATAGGTGGACATGCATTAGGGCCTGCATCCTTAACAGCAGTTAAAATCGCATTTTTAACGCCTTCAATGCCATCTGCCGGCTTTAACATAAACACTCTACTCATATTTTCACTTCCAAATCCTTTTGGAGCGATAGTAATCTCGATTTTATCACCTTTTACGATTTCATAGTGGATAACCGCAGGTGTATTGTCCTTAGTATTTTCACGGATTAATGGATCTTTTACCACAGATTTTCTTAGATAACCATCCACATATCCCTGTCTTACGCCTTCATTTATAGCATCTTCAATAGAATCTCCCACCACATGTACATCCTGACCTATCTTAATAAAAATAACAGCCATTCCTGTATCCTGGCAGATAGGAATCATATCTTCTTTTGCTATTTTTAGATTCTCGTCTAGCTGATCTAGTATCTGACAACCAAGCTTAGACTCTTCGTTTTCTCTAGCTTTATTGAAGACCTTTAGCATGTCCTCTGAGAGGACATGATTGGCTTCAATACACATCTCTTTAATATTTTTAGTGATTTCTAATGAATTAATTTCCCTCATTGCTTTCTCCATTTTCCTCTTCACTTACAATATTTTCTTCGTTTTCGCTATTTTCCATTTCCTTTAGGTCAGCCTCTGTTACACTTTCCTTAACCTTCGCTAAGCTAGCTACCACAATATCGTTATCAACGCCTGTGTTCATAAGTTTAACACCGCTAGTTACTCTTCCTAATACAGAAATGTCATCTACGAACATTCTAATGACAATACCCTCATTAGTTATCATCATTATCTCATTTCCGTCGTTAACAGCCTTAGCAGCCACTACATCTCCTGTTTTTTCAGTGATATTGTAGCACTTAATACCTTTACCGCCTCTAGTCTGCTCTCTAAATTCTGAGAACTTAGTTCTCTTTCCATATCCATTAGCTGAAGAAACTAAAATATATTCTCCCTGGGATACCATCTGGATTGAAATTACCTCATCATCATCATTTAATTTCATTCCGCGAACACCCATTGCAGAACGACCTGTTTCTCTAACATCGCTAACTTTATACTTGATACTCATTCCCTTCTTAGTAATCATGAGAATTGAGTCATCTTCACCCTCAGCTACAACCACTTCTTTTAATTTATCACCTTCTTTAAGCGTAATAGCCTGGATTCCTTTTCTTCTAATATTGATATAAGCATCCAATGGAGTCTTCTTGATAACACCCTTTTCAGTGGCCATTACCAGATATTTATCCTCCTCAAAATCCTTAATATTTACTACTGTAACTACCTTTTCATCCGGCATTAACTGCAATAGATTTACGATAGCCATACCTCTGGCAGTACGTCCTGCCTCTGGGATTTCGTAGCATTTTAGCTTATAAATTCTTCCTAAGTTAGTTAAGAATAAAATGTAATCCTTAGTTGATACCATGAATAAATGCTCCATAAAGTCATTATCTATGGTCTGCATTCCCTTGATTCCCTTACCACCTCTGTTCTGAGATTTAAAGTTATCAACAGACATTCTCTTGATATAACCTAAGTTTGTCATTGCCACAACAGTATCCTCTGTTGGAATTAAATCCTCATCTGATAAATCATCCATATCAATTCCAATCTTAGTTCTTCTGTCGTCGCCGAATTTTTCTTTTACTTCAAGAATTTCTTCTTTAATTACTCTTAATAATTCATTTTCATCTGAAAGAATTAATTTTAATTGTGTAATTAATTCTTTTAATTTAGCATATTCATTTTCTAAATCTTCTCTAGCTAATCCTGTAAGCTGTCTTAAACGCATGTCAACGATAGCCTGAGCCTGAGCCTCTGTAAAACCAAATCTCTTAATGATATTAGCCTTGGCATCAGCAGTAGATTTAGATTCTTTTATAATCTTAATAATTTCGTCAATATTGTCGATGGCTTTTAATAATCCCTCGATAATATGAGCTCTTTCTTCTGCCTTATTTAAGTCGAATCTAGTTCTTCTAGTTACTACTTCCTTCTGGTGATTTAGATATTCAGTAAGCATATCTAATAAATTTAAAACCTTTGGTTCACCATTAACTAAGGCAAGCATAATTACGCCAAAAGAATCCTGTAATTGAGTATGTTTATAAAGCTGATTTAAAACAACGTTAGCATTGACATCTTTTCTAAGTTCAATTACTACTCTTACACCATCCTGATCAGACTCATCTCTAATATCAGTGATTCCATCGATTTTCTTTTCTCTGTGAAGCATTGCCACCTTTTCTACTAATTTAGCCTTATTAACCATGTAAGGTAGCTCTGTTACCACAATTCTATTTTTTCCATTATCCATCACTTCTACATCAGTGACAGCACGTATTTTTATTTTTCCACGTCCTGTTCTGTAGGCAGAGTTAATTCCCTTTCTACCTAAAACAGTTGCTCCAGTAGGAAAATCAGGACCTTTGATAATATCTAACAACTCATCTATTGAAGTATCCTTATTTTCTTCTCTTTTATTGTCAATAATTTTAACGATTCCGTCGATAACTTCCCCTAAGTTATGAGGTGGAATGTTAGTAGCCATACCTACGGCAATACCACTAGTTCCATTTACTAAAAGGTTAGGATATCTAGCTGGTAATACCTCCGGCTCCTTTTCTTCCTCGTCAAAGTTAGGTACAAAATTAACAGTGTCTTTGTTAATATCTGATACCAT
>CACZSI010000023.1 GCA_902783775.1 uncultured Lachnospiraceae bacterium
CGCATCAATAAATCCTGCCACTCCACCACGCTTCTGGCATTCTGCAATCATATGAAGGGCTACTGTAGTTTTACCACTAGATTCTGGTCCATAAATCTCTATAATTCTTCCTTTAGGAATTCCACCCTGACCTAATGCTATATCTAAACTTAATGATCCTGTAGGGATAGTCTCTACCTGAATCATGTTCTTCTCATTATCTCCTAATTTCATAATGGAGCCTTTTCCATGCTGTCTCTCAATCTGTGATACTGCAGCGTCAAGTGCTTTAATTTTATCTTCTTTATTCATCTTTTTTCTTCCTTTCTCTCTTTCGAACAGATGTTCTTTAAATATAATATTATATAATACCCTTGATGTCAATAGTTTTAATTAAATAATATTCTATTTTTATTTATTCATTCAGCACTTATATTATATACTATCCCAGGCAACTACGCAACATATATATTATGTGATATTTAATTTATATATGATTATAGAACAAAGTGTCGCTTGCGACACTTCGCGCGCGAGCGGATGTGTCAGCATAAATACCTCTCCGCGAGCTGCGCATCCTTGCGGAGCATTTTTATTTCATAGGAAAGTTCAAAGAACTTTCCTATGAAATAAA
Source organism: uncultured Lachnospiraceae bacterium (assembly GCA_902783775.1). Lineage (GTDB taxonomy): Bacteria > Bacillota > Clostridia > Lachnospirales > Lachnospiraceae > Eubacterium_G. The sequence continues at coordinate 614 of CACZSI010000023.1, forward strand.
AAATCCCACTAGGATGTTAATCCTAATGGGATATAAAACTCTTTAAATTTAATTATTTAGTTTTAACTTTCTTAACTGAAGAGTAAGCACCGTAAATAGTCTCACCATTTACTTTGTAAAGACCTCTAACTCTTACATAGTAAGTTTTCTTTGATTTTAACTTCTTAACTGTTAAGCTCTTCTTTGAAATAGTCTTAGTTTTAGCTTTCTTCATGCTCTTCTTTAATGAATACTGAACCTGATATTTCTTAGCTTTAGCAGCCTTCTTAAACTTAACTTTAAATCCTTTTTTCTTTGCCTTAAGACTAGTAATCTTAGTCTTTCCTGTTACTGCAGGACCTGCTAATACCTGGAAGTTCTTAACTTCAATTGTTCCATGCATGTTGTTCTCATCTGGGAACTCTTTTAAGAATGCACCAAACGCGAACTTAATTCCAACTGATGGTACAGCTTTCTTCTTCTGATATTTAGCTTTATCTGCTGGAATAGTAAACTTAGTTGTTACATCTACATATCCATCATTATCTGTATTCTTCTTATCTAATGCAATAAATACATTGAAATCTTTGTTAATTTTCTTTGTATCACCAACAGTTAAAACATTCTTTGTTCCCTGAACAGCTGATGTTCCTTTAATCTTTAAAGCAGCTCCGTCTTTATCAGAGTCATCATAAACCTTGAAATGAACATGTTTTACATAATTGAACTTTCCTGTTCCCTTAGTATATAATGTTCCATCTTTTCTGTTAGCTGTTTCTGTGATTTCATTTTCTAAATCACCTTTAATCTTAAATTTAAGTGTATATGTACGACCTCTCTCTACATTTACAACCTTATCTGCTGTTACACCCCATGGATTAGAGTTCTTGACTTCCTGAAGAAGGTTTCCATCTTTATCTTTCTGAACAGGAACCTTAGGGCCGTAACTAGCACTCCAACCAGTTGAAATAACGTCCATAGCAAATGCAGAAGGAGTCTGACTCTTCATCTTAGCATACTCTCCGTATGTCCATGTAGCATCTACTCCACTAGCCTCATCTGCATTAAGGCACCACTTCTGAGGAGTAGCTGACTTCTTTGTTAGAGAATCTTCCCATTCACCACCATCTTCACGTGAATGAATTGAAAATGCCTTCCATCCAGTCTGTCCTGTAATGTCTGTTCCTTCGTTTACTGCTGCTGATGTAATTCCAACTGTTCCAACAACCATAGTAGCTGTTAATGCTGATGCAGCAATTTTCTTAAGTAAATTGTTCATTTTAACATCTCCTTTTCAATTTTTAATGTATATATACTATACCATTATTGAACATTTTTTTCAATGCATGTCTCATTTTTTTAACACTTTTTGTTCATATTGTCCACACATTTCAAATTATCTTTTTTTGATATGTGCCATTCTTTTAAAAACTCTTCTATTGTTCCTAATTTATTGACAAGTTAGTCAATCACTATAATATAAAAAAAGTTATGAAACAGCTTTAACTATTTCATAACTTTTATTTTCTTACTCAGCTAATAGCTTTTCGATTGTTGCAATCTTAGTACATACTACTAAAATCTTACTAGCTTCGATTAAGTCCTCAGGACTAGCGAAACTTGGAGCGATTCTGATATTAGAATCTTTAGGATCTTTTCCATAAGGGAATGTCGCTCCTGCTCCTGTAAGTACCATTCCGGCGTCTTTACACATAGCTACAACCTTCTTAGCGCATCCTTCCATAACGTCTAATGAGATGAAATATCCGCCGTTTGGATTAGTCCATTTAGCAATCTCTAAATCCTTTAACTCTTCGTTTAATACCTTTAATACAGCTTCAAACTTAGGCTTTAATAAGTCAGCATGCTTTTCCATATGCTTAACCATTCCGCTAAAGTCCTTAAAGTATTTAACATGTCTTAACTGATTTAATTTATCAAAACCAATTGTCTGAAATTTCATTAAATCCTTAATTGCACTGATGTTTTCTTTTGATGAAGCCATCGCTGCAATTCCTGCTCCAGGGAATGTTACCTTTGATGTTGAGGCAAATTCCATAACCATATTAGGATTTCCAGCCTTCTCACACTCTGTGATAATATCTAATAGCTTATCCTGATTAGCTTCGTCATTGTTAATGTGGTGAATTGCATATGCATTGTCCCAGAAAATTCTGAAGTCTTTTGCTGCAGGCTTTAAGTTAGCCATTCTTTTAACCACTTCATCTGAATATGTAACGCCTGATGGGTTAGAGTATTTTGGAATACACCAAATTCCCTTTACAGCCTCATCCTTTACTAATTCTTCTACCTGATCCATGTCAGGACCATCTTCATGTAAGTCTACTGTGATTAACTCGATACCAAAAGATTCTGTAACCATAAAATGTCTGTCATATCCAGGTGATGGGCAAAGCCATTTAACCTTGTCTAACTTGCCCCAAGGTGTGCTACCTAATACACCGTGAGTAAATGATTTTGCAATGCAGTCATACATTAGATTTAATGATGAGTTACCACATACAATTACATTGTCAGGATCTGTGTCCATCATATCAGCCATTAATCTCTTAGCCTCTGGAATACCATCTAGAACACCGTAGTTTCTGCAATCAGTTCCATCTTCAGCCTTTAAATCTGACTCAGATGTTAATACATCTAGCATCCCCATTGAGATAGCTAACTGATCTAATCCAGGCTTTCCTCTAGACATATCAAGACTGATATTTTTATCCTGAATCTCTTTATACTGTTTCTGTAAATTTTCAAGTTCTTTCTTTAATTCTTCTTTTGATAAATTATTATAAGACATTTTTTACCCCTTCTTAATTCTTTAATACATTTATATTACTCTTTACATAATCAACCATTGAAATTATAGTTAATGAAAGTGATGCCCAAATCAATACCCATCCTAAGTATTTAAAGAAATCATTTCTAATAAACCATAATTCTTTATCACTGTATGCAATTAAAACAATAAGCATAACCATCTGTGTGGCAGTTTTCACTTTGCCGGACCACCCTGCCGCTAATACAATTCCCTGGTCAGCAGCAAGAGTTCTAAATCCGCTGATAAATAACTCTCTACTTATTATTACAATTACTATTACTATATAAATCCACTGGTACTTATTAAACTGTGGAATCAAACTTATCAAAGCTGCTGAAACCAAAAGTTTGTCCGCTAGCGGATCCATAAACTTACCGAAGTTAGTAACCCAATTATTTTTTCTGGCAATTTTTCCATCTAAGAAATCAGTAATGCTAGCTACAACAAACACTATCAATGCACTTAGATAATGAAATGGAAAATCCACAAACATAAGCACAACAAAAATTGGAATACAAAAAATTCTAAACACTGTTAATTTATTAGCTAAATTCATTAGTTTTCACCTCACATATTTATATTTCATCTGCTATTAAATCATACTCGTAGGTCGATTTAACTCTCGCCCTGATTATATCTGAGGACATAATATCTCTGGTGCTTTCCACGAATATTTTGCTATCCACACCTGGTGCATCCATATATGTTCTTCCAATATAGGCGTCTTCTCTAACAATTCGGCCCTCGACTAACACATCAAACTCTTTTCCAATCAAGTCCTTTGACTTTTCAAATACCACTTCCTGCTGAAGCTTCATAATTTCATCCTGACGTTTTTCTTTAATTTCCTGAGATATCTGATTATCAAACTTAGCAGCCACAGTTCCCTCTTCTTCTGAGTAAGTGAAAACTCCTAATCTGTCAAATTTCATTTCCTCTACAAAATCCATCACGATCTTATGATCTTTTTCTGTTTCTCCAGGAAAACCAGTTATCAATGTAGTTCTAAGTATAATATCCGGTATATTATCTCTTAACTTTTTAATAATCTCTCTAAGTTTTTTATTATCAGTTCTTCTTCCCATTCTCCTTAGAATTTCATCACTTGCATGCTGAATTGGAATATCAAGATAATGTAAAACCTTCTTATTATTTTTCATTTCTTCAATTAACTCATCATAGATTTCTTCCGGATAACAATATAATAATCTTATCCACTTAATTCCCTCTATCTGACTTAACTTATTTAGAAGAATATGAAGAGATTTTTTATTGTATAAATCAATACCGTATGTTGTGGTTTCCTGTGCCACAAGAATTAACTCTTTAACGCCATTGTCAGCTAACTGCTTAGCCTCATTTAACAGACTTTCCATATCAACGCTTCTATATTTTCCGCGCAACATTGGAATGGCACAATAAGTACATCTCTTATCGCAACCCTCCGCTATTTTTAAATATGCATAGCCTCCCGGCGTAGAAATATTTCTAGGAGAATCCTTTGCCGCAAGATAATCCACATCTTTAAAGCTCTTTACTAGATGCTTTTCATTAAAAAATTCTTCTATTGCATCTGCAATACTCTCAATAGCTGTAGTTCCAATTAGTATATCAATCTCCGGTATTTCCTCTTCAATTTCTTCATCGTATCTCTGAGCTAAACAACCGGCTAATACCAAAGCTTTTAGATTACCTTCTTCCTTATATCTGGCCATCTCAAAGATTGTCTCAATACTCTCTTCTTTAGCATCATGGATGAAGGCACAGCTGTTAATAATTATTACATCTGCCTCTAATTCATCATTCGTAAATTCATATCCTCGCTTAGATAGAATACCGGACATATGCTCTGTGTCCACTAAATTCTTATCGCAACCGAGGGAAACAAACATTATTTTCATTTTTTATTCGTCATCTCCAATGATTCTAATTTTTGAATCATATAACTCATCAACTGCAATTGAAAGTGCTTTTCTTCCTTCAACATCACTAATCAAAGGCTCGCTTCCTGCAGTAATCTGTCTAGCTCTTTTAGCTGTAGCCATAACGATAGAATATCTACTGTTTACTACCTTTGGCTCTCCGTCTTCAACGTCGCTGTTAACTACTGTCATTAAATCATGATAAGATGGGTGTAACATATCTTATTCTCCTTCCTTGAACTTTAAAATATCTTCTTTTATATTATTAACGATGTCCTGGCTAATGCTAGCTGAATCATCGTCATTAACTATTTTAATAATATCGTCTCTGCACTTAGAAACCTGATCATTTAAAACATAATGGTCATACGCATCAACGAATTCACATTCACTAGCAGCACGCTGCAATCTCTTTTCTATAACATCAGCGCTCTCTGTATTTCTGCCTACTAATCGATTCTTTAATGTGTCAGCATCCGGCGGAAGAATAAAAATCAATTCCGCATCAGGTCTTTTTTCTTTAACCTGCATTGCACCCTGTGCTTCAATTTCTAGAACCACATTGACACCTGAATCTAATGTATTGTCCACAAACTCAAGAGGTGTGCCGTAATAGTTATCAACATACTGGGCATACTCAAGTAGTTTGTCATCCTCAATCATCTTTTCGAATTCATCCTTTGTTAAAAAGAAATAATGAACTCCGTTTTCTTCTCCCTCTCTAGGACTTCTGGTAGTGGCTGAAACAGACACCTTGAAATCATCACAGTTGTTTATTATATCTGATACCACAGTTCCTTTTCCCACACCGGAAAAACCTGAGATAACAACTAACTTACCTTTTTTCATTTTATACCATCCTATTTATTCAATATTCTGAATCTGTTCTCTAACCTTTTCCACATTAGTCTTAATATGGATACCAACGTTAGATAATTCTTTATCTGTAACCTTAGAAAGTATTGTATTAGACTCTCTATTCATTTCCTGAACAATAAAGTCTAATCTTCTTCCTATGCTGCCCTCTTCATCTAATGTATCTCTGACAGCCTGGATATGTGAATTAAGTCTTACAATCTCCTCATCCACACAACGTTTATCGGCATATATAATAACTTCCTGCACGATTCGTGACTCATCAATATCAGCCTCGTCTAGAAGTTCAGTAACCTTCTCTGTTATCTTCTTTCTATACTCTTCCACAATTAAATCTGACTTAGACTCAATAAAGGCCACATCTTCTCTTATAGCCTCTACCTTTGAGATAACATCCTCTTTTAATCGCTCGCCCTCAGCTTCCCTAACTGCAATTAATTCATCGATAGCTTTATTAGTAGCATCAATCACTAATTCCTTAACTACTTCCTCATCATCATCCACAGTTTCAAGCTTTAACACTTCAGGGCTTCTCATAATAGAGCTGCATCTGACATCATTGTCAATTAACAATGAATCGCTGACCTTCTGGTAAGCATCTAAATATTCTTTAGCTAACACAGTGTTAACCTTAACATTGTAATTGTCCTCATTATTATTCTCATAAGAAATGAAAACATCCACCTTACCACGGCCAATTCTAGACTTAATAGTCTGTCTTACATCGCCCTCTAAATACAAGAAATTAGTTGGCATTTTTATATTTGTTTCTAAATATCTGTGATTAACTGATTTAATCTCGATATTAATTTTTCTTTTTTCAGCAATGGCCTCTCCTCGGCCAAATCCTGTCATACTTCTTACCATTAAAGATTCCCTCTTTTTCTATAATTCACCTAATATTATTCTTAGTCCATTATATATAAGCATAATCTAAATTATTATAATATAATATATTGCACTCGTCAATAATCAACCACCCTCTCTTGTAACGATTAATTAGCCATTTTCTCACCTTTTCTTATTTGTTTTTTTATTTTTTATGTTATACTTATCAAAGAATAGAAATGACATCTTGAAAGGAATAAAATTATGGCTTTTGATGGTGTGGCAGTTGCTGCTTTAAAAAATGAATTTAATGAGAAATTATTAGATTCTAGAATATATAAAATATCACAGCCGGAAAATGACGAGCTTCAGCTTATTATCAAAGCCGGCAAGGAACAATATAGATTATTAATAAGTGCCAATCCCGGTCTTCCCCTTATCTATCTTACGGATACTAATAAGAAGGCTCCTATGGTGGCACCTAATTTTTGTATGCTTTTAAGAAAGCATATCAGCAATGGACGAATTGTGGAAATCAGTCAGCCTTCCCTTGAGAGAATCATTCAGTTTAAGATTCAGCATTTAAATGAGTTAGGTGACATTAATCACAAATATCTTATTGTGGAGATGATGGGTAAGCACAGTAATATTATTTTTACTGACACGGATTATACTATAATCGACAGTATTAAGCATGTTACTTCTGTTATGAGTTCTGTAAGAACAGTTCTTCCGGGAAAGAAATATTTTATTCCGGATACTATGGATAAGCTTAATCCACTAGAGGTTTCTAAGGAAGAATTCTTTAGCAAGGTGGCTAAGCCTATGCCGCTATATAAGGCCATTTATACTTCCTTTACAGGAATAAGTCCTACTATTGCTCAGGATATTTGCTACAGAGCTAATATCGATTCATCCCTACCTGCTAATGCCATTGCACAGGGAGATTTAAATTTAATTTATCTAGAGTTTTATCAGCTTATAAACCATATTAATAAAGCTGAATTTTCACCTAGTCTTTATGAGATAAATGATGTGCCTAAGGAATTTAGTGCTTTCAAGTTATCTACTTTTCCTGATGCCAATGAAATCAGTTATGATTCCATAAGTCAGTTAGTTTGTGACTATTATAGAAAGAAGTCATTGCACTCTCGTATGAGACAAAAATCTTCTGATTTAAGACGAATCGTCTCCAATGCACTTTCTAGGGATCAAAAGAAATATATTATTCAGAAAAAACAGTTAGAAGATACTGAAAAGAAGGATAAATTTAAGGTTTACGGTGATTTGTTGACTACTTACGGTTATTCAATAGAACCCGGCACTAAAGTTTTTGAAACTACAGATTTCTACACTGGAAAACCTGTAAAAATCACACTGGATACTACTATCTCTCCTATCGACAATGCTAAAAAGTTTTATGATAAGTATGCTAAGCTTAAAAGAACAGCCACTGCCCTTAGCGATATTATTAAGGAGACAGAAAATTCCATTGAATATCTTAATTCTATTGAGCTAGCTATTAATATTGCCACTAGTGAGGAAGATTTAGCGGAGATTAAGAAGGAATTAATTCTTAGTGGGTATATAAAAAAATCATCTTCTAAAAAGGAAAAATTTACACAGAAAAGTAAGCCAATGCATTTTATTTCTTCCGATGGATATGATATCTATGTAGGTAAAAATAATTTACAAAATGAATATATCACCTTTAAGTTAGCTACCGGCAATGACTGGTGGTTCCACTCAAAGGCCTTCCAGGGATCTCATGTAATTGTTAAATGTGGAAATGATGAATTGCCTGATTCCACTTTCGAGGAAGCTGCCAGATTAGCGGCTCACTTTTCTTCAGCAGGAGCTGGCGATAAGGTGGATGTAGATTATATTCAAAAGAAACATGTTAAAAAGGTGGCCGGTGCTAATCCCGGTTTTGTAATATATCATACTAATTATTCTATGACTATTGACACCGATATCTCAGGAATAAAAAAGGTTAATTAATAACTAACATAAAAATAAGCCATGTATAGATTAATACCTATACATGGCTTAAATATTTAATTAAAATAATGATTCATACATTTCTTCGTACTGCTTAGCTGACTGCTTCCATGAGAAGTCTGCCTTCATAGCACGCTCAATCATCTTATTCCAATTTCTCTTCTTATCATAGAATACATGCTCAGCGTATCTGATTGTTCCCATCATCTCATGAGCATTATAGTTCTTAAATGAAAATCCTGTTCCAGTATTTTCATATTCATTATATGGCTCAACTGTATCGCTAAGTCCACCAGTCTCACGAACAATAGGTAATGTTCCATATCTTAAACTCATCAGCTGACTTAAACCACATGGCTCAAATAGTGATGGCATAAGGAATGCATCGCTGGCTGCGTAAATCTTATGAGATAATTCCTCTGAGTAATAGATGTTAGCTGAAACATCATTTCCATATTTCCAGTCAAAATGTCTGAACATATTTTCATACTGTTCCTGGCCTGTTCCTAGGATAACAAACTGTACCGCATCCTGACATAACTCATCCATAACACAAGATATTAAATCAAATCCCTTCTGATCTGTTAGTCTGCTGACAATACCAATCATCATCTTCTTAGGATCTACCTCTAAGCCTAAATCTCTCTGTAATGCCACTTTGTTTTTAACCTTCATCTTTCTAAAGTTAGCATCTGAATAATTCTGGTAAATCTTATCATCTGTTTCAGGATTATAATCCGTATAATCAATACCATTTACAATTCCCCACAAATCATTAGATCTAGCTCTCATCAATCCATCTAATCCCTCTCCAAAGAAAGGTGTCTTGATTTCCTCAGCATAAGTTCTACTTACTGTGCTAACCTTATCAGCATAAACAATTCCACCCTTTAGGTAATTACCATCATCGTAATCCCCTAACTTATCTGATGTGAAATAGTAATCAGCTAATCCGGCTAAATCCTTCACTGTATCAATATCCCATTTTCCCTGGAACTTAAGATTGTGAATAGTCATAATTGATTTAATTCCCTGATAGAATTCTCCATCTGAGAAGCTGTCCTTTAAGTAAACAGGAATCAATCCAGTCTGCCAATCGTGGCAATGAATTATATCTGGTCTAAATCCAATAATAGGTAGCGCAGATAAAACTGCTCTTGAGAAAAATGCAAATTTCTCAAGGTCATATCTCTCTGTGCTGTATGGAGTCGAACCTGCGAAATAATATTCATTATCGATAAAGTAGAATTTAATTCCCTCGTACTCTAACTCCAAAATTCCTACATACTGCTTTCTCCAATTTAAGTCCATATAAAAATGGTTGACATATGTCATCTGGTCTTTCCATTTCTGGTCAATGCACATATATTTAGGAATTATAACACGTACATCATATTCCTCTTTATCTAAGCACTGTGGTAAAGATCCTACTACATCTGCCAGTCCGCCCGTTTTAATAAAAGGCACGCACTCTGAAGCTGCAAACAAAACATTTTTCATGCGTCTACCTCCTTTATTCTTTATAATAATATAATACTAAAATTTTGATACAATTTAAAGTAGAAACAATAAAAAACTAGGCTTTTTTAGTTTCTGTAAAATAGCATTTTTTCTTCGCCACCTAACTCTATTTCATAACCGTCTCTTAACTCATAATAAACCTTAGGTCTTAACTCAGAGTCATTTACTTTTGTACCATTTGTAGAGTCATAATCTGCGATTCTATACTTTCCATCTTTAAATGAAATAACCACATGAATCTTAGAAATATAATTCTTAGGAATTTCGATATCAGCACTCTCTCTTCCAATTACAAAAGGACTCTTGTTAATAATATATTTCTGATTATCATAGATAATCATTGCAGTCTTATTATTTTCAACTACGCTTCTAGCTGGTCTACTAGTCTTCTCATAATTTCTAGTAGTTCCACCTGCATTATGATTGCTGTTAGATGAAGCCCCCTTCTTCTTTCTGAATTCAATATTGTACTCAGTAAATGGATTTAATACAATTCCTCCAATTGAATCACAATAATTCATATAAGAATATGCGCTTACTGCAGGCACTTTAATCAATGAAAAATCTTCCATATAATCTCTAGGTATCTGCTCATAAGATGTGAATAATGGAAGTAATCTAACTCCCTGCTCATTCTTAACAATGTCAGGCTTCATTCTTGAATCCTTAATATTTTCTCCAATAACTTCACCGTCACTTATAGTACATTTAACCGGCATAATAATAGTTGTCTTCTGAAAAGTATTAATAATATCTCTTTTTTTAATTTTCTTTTCAGGTTTCTTATTGTACTTTTTAATCATCTCTTCTAGGCCGTATACTAGATTTTCATTTGATTTTGCTTTTGCCATTTTGCTACCTCTAACCTTTCTCTACTCTATTACTTTTAGAATTTATTCTATACTCTTTATGATATTATCTTATTATTTTTTACTATTTCTAGCACTCTCAAGCATTTCTTTTGCCTGATTAATTGCCGCATCAGTTTTATTAAATCCTGAGTTAATTCTAACTAATTCATCCACTCTCTCATCGTAAGATAAAAGTTTAATAGATGTAATAGTGCTGTTATCATCAGCCTTCTTTTCTATTAAATAATGGCTATCTGCCATTGCAGCAATCTGAGATAAGTGAGAAATACAAATCACCTGATGATTCCTACTTATCAATGACATTTTTTCTGCCACCTTCAATGCGGTTATTCCGCTGATACCTGTGTCAATCTCATCAAAGATTAAAGTATCAATGTCATCATTGCCTGCTAAGATTGATTTAAGTGCCAACATAATTCTGGATAACTCACCGCCAGATGCCACGTTTCGAAGCGGCTTAGGCTCCATTCCCACATTAGTTGAAACTAAAAATTCAATATCATCTATCCCCTCAGCAGATATGTTTTCTTTTTCACCAATCTTAATTGTAAATTTCACGGCCATAAAATTCAAGTCTTTTAATGCATCTTCTACTAATTTTTGTAAAATTTCTGCATTATTTTTTCTAATGCTACTTATTTTTAAAGCTTTTTCGTGTAATTTCTTTTCTAAATTAAAAATTTCACTCTTTAATTTTTCTTTATTTTCCTCAAAATTAAGTAATAAATCTAATTCTTTCTTTTGATTTTCTAAATAATCATTTATTTCTTCTATAGACTGACCATACTTAATCTTTAATTTATTAATTTCATCAAGACGGGACTCTAAAAGATTTTCTCTTTCTCTGTCAAGGCTTATGCCACTCTTTAACCTCTCAATGTCTGACAATGTAGTTCTAAGTAAATCCTCTAGATCATAAATACTATTTTTTATATTTTCTACATCCTGATTGTCACTATGGATATTGTTAATAGCTGAAATAGCATTAGCCACACTATTGCCCGCCGAGGAATTATCACTAAACCCTAAGCACATCTCAATATTAGAAAGAGTATCTGCTAAGCTGGAATTTTCGCTAATCTTCTTAAATTCTTCCTCAATTAAAACATCTTCATTTGCTTCAAGATTAGCATTTTCAATTTCATTAACCTCAAACTTTAAAAATTCTATATCTCTAGCTCTTTTCTTATCGTCAATATCTAACTCTTCAAGCTGAGCTTTTAATTTAATATACTCACTATATTCCTTTTTTAATTCCTCTAAAAGATTTCCTAAATCCTTTTTAGAATATTCATCTAAAATCTTAATATAATTTTCCTTATATAATAAAGACTGATGTTCATGCTGACCGTGTATATCTACTAAGTCTGACATAATGTCTTTTAAAACAGATACATTTACTGTCTCTCCATTAACCTTGGCCACACTTCTGTTTCTCATAATTTTTCTAGATACCACGATGCAATCTTCATCCACTGTAATATCATTATCCACTAACTTTTCTCTGCTTTTTTCATTCATTGAAAAAGTTAATTCAACTAATGCATATTCTGCATCTTCTCTTATTATATCTTTTGATGCTTTCTGTCCTAGGGCAATATTTAGAGAACCTAAAATCAAAGATTTTCCGGCGCCGGTCTCACCTGTGAACACATTTAGACCATCCTTAAAATCAACATCTATCTCTCTAATTAATGCCATATTTTTAACATGTAAATTTAATAACATTTTTCCTCCGTATTACTCGATAATCTGTTCTAAGTATTTCATTGCTATCTTAGCACTGCTTTTATCTTTTGTGACGCACATTACTGTATCATCACCTGCAATACATCCCATGATTTCTTTTATTTTAATGGCATCGACAGCTGCACCTACTGCCATTGCCATACCGGATACTGTTTTTATTACCAATAGATTTTCTGCATAATCTATTGAAAGAACACCGTCTAAGAAAACTCTCTTATATTTATTGTTAAGGGACGGTGTAGCTGTTGGCACTGAATATTTTTGTTTACCGCCATTGGCTGAAACCTTAGTCAAATTAAGTTCTCGTATATCTCTAGAAACTGTGGCCTGGGTAACTGAAATACCATTTTTAATTAAGGCCTGTGCCAACTCTTCCTGTGTATATATTTCATTGTTAGTAATAATCTCTATTATTTTTCTATGTCTATTAGATTTAATCATATTATCTACCATCCACTAATTTTTTATTAACCACCTGAAGAAAACTATCCTGATTAATCTTTGCTATTTTTGTGGTTTGCTTCGCTCTAGTTACCCTGATAATATCTCCGGTTTTAACGTTTATCACATCTCTGCCATCAAAAGAAACTGTTCTTAGCTCCTCCCCCGGTTTTCTGAGCTCTTTTATGAGAAGCTCTATCTCATCATTTTTAGAAAACAAAACGCTTCGATTACTCAATGTATGCGGACAAACCGGTGTCATAATTATCATTGTTGATTCCGGTCTGGCAATAGGACCACCGGCTGAAAGATTATAAGCCGTGGATCCTGTGGCAGTAGAAATAACTATTCCATCAGAGCTATACTCCCCTAACAATGATTTATTTACATAAACTGTAAAATCAGAAATGTCCGGGCAACTACCTCTGTGAACTACCACATCATTTAAAACATTGGTTTTAGCAATAACTTTTCCATCGCGGATGACCTCACCCTTTAGCATCATTCTAGGTTCAACACTAAATTTATTTTCAATTAATTTATCTAAGTACATATAAATGTCCTCAGATGGAATCTCTGCCATAAAGCCTAGATTGCCCTTGTTTACACCGATAAATACCACATCCATATCTATCAATTCTTTAGCTACTAAAAGAAGAGTTCCATCGCCACCTATAGTGATAACACATTCGCTGCCTTCAATTTCCTCTCTCTCAATTAAAAAATCTGTCTCATCATTTTCAAACATCTTCTTTATAATGCACTTAGCATTAAATTTTTCCAGATACTCCTTAATTGAATTGGCAATTATTGAATTTTTATCTTTGTATGAATTAGTTATGATGCAAAACTTTTTCATGGGCTTCTCCAATCATTTTTATTTATCTAAATCCATATGGGAACTTTCTACTATGCTGTCCGGATTTACCTCTTCATTGTTCAATGACTCATCGTCACTTTTTCTAATATACAATAGATATTCGATATTGCCCTCAGGTCCTTTTACCGGAGAGTAATCTAAATCTAATATTTTAAATCCTATGCTCTTAGCATAATCTATTACCTTATGAATTACTTCTCTGTGAACGCTCTCATCTCTAACCACACCTTTTTTTCCAACCTTTTCTCTTCCTGCCTCAAACTGTGGTTTTATAAGACATACTACTTCTCCATCTTCCTTTAGGAGATTATATACAGGCTCTAGAACCTTTGTAAGAGAGATAAACGCCACATCGATTGAAGCGAAATCTAAGTCATCATCGATATCTTCTCTAGTTACATATCTGATATTAGTCTTATCCATGCATACAACTCTCTCATCTGTTCTAAGTTTCCAAGCCAGCTGACCGTAACCTACATCCACCGCATAAACCTTAGCGGCATTATTCATAAGCATACAATCTGTAAATCCACCTGTTGATGCGCCAACGTCCATACAAACCATATCATCCAGTTTTATGTCAAACTTATCCATGGCCTTTTCCAGTTTAAGTCCACCGCGGCTAACATATTTAAGAGTCTTTCCTCTTACCTCCACATTAGCATCCACGTCAATGTTAGTTCCAGCCTTATCTTCCCTAACATTGTCCACAAAAACTATACCACTCATTATTATGGCCTTTGCCTTTTCTCTAGAAGGAGCTAAGCCCTTCTCTACTAAAAGCACATCAAGTCTTTTTTTCATTCTAATCTCCCATTAATCTAAATTATCTTTAACGGCATTATAAATTCCTATGCCATCTATTCCTAATCTCTTTCTAAGCTGTGGCACCTCTCCGTGCTCCACAAACTTATCATCTATAGCTAGCACTTTAACCTTACAGTCAATATTATTTTCCTTAATAAACACTTCAACCTGCTCGCCAAAGCCTCCATTTTTTATAGCTTCCTCCACTATAACAATCAGCGTATGGTCATTAGCAATTTCTTCTATTAGTTTAGTATTAAGTGGTTTTAAGAAAATAGGATTTACCACTGTAGGCTTAATTCCATCCTTATTTAATTTCTCCGCTGCCACTTTTACTTCAGAATAAATATTTCCAATAGATATAATTGCCACATCCCTACCTTTAGTAATGATATCGCCCTTTGTGATATCATATTTATTTTCATTGCCCTCAGCTATAGCTGTGCCTCTAGAATAGCGAATAAATACCGGACCATCGCAGTCCTTAGCATAATTCATAGCTGCCTTTAGCTCATATACATCCTTTGGGGCAATAACCGTGATATTCGGCATAGATGTGATAAATGAAATATCAAAAATTCCCTGATGAGTTTCACCGTCACATCCCACAAGACCGGCTCTATCGCACATTAATACTACCCCTAAATTTTGGAGGCAGACATCATGTAATATCTGATCATATGCTCGCTGA
Source organism: uncultured Lachnospiraceae bacterium (assembly GCA_902783775.1). Lineage (GTDB taxonomy): Bacteria > Bacillota > Clostridia > Lachnospirales > Lachnospiraceae > Eubacterium_G. Next base: position 16,014 of record CACZSI010000023.1, read on the forward strand.
TAGAAGGATGAATAAATTGACACAAATGGCTTTAATCCCTCTTTCGCTAATCCCGCTGCAAAGGTAACTGCATGCTCTTCTGCAATACCTACATCAAAAAATCGACTAGGATATTTTTCAGCAAAAGGTGTTAGTCCTGTGCCGTCGGGCATAGCTGCTGTAATAGCTACTATTCTGTCATCATCCTTGGCTAAATTTAATATATGTTTCGAAAAAACATCTGTGTAACTTAGAAGGTTAGTTTTATTTAAAACCTCTCCGCTAGCCTTATCAAACTTAGCAATACCGTGGAACTTCGATGGATTTTCCTGAGCAAACCTATACCCCTTACCCTTAACAGTTTTAATATGAATTAAAACCGGATGATCTAGCTTAACTGATCTTTTTAAAAGAGTAATAAGTTCATTGATATCGTGGCCATCTACAGGGCCTACATAGGTAACTCCTAAATCATCAAAGAAACTGGATTTTATAAATAAATTTTTAAATTTATCCTTAGTATGTTTAACCTTCTTAACCATTCCATCACCGATTCTAGGAATGCTATTAAGCGATTTTTCTACATCATGCTTTAGCTCGTTGTATCGCTCTCCTAGTCGAATTTGGTTAAGATATTTACTCATTCCACCTACATTTTTTGAGATGGACATCTCGTTATCATTTAATATGATAATCATATTTCTTTTTAGTGCAGAAACATTATTTAAGGCCTCTAGCGCCATACCTCCTGTTAATGCACCGTCTCCAATAACTGCCACAACCTTGCTGTCATCGTTTTTTATCTTCATTGCCGTAGCCATTCCTAATGCCGCTGATATAGATGTAGAACTATGTCCTGTATCAAAACTGTCACAGTCACTTTCCACAGCTTTAGGAAAACCGCTAAGGCCATCTAACTGTCTTAAATTTTCAAATAGATTTTTTCTGCCTGTTAATATCTTATGAGTGTAGGCCTGATGTCCCACATCCCAGACAATCTTATCTTTAGGTAGATTTAAAACCGCATGTAGAGCAATTGTCAGTTCCACTGTTCCTAAGTTTGATGCTAAATGACCTCCTGTCTTACTGACACTATCTATTAAGAACTCTCTTATTTCTGAAGCCAATCTAGGATAAGAACTTATCGGCAATTTCTTTATATCATTTGGTCCATTAATTTTCTTTAACAAATCAATCATTTTCTTCTCCGAATAATAGCTAAGTAATTACTTAGTTCTGTTAATTAATTTCTCAACTAATGTATTTAAGAATTCATTCTTATTATCAAAAGAATTTAAAATATCCATAGCTTCCTTAGAATATTTATTTACATATTCCTTTGACTTTTCTAATCCGTTAACAGTAACGAATGTATATTTATCATTTTTCTCATCACTACCAATAGGTTTTCCAATCTCTTTTTCATCTCCCACAATATCTAAGATATCATCCTGAATCTGGAAGGCCATACCAATCTTATATGCCGCATTTTCAATTTTTGAAATAGCCTCGTCATCAGCTTTTGCTAAAATAGCTCCTGCTACCATAGCTGCCTGTATTAGCGCTGCAGTCTTTAGTTCGTAGATGAATTCTAAAGTATCGTTTCCTACTTTCTTCCCCTCATTTATCACATCTACAGTCTGGCCTCCAACCATACCGAAAACGCCTGCTTTATCTGCCATATACTTCATTGCATATGCTGCATTATATGGTTCTTCGCTGTTTATAACCGTATTAGCCATTGTCTCATAGGCTAGATTTAACAATCCATCCCCTGCTAAAATGGCAATATCCTCTCCAAACTTTATGTGAGTAGTAGGCATACCTCTTCTTAATTCATCATTGTCCATTGCAGGTAAATCATCATGGACTAGAGAATATGTGTGAATCATCTCAATAGCTGCCATAAAGCTATAAATATCATCACTAACATCACCGAATAATTTAGCTGTCTCTAACATAAACATGGGACGTAATCTCTTACCTCCCGCCTTATAGCTATATGACATAGCATCAAATATTAATTTCTGTTTTCCCTCACTTTCAGGTAAAAACTGATAAATTTTTTCCTCAATAAGTTTTACTCTATTTTTTAATTCAACATTAAAATCCATAATAATATATTGCTCCTACTATAAATCCCCTGACATTTTCTTTTCGATAATCTCGATTTCTTTTTCTACCTTAGATATTTTATCGTTAGAATCTTTAATCATCTCTAAACCTTTCTTATATAAATCAAAGGTTTCTTCTAACGAAATATCTTCCTGCATATTCTCTATTATTTTTTCTATCTGAGAAAAATTTTCCTCGATAGTTGTTAACTTTTCTTCCTTTTTAGCTGCCATATATTTCCTCCTTCAAGGTATTTTCCACCTTCGCTATAATTTTTCCGTCATTTACCACAATGTTAATATCATCCCCTGATGAAACATTATCGACACTTACGATATTTTTTCCATTGTCATCTGTGACAAAGGCATATCCGCCGGAAATCTTTTTAAGCGGAGATAAACTCTCTAACTGTTGTGAGTACATTTCAAATTTATGCTTACAATTATCTAGCTTAGCACTCATTAGATTTTTCATTGTATCACTGATACTATCTAAATAAAGTCTTCTATTATCTAACTTTTTCTTTTCACCATCCAATTTAGAATTCATAATATTTTCTAAAGAAACCTTTAAGGAATTAACTTTTTCCTCCTTCGTCTTTAGATTATTAAGGGGTGAAAACTGCTTTATTATCTGCTCTAAATTATCAGCTTTATTTCTCTTTTCAGTGATTTTATTTTCAATAATATTTTTCAATGTACTTTTATATATTTCCACCTGACTTAGATAATCATCATATAAAAAGGTGGCAATTTCTGCAGCTGCTGACGGTGTAGCCGCTCTTTTGTCCGCCACAAAATCAGCTATTGTAAAATCTATTTCGTGTCCCACGCCGCTTATTATCGGTGTATTACAATTAAATATAGCCTGGGCCACTTCCTTTTCGTTAAAGCACCACAAATCTTCTATGGATCCGCCACCGCGTCCCACAATAATAACATCTAAATTCATTTGGTCTAAGTAATTGATACCACTTATGATATCATACATAGCTCCTTCACCCTGAACCTGCGCCGGATAAAGATAGATGCTGGCATATGGATTTCTTCTTCCAATAACATTTTTAATATCCTGAATAGCTGCTCCGGTAGGGGATGTCACCACACCTATATTTAATGCAAACCTAGGCAATGGCTTTTTATACATATCATCGAATAACCCCATCTCTTTAAGCTCTACCTTCAGCTGTTCAAAACGCTGATATAATAGACCTATTCCATCTCTGGTGATTTTACTAGCGTAGAGTTGATATGCTCCTGCCGGCTCATATACTCCTATTCTTCCGGTTACTAAAACCTGATCACCATCTGACATTTGGAATTTAAGTCCATTAAGTCTACTAGACTTAAACATAACAGCGCGAATCACACCGCTAGAATCTTTTAGGGAAAAGTAAATATGACCTGAACTATGGTACTTTAAATTACTAATCTCTCCCTTAATGCAGACATTATTAAATTCTTTGTCTCCCTCAATAAGGTTCTTTATTTTATTATTTATTTGTCCAACGGTATATATTTCTTTTTCCATATATCCACCATTTTCTCTTTAATTAGTTCTTTGGTTAGTCCTCTTTATAAAATCTGGCCAATACACCATTTACGAAGGATGGTGAGTCATCACTTCCGTATTTTTTAGCCAACTCTACAGCCTCGTTAATAGCTACCTTAGGGTCAATCTCCTCATCCATACGCATCTCATAGTAAGCTAATCTTAGGATACAAAGATCTACTTTAGACATTCTGTCTACGCTCCACTTTCTAACCTTTTTATCCAGTTTTTTATCAATAAAAGATAGCTTCATAATAATGTCAGCTGCTCTTTCATTAACCTCATCTTTCTCTTTTTCACTAAGGCCAATTAATTCATCCAAGTTTTCTTCGTCATTCATGTATTCCTTATTATCCCAGAATCCCTTAAATTTTTCTGGCATTTCCTCTCTCGAATGAAATTCATTGCAATATAATAGTTTAAAGACGTATTCTCTTTTTTGTGATGCTCTCATTATTTTTTACACCTTTCTGTGTTAATTATTTTTATTTTTTTCCTATATCATTAAATGAAAAAAAGGTGCCACCGGCACCTTAAAGCACTTATTAGTTTGATGCAACACTAGCAATGTTGACATTAACATCAGTAACTACCATGCCAGTCATGTTCTCTACTGTATTCTTTACCTTATCCTGAACTTTTTTAGAAATATCTAAAATATTCTCATTCATTCTAATAACAATAGATAGTTTAACGCTGACACCATTATCACTTACCTCAACTCTTACACCCTTAGATAATTTCTTAATACCTATTTTAGAAACAATCTCTGATGTAATATCGCCAGACATAGAACAAACACCATCTACCTCCATAGCTGCCATAGCAGAAACTACTGCTAAAACATTATCACTTATGTTAACTGTTCCTAAATCACTATTGTCATATATTTTATAACTATTATTTTGAGTTTCCATTTTTATTCCTCCTGCGTAATAATCTTCGATAATTATACCATTTTTAAAGACAATTTACAACAATGTAAAAAAAGAAGAAGATGCTTATCAGATACATCTTTTATATCACCAGCCGAGATTGTCAACGGCTAGATAAATGCATCCTAAAAGCATCTTCCCCTTCATATTTTTCAGATTAAAATTTAATGGATTAAAACATATTAATGGCATCCGCTGCAATGATTGCAATCGCATCCACATTGCAGTGATTTTCCCTGCTTTTTACTAATAATCATATTTCTAATAACAAGTGCTACTATTATAATTAAAACAATTAAAACAACTGCTGTTCCTATTATACCCTTCATAATATCACTCCTTTATATCAACACTATGGCTTACGTGTTAGGTCTGCCCAAAACCTATTTAATCATCAGTGAAAAACACTATAGTACCAATTTAACATATTACCCTTCTGTTGTCATTTCTAATTAACTACTTTAACTTAATATCTAATTTCTGTGCTTTTTTATATGGTCTAACTAATAGATATATAAATCCAGCCAATAAAATCAATGCCACAATAGTTCCTATGACAGAACCTGTTCCAAACTTCCATGAACCTAACTGGAACACTATTAGTGATACAATATATGCGAATACACACTGATATCCTATTGCAAACAAGAACCATTTAGTGTTGTTCATCTCACGCTTGATAGCTCCCATTGCCGCGAAACAAGGTGCGCATAGTAAGTTAAATAGTAAGAATGAATAACCTGCTATCTTACTAAGTCCCTCGAAGTCTAAGATGCCGAACACTCCAACTACTTCTTCCTTAGCTACTAATCCCATGATTGTAGCAACAGTGGCTGTGGCGTTTCCGAATCCCAATGGCTTAAATATAATTTTTAGTCCATCTCCGATATGACCTAATAAACTGTCTGCTAACTCTAAATCTAAATTGAATCCGAACTTACCGTTTGTCCATCCGAAAACAGATCCTAACCAAATAAATATTGACGAAAGAAGAATAATGGTTCCTGCTTTCTTAATGAATGACCAACCTCTCTCCCACATACTTCGTAAAACTGTAGTAATTGTAGGTAGATGATATTCCGGTAACTCAATGACAAACGGCGCCGGATCACCAGCAAATAATTTTGTTTTCTTTAGGATGATTCCTGATGAGATAATTGCAAAGACTCCCACAAAATACGCTGAGATAGCTACCCAGCCTGAGTTATTAAATAATGCCGCTGCTATAAGTGCGATAATAGGAATCTTAGCTCCACAAGGAATAAATGTAGTAGTCATTATAGTCATCTTTCTATCCCTATCATTTTCGATAGTTCTAGATGCCATAACACCTGGAATTCCACATCCCGTTCCAATAAGCATTGGAATAAAGGATTTTCCTGATAATCCAAACTTCCTAAAGATTCTATCCATGATAAAGGCTACTCTGGCCATATATCCGCATCCCTCTAAGAAAGCTAGGAACGCAAACAATACAAGCATCTGTGGAACGAAGCCTAATACAGCTCCCACACCGGCCACAATTCCGTCTAGAACTAAACCCTTTAGCCAATCTGCACAATGAAGTACGTCTAATACTTTCTCTACATAAACAGGAATACCGCCAATCCACCAGCCGCCTTTTGTATCGGCCGGATCAGGTGCCTCAAACTCACCATCTTCATCTAACGGAAGGACTTTTGAAACGTCGTATCCGTTTTCAGATAGTTCATCTGCGTAACTGCCATACGCTTCTTCGAAAGCTCCAAAATCTTTATCTTCCACAGCCCCTTTTATTTCATCCACGGCTGACTTGTTAACTTTCTTATCTTTAGAAGCGTCTTCTAAAATTTTATCAAGTTTTTCTGTAAACACCTTTTTTGATGCCCAGTCATCCACTTGTTCTTCATAAGCTGCTCTTCCTTTGCCAAACAAATAGAATCCGTCACCGAACAACCCATCGTTAGTCCAGTCTGTAGCCCATGTTCCCACTGTGGTAACAGTAACATAATATACAATGCACATAACCACAGCGAATATTGGAAGTGCCAAAATTCTGTTGGTTACTATTCTATCGATTTTATCTGATGTAGATACTTTTTCTTTATTTTTCTTTATGTAACAACCTTCAATCACGTTTGTGATATATGTGTATCTCTCGTTTGTAATGATTGATTCCATATCATCATCAAAACTATTTTCTATTTTTTCTGCTATATCACTAACATCAGGTAAATTAGAATAATTTTCTTTGATTTTATCGTCATTTTCTAATAATTTAATAGCAAAAAATCTCTTCTGTTTTTTATTTATAGATACCGGTAATTTCTCTTCCACCTGACTTATGGCATCCTCTATTTCAGGGTCAAATAACACACTCGTATCATTCCCCTTATTGTCTTTAGCTGTCTTAATGGCCTTATTTACCAATTCATCAATGCCCTGTCCTTTTAGCGCTGATATCTCCACAACCTCACAGCCGAATTTCTTTCCTAATTCTTTAAGATTTAACTCAATCCCTTTTTTCTTTAATACATCTGACATATTGATAGCCATTACCATAGGGATTCCTAATTCAGCTAACTGAGTTGTTAAATATAGGTTTCTCTCTAAATTAGAACCATCCACTATATTGATGATGCCATCCGGCTTTTCATTAATCAAATAGTTTCTGGCTACCACCTCTTCTAGTGTATATGGAGACAAGGAATAGATTCCCGGTAAATCTTCTAGCATTACTTCCTTGTTTCCTTTAATTTTTCCTTCTTTCTTTTCCACGGTTACGCCCGGCCAGTTACCCACGTACTGGTTAGCTCCTGTTAGTGCGTTAAACAATGTTGTTTTTCCGCTATTAGGATTTCCCGCTAAAGCAATTTTAATTGACATTTTCTCCACTCCTTCTCGTTAGTTTAAACTAACCTGTTCTTAAAAAAAATATACGACTACTGAATTTCTATATCTGCCGCATCCTCTTTTCTTAGTGATAGTTCATATCCTCTCACCGTCACTTCAATAGGATCACCCAACGGTGCCACTTTTCTAATATGAATATCTACACCCTTAGTAATTCCCATATCCATGATTCTTCTTTTAACAGGTCCGGCGCCATGTATCTTAACAACTTTAACGTCAGAACCCACCGCCGCATCACGAAGTGTTTTCATTTTCTATCCTCTCTTTCGTCATTTATTATATATAAGAAACGCTAATGCGTTCTTTTTCTAAATTTATCCCCAGTTTAAATTTATTTAAATCATAATTTTACCAGCCATATCTTTTCCAATGGCCACCCTGGTATCTTTTACATTTACAATAACATTTCCGCCCTGCTTAGATATAATGGAAACCTCTGTGCCTGTAACAAAGCCCAGTTTTTCCAAAAATTTCTTAGTCTCACTTTTTCCGCCAATTCTTTTTATTGTATTAACTTCTCCTATATTAGCAAATGATAAAGGCATCATGTTTACCCCCTCTCTGTTGTTAGTTTTATCTAACCACAGTTAGTATAGACTAACTTTACATGTATGTCAACTGTTTTTTTCTTTTTTATGAACATTATTAAATTGAAAAAGGTATATGGGAATGTTATAATCATATGTAAACCAAAAGGAGGTCATATATGGCACGTAATAACCAATCTGCTGAGGATTATTTAGAAACTATCCTCATTTTAGATCAAAGAAACGGTAGAGTTCGTTCAATTGATATTGCCAACGAACTTAATTATAAAAAATCCAGCGTCAGCGTGGCAATGAAACATTTACGCGAAAAAAATCAAATCGTGGTTGATTCAGATGGATTTATTAAATTAACCGACGAAGGAAAAAAGATAGCTGAAATGATATATGAAAGACATAACTTTATTTCTTCATTGCTAATGGATTTAGGTGTAGATAAAGATATTGCTCTAGAGGACGCTTGTCTTATTGAACATGTTATTAGTCAGGAAAGTTTTGAGGCGATAAAGAACTTTTATAATGAGGTTAAGAAGAATTAAGGAGATGAAAAATGAGAAGTTTTAAATTCACTAAGATATTTATCGCTTGCACTCTCGCATTATCTATTGCAATATCCCCAAATATATCGGCGGATACAACAGATAATAAACAGGAAACCACTATCCCTAGTAATATTAACGAGATTAAATCTATTTCTTTAAATAGAAAAAACAAATCTTTGATGGCAAAGAAAAAATATGTTCTTAAAGCTTATGTTACATATATGAATGACGATGATAATAAAGAGTCCTACTCTTTTAAATCTAACAACTCAAATGTAGCTACAGTTAATAACAAAGGTATTGTAAAAGCCATAAAGGAAGGAAAAACATATATTGTTTGTTCTTCTGCTAGTGGAAAGGTTAAGGCTAGATGTAAAATCATTGTTAAGAAGCCTGTTAATAAAATAAAGAGTATCAAGTTAGATAAAACAAATATTAGAACTGCCATTAAAAAGAAGAGATTTTTAAATACTACTATCTCTTACGGAAATAATAAAGATTTAGAAAAAGAGCCGGTTAAATGGATAAGTTCTGATAACAATATTGTAACTGTTAATTCTAAGGGTGTTTTAAAAGGAAGAAACACCGGTAATGCTACTATCACTGTAAAATCAAAATACTCTAAGAAATCTGCTAAATGTCATGTTAAGGTAGAAAAGAAATTAAAGTTTGTGGCTGTGACCTTTGATGACGGCCCTGGCGATTATACAGATAAAGTTGTTAACGCACTAAAGAAAAACAACTCTTACGCCACGTTCTTTATGCTTGGCAAACAGGTTAAGGCTCATCCTAACCAGTTAAAGCATGCTTTTGAAAACGGAAACCAGATAGGTTCTCACTCCTACTCACATCAGAATCTTAATAGAATTAGCAATAAATCTATTAAACGTGAGATTAAAGATACAGAGACTGAAATCAAGAAACATATAGGTCAGAAGCCATCATTATTTAGACCACCTTATGGGAACTATAATTCAACGGTTACTAAATATGTTAATGTACCTATGATTTATTGGAATATCGATACATTGGATTGGAAAAATAAAAATAGTAAATATGTTTATAATTATCTAATGCATCACTCATATGCAGGAAGTCTAATTCTAATGCATGATATTCACCCTACTACCGTAAACGGATTTACTAAGGCGCTTCCTAAGCTAGTAAAGAAGGGTTACGAGTTTGTAACAGTTTCAGAATTATATTCTATCTATAATAAAAAGCTTAAACCTAAGAAAATGCATTACGGACCTAAGAACGATAGATAAAAAAAGCTACATTGGATGTTACATCCAATGTAGTTTTTTTTATGAATTTGATACTATTTCTTCTCGGCGTGTACGGAGTATAACCTAAACATATTTGTTTATGTTTCGTGTGTTTTTAGCCGTTTTTCTACCTATAGTATATAATTTATATTATCCTTCTGATCTCGTGTTGCCATAGTGTTGCCACGCATTTATTATAACATAGGTTCATTCTTTTTCAAGTTGTATTACTTTACTCTTACAACTACTTTCTTGCTATTCTTTCCGTTATGAGCTTTAGCCCAAATGTAGCATTTACCTTTTCTTTTTAGTTTAACAGCACCTGTCTTGCGATCCACTTTTGCTACTTTCTTATTGGAAGAATAC
>CACZSI010000024.1 GCA_902783775.1 uncultured Lachnospiraceae bacterium
GCTAAGGTTGATCCAATGCCATTAGTACTTCACGGTGGTACAGGTATTCCTGAAGATATGATTAAGAAAGCTATCTCACTTGGAGTATCAAAGATTAACGTTAATACAGAGTGCCAGTGGGCTTTTGCTGAGGCTACTAGAAAATATATCGAAGATGGTAAGGATAAAGAAGGAAAAGGATTTGATCCTCGTAAACTTCTTGCTCCTGGTGCAGCAGCTATCAAAGAGACTGTTAAAGAAAAGATGGAACTTTTCGGTTCAGTAGGAAAAGCTGAATAATTAGAAAAGCTTAAAGCAGTTAATAATTAGAATTTAAAGTGCATCCCAAATGTTTAATAGCTTAGGCATTTGGAGATGCATTTTCTTAATATAATCTAATTTAGGTAATGATAATGAAGGTATTTGAGAAAATAAAAAATAATAAGATTTACAAAAAAATAATTCAAATATTAAAGATGAAATATGTATCCGGCCTTTTAAAGATGGTGGCACTTAGTGTTGCAGCCGGCGTGTTGGTATATGCTTCTTATAATTTAGTGGATTCATACATGAATTATAAGGAGGATGAAAAGAAGTATGCATCAATAAACGAAATGTTTATTGAGGATGATAAAGTTGATAATAAAGATAAAAATATTAGATATAAGTCCAATACGAAAAAGTGGGTTTGGAATTACAAGGCCATGCTTAAATATAACGAGGAGTCTAAGGGATATATTAAGTTAGACGGAACGAGAATACAGTATCCTATCCTAGAACACTCTGACAATGACTATTACCTTCAGCATGGTTCAGATAAGGCGCCAAATGGAGCCGGCTCAATTTTTATCGATTACAGATCGGAAGGATTGCAGGGAAATCTCTGTATTATCTACGGTCACAATATGATGGATGGCTCTATGTTTGCCGATATAATGGACTTTAAGAAGAAGAAATTCTGCGAAAAGCATAAAGTTTTCGATATCTATGTGGGATATCGCCATTATAAATATTATGTTTACTCAACATTCTCCACTCAGAATACAGATTATGATGTATATAAGTTTGGATTTAAGGATAAAGAGGTTTATGCTAAATGGCTTAAGAACTCTGCCCAAAAGACTACTTATAATTTTAAGAATGGAATGCCTAACATTAATTCTAAGGTAATTATGCTCTCCACATGTGTAAATGATTTTGGAAAAAGACAGATTGTTTGTATGTATAGAGGAGAAGAAGTGGTGGATGAATAGAAAAATTTTAGGAAAATAAGCCATAAACTTCTATAAGGGGTGAATGGAAGCATTCTTGAATTAATTAAGTATTTTAGGTTAAAACTTAATATTATTAAGAATGAACCTTATAAAATTAGCTAAAAACATGGATTGTATTGATTTTTATTAAGATATAGTGTAAATTATCGTGGTACGGTAACAGAATAAAGATGGACGTTTTTCAATGATTTGAGAAACGTCCTTATTATATGTTGACCAATGAATTGGAAAATAATGTACTACAAAATGAGAGTGAGGTAAATAATGGGAGTAAATATTGAGAAGGTTTTTGGGGACAATGTGTTTGACGATTCAGTTATGAAAGTTCGTCTGCCTAAAAGCGATTATGAGAAAGTTAAAGTTCTTATGAGCGAAGGTGGCGAGATAACAGAACAGTTAGCAGACGTTGTAGCTCAGGCTATGAAGGAGTGGGCATTAGAAAAGGGAGCGACACATTACACACACGTGTTCCAGCCATATGTTATTTCTGTAGGAGCAGGAAAACATGATTCATTTGCCTCTGTTCCAGACGATGGAGAAATTGAAAATACATTTACAGGAAAAGACTTACTTATGGGCGAGCCGGATGCATCATCATTCCCATCAGGTGGACTTAGAAAAACAAGTTCAGCTAGAGGATATACAGCATGGGATATCACAAGCCCGGTTTATGTAAAGGAAGATACACTATGTATTCCTACAGCCTTCTGTTCATACACAGGAGAGTCATTGGACACAAAGACACCTTTATTAAAGGCAATGCACGCAGTTAGTAAGTACGGTGTCAGACTTATGAGATTGTTCGGCCATGAGGATTGTAATAGAATCTTCTCATATGTGGGTCCGGAGCAGGAGTACTTTTTAGTAGATAAAAATAAATATATGAAGAGAGCTGACCTAAGATTTACAGGCAGAACATTATTTGGTGCAATGCCTCCTAAGGGTCAGGAGATGGATGATCAGTACTTTGGTTCAATTAAAACTAGAGTAAAGAAATATATGAACGAAGTAGATGAGCAGTTATGGAAGCTAGGAATCACATGTAAGACAGAGCACAACGAGGTGGCACCGGCTCAGCACGAGATAGCACCGATATTTGCCATTTCTAACGTTGCACTGGATAATAACCTTCTTATTATGGATATCCTTAAGAAAACAGCCGATAAGCACGGTTTAGTGTGTCTATTGCACGAGAAGCCATTTGAGGGCGTAAACGGCTCGGGAAAGCACAATAACTGGTCTCTTACATCAGACACAGGCATTAATCTATTTAAGCCTGGAAAGAAGCCTGAGGATAATAAGTTATTCCAGTTAGTACTAGCATGTACAATGGCCGCTGTGGACAGACACGCAGTACTTCTAAGACTGGCAGCTTCTAACACAGGTAACGACCACAGATTAGGTGCTAACGAGGCGCCACCTGCCATCATTTCAATGTATCTAGGTGACCAGGTAGAGGATGTGGTAAATCAGATTATTGAAAAAGGTGAGGCTACATCAAGCCTTTCATCCGGTGAGTTAGACTTCGGAATTAAGAAGCTTCCTAACTTACAGAAGGATCCAACAGATAGAAACAGAACATCACCATTCGCATTTACAGGAAACAGATTCGAGTTTAGAATGGTGGCATCATCTAACTCAATTGGTGATGTAAACACAGTATTAAATGCAATGATGGCTGAGCAGTTTGAGATTGCATATGAAGAATTAAAGGACGCTGAGGACTTAGATAAGGCAGTTACAGAATATATCACAAAGCTTATGAGAGAGCATCAGAGAATCATCTTCAATGGCGATGGTTATTCTAATGAGTGGACTGTTGAGGCTAAAAAGCGTGGACTTCCTAACTGCAGATCAATCGTTGATGCAATTCCGGCTCTAACATATGATTCAACTATCGAGATGTATGAGAAGTTTGGAATTTTATCTAAACAGGAGTTAGAGGCCAGAAAAGAAATTCAGCTAGAGCAGTATGCTAATATCAGAAATATTGAGGCATTAACAATGATAGATATGGCTAATAAGTTATATATTCCAGCTATCATTAACTACACTAAGCAGCTAGCTGACACAGTAGTTTCAGTTAAGTCAGTAGGTGTGGATGCGTCAGTTCAGACTGATATTTTAAAGGATACTACAGAGAAGTTAGTAAAAGCTAAAAAGGCAGCTGTAAATCTAAAGGCTGTAGTAGAAGAGGCTTCTAAGAAGGCAGAAAGCCAGGATATAGCTATTGCATATAAAGATGATGTTATGGCTGCAATGGCAGAACTAAGAAAGCCAATCGATGAATTAGAGAAGTCATTGCCTAAGGAAATGTGGCCAGTGCCAACATATGGTGATATGATTTTTGATTCATAAAAATTAAATATAATTAAATAAAATTTTAACCTCCTTAATCCTAAAAGGTTTCACTAATTATACAGTAAATGTTATAATTAAGAAAAAGAGATTAAGGAGGTTTTTAATATGAAAAAGATTATTGCGTATTTAATAGCGTTAACATTGCTAGTGACTAGTATTATACCTATTAATTATGTAAGCGCATCGGATGTTCCATATATGACATTGGAATTTAAACCATCTATGAATTCCATAAAACTTAAATGGGAAAAAATAAAAGGCGCTACAAACTTTAAGATTTATAAGGTTGAGTGTACTAAGAAGGTCGAAACAAACGCTAAAGCTTATAAAATGAAGAAGTATAAATTACTGGCTAATGTTTTTAAAAAGAGAACATACACAGATAAAAAGGTTAAGATTAACCACGCATATGCCTATTATATAAAAGCATATAAGAAAAAGAAGCTAATTGCCTCATCATTTTCTAAAGGTTATATGAATTACGAGTATGCAGGATTAGCTATGCCCCTAGCTGAAAACAGGGACAATGGAGAGGATGGAGCTAATACTCCTAATCGCCTTAATGTGGTAGTGTTTAGAGATACCGGTGTATTGCCGGATAAATATATTTACTACAGAAAAGGGCCTGGAGAAAAGAAATTTAAAAAGTTAGGTACATTAAAGGGAAAGAAGAAAAAATATTACTATACATATTCAGATAAAACAGTTACACCTCTTAAGGAATATACTTATAAGGTAAGGGCAGTTAAGAAATATAAAAAGAAAAATATTTATTCTACTTACTCACAAAAGGTAAAGATTAAGGCAGTTAACTCTGATCCAATACTTAAAGTGGAGACATTAACTAGAGCCGGAAATTTGGATCAGTTTGTAATTAAGGTTACCAGCGCTGATAAGTACAATGGCGATCTTATTATTGATAAGGATGCAGCATATGGAAATATAGATTACATCTGCAATGTAGATGGTGATGATATAGAGTTTAGCGGAAAAATAATAGCTTACAGTGAGGATAATGTAGACTGGGCTAAGTTTAGCGATTCTAAATATATCTTAACACCTGAAAAGTCAATCTATCTAAAGATAGGAATAAAGAAATCACAGTATGATCCACCGGAGTTAGTACCGGTATTTGGCGGCGATACAGCTAGTCTTTCAATATTAAATGTTTCTAGTAACACTATGGATTATAAGGGATCATGCCTTAAGAAATTTAGAATAACATTAGATTTAGTAAAGAAGGAAGGTCATTTCTTCTATGAATCATAAACGTTTAGTTTGTAGCTTAGCTAAATATTTGTAAAAAAGACATGAAAAAAGGATGCACATTGTGCATCCTTTTTTTCGCAATATATTCTAATAATAAAAAAGGGAGGGAATCGGTATAACCGATTCAAAAAATTATGAAAAAACATAAACAAATCTTTTGTTTACGATATTATAATAAACGATGTGGCAAAAAAAAGGATTAAATCAAAGTAAAAGAAATGTTAACAAATTGTTAAAAGATACATATATGTTGTTGTTTTCTAAAAAAATAATACTATATATCGAAAAGGCACCGGATTTTTTAGGTTTTATGTGTTGACAAAAGCATTAAAAAAATATATCTTTAGTTAAGAAGAAAACTAGGAGGAGGTCTATTATGGCAGAGAAAAATCCAGTAGTTACTATTGAAATGTTAGATGGAGATGTAATGAAGGCAGAATTATATCCTGATATTGCACCTAACACAGTAAATAATTTTATTAGTTTAATTAAAAGTGGATATTATGATGGGGTTATTTTCCACAGAATTATTAAAGGTTTTATGATTCAGGGCGGAGATCCTGATGGACTAGGAACAGGTGGCCCTGGCTACTCTATAAAAGGTGAGTTTACAACTAACGGGTTTAAGAATGATCTTAAACATGAAAAGGGAGTTCTATCAATGGCTAGAACAATGATTCCTGATTCAGCAGGTTCACAGTTCTTTATTATGCATGAGACATCACCACACTTAGATGGTCAGTATGCAGCTTTTGGAAAAATCATTGAGGGATTAGATGTGGTAGATAAGTTAGCCAGCGTTCAGACTGACTATAATGATATGCCACTTGAGCCACAGGTTATGGTTAAGGTAACTGTAGATACTTTTGGTGAGGAATATCCAGAGCCTGAAAAATGCTAATTAAAGCATAAAAGTATTTTGAAATATAAAAGATTTATAGAAAGAAGGTATAATTATGGCAGAAGCTTTAGTAACAAAGGATACAATTATTGCAGACTTATTAAAGATTAACATGGGATGCGTGCCTATCCTTATCAATGAAGGAATGCACTGTATCGGATGCCCTGCATCACAGGGTGAAACATTAGAGGAAGCTTGTGGAGTTCACGGATTAAACGTGGATGAGTTAGTAGGAAAGTTAAATGACTTCTTAACTAATGTAGAGGACTAATAAAAGGGAACCTTGATTCCAGGAGAAAAAAGCAACTATGATCTGTTGATCGTGGTTGCTTTTTTTCGGTTGGCAGGATATGGCGGGATTCTAGATTTCATCGATTTTATTCGTAATTCGAGGCTATTACACAGCCGACGCCCTAGAACTGGCCTAAAAAAAACAGACCTGCATGGCATAAGCCACACAAGTCTGTTACCGAGAGGTCTAATATAACCTCTTTTCATTTAATTTTAATTATAGAGCTACGTCGCCGTGAACATCATCGATTACGTAGTAAGCTTTTCCATCTTCAGGCTTAACATAGATGTTAACTGAAGTAGCAGTCTTCTTACCTGACTTAGCCTTGTAATCAGCGATAGCGTTTTTCTTGATATCTTCAACGTCAGTCTGATTTCCACCGAACTCTACGAAAACATTGTTTTCTTTCTTAGCAGCTGTCTTCTTAGCAGCTGGTTTCTTAGCTGCAGCTGTCTTAGTAGCTGTAGTCTTCTTAGCAGCTGTCTTAGTAGCTGTCTTAGTAGCTGTAGTTTTAGCAGCTGTCTTAGCGGCTGGCTTAGCAGCAGCCTTAGTAGCTGTAGTCTTTTTAGCTGCAGTTGTCTTAGCATCAGTCTTAGCAGCTGTCTTAGTAGCTGTAGCCTTCTTAGTAGCTGTAGCCTTAGTAGCTGTCTTTGTTTCCTTCTTATCATCAGCTGGAGCTACAACAACTTTTTTAGTAGTCTTTGTTGCCATTATAATATCCTCCTTATATGGTCGATTTTTATATCCAGTAATAACATTTAAGTTGTATCGACAAATTAAATAATAAATAAATACCGTAATAAATATAAAACATATAAAGAATTTATGCAATAAAAAATAATAAAATTTATTAAAATTACACAAAATATGAATTTAAATTCATTAAAATTGTAAAAAAACACAATTAAATAAATACGTTCAAAAAAGATTTTTAACCACTTACAGCCATATAATTACCACTTACCTAAAATGTATTTACAATTGTTTTTTTGTAAAATATAATTTCAAACATAAGGAGGTCTCATGAAGATTACAATTGAGGTAGATGAAAAGTGCAATGAAGATCAGGTGATAATTCGTTGTCAGGAATTAAATGAAACAGTAGAAAAAATTCAAAAGAGCATATCTGAGATGACCAATGTGGATAAAGAAATTGTATTGTATAAGGATAAAAAGGAATTTTATATTCCCCCTGACGATATTTTATTTTTTGAGGCAGTGGACAATGTGGTTTGGGCCCACACAGTGGATGATATCTTTTTAACAAAGTATAAATTGTACGAGTTAGAGAGGCTGATGCCTTGGTATTTTTCTAGAATATCAAAGTCAGCTATTGTTAATACTAATAAGATATATTCCATAACGAAGAATATCACATCCTCTAGCAAGATAGAATTTCGTGGCACCCCTAAAAAGATTTATGCATCCAGGTCATATTATAAGATGCTTATGCTCAAGATGAATGAGAGAATTAAAAAATAACTATTAATTAGTAGAATGGAGAGAATATGAAGAAAAATATTTTATTTGGATTAGGATTTTTAGCCTTGGCGGTTTTGGTATTGGCCGGACAGTACGGGATATTGCATAAGATAGGAATGTTGCCGGTACTGTTATCTATTTTATTTGGAACAATTGTTTTAGATGGATTAGTTAATTTAAGAGGTGGTAGTATCTTTTTTGGATTAGCGTTTTTAGCTATTATCTGGGATGATCAGCTGGGAATAACTAAGATTACACCTTGGTGGGTTTTGATTGCAGCAGTGTTTGCTACAGTGGGATTCGAGTTACTGTTTAAGGGTGTAAAGAAAAATAGAAAAAAGAAAAAGTTTACTAAAAAAATCCAGGGGCAGTTTGAGAATGTAAACGAGGATATGTTTAACAATGGCAATGAGATTGAGAATGACAATGGAGAATATGTTTACTCAATGACTAAGTTTGGTAGTACTACTAAATATTTAACTTCTAGCAATTTAAAAAATGTAGATGTAAATGTTTCTTTCGGTGCCGCCATTATTTATTTTGATAAGGCAGAGGCTCCTAATGGTGTGGTTCATTTAAATGTGGACTGTAAGTTTGGCGGAATTAAGATTTATGTTCCACAGTCATGGCAGGTTTCAGAGGGCAAGATTAGCAAGGCATTTAGTGGAATGGAAATCAAAAAAGGAAGTCCTAGCGGAGAAAATAAGGTTACATTGTTTGTGGATGCAGATTTAGATTTTTCAGGATTAGAAATCTTTTACATATAAAAAATAAAGACTAGACAATGTGATGATGTTGCGTTAATATTATAATCAGTTATTAAAAGAGCTTATGGGCTATAAGCAGAAAGGAGTAGCTATGCATTTTGGTGTTTGGCTTGCCTGCTTTGTAGTTTTTATAATAGTTGAAATAGCCACACAGGGACTGGTTAGTGCGTGGTTTGCAGTTGGATCATTGGCTGCTGCAGCTACATCATATTTAGGCGGAGGAATTGTAGCGCAGATTGCTGTTTTTGCCTTTTCGACTACGGTAGTGTTAGTTTTATTAAGACCGCTAGCAGCTACATTTTTAAATGCTAAGGATATTGAAAAGACTAATGTCTCAGCAGTAGTAGGAAAAGATGCTATTGTAAAAACTAAGATAGATAATATAAACGCTTCAGGTTTAGTGGAAATCGACGGTGTTTCATGGACTGCTAGAAGCGAAGGGGGCGAAATTATTCCGGAAGGAAAGATCGTTGAAGTTATCAGAGTAGAAGGCGTAAAGGTATTTGTAAAAGAAAAATAATTTATTAAATATAAGGAGGATAGAATAATGCCATTAGTAGGAATTGTTATTTTATTAATTATTGCAGCGGCAATTATTTCATGTGTAAAGATTGTACCGCAGGCACATTCATTCATTATCGAGAGACTTGGAGTTTATAAAGAAACTTGGGATGTAGGTTTACATTTTAAGATTCCATTCGTAGATAATGTATCTAAGAGAGTTAACTTAAAAGAGCAGGTGGCAGATTTCGAGCCACAGCCGGTTATCACAAAAGATAATGTAACAATGCAGATTGATACAATTATCTTTTTCCAGATTACTGATCCTAAGCTTTATGCTTATGGTGTAGAGAATCCTATTGTAGCTATTAAGAATCTTACAGCTACCACACTTAGAAACGTAGTTGGTGAGTTAGAGTTAGATGAAACACTTACATCTAGAGAGACTATTAATGCTAAGATGAGATCTGAGTTAGATGTAGCTACAGATCCGTGGGGAATTAAAGTTAACAGAGTAGAATTAAAGAATATTATTCCACCTAGAGATATTCAGGAAGCAATGGAAAAACAGATGAGAGCCGAAAGAGAGAAGCGTGAGCAGATCCTTAGAGCAGAGGGTGAGAAGAGATCAGCTATTCTTATTGCAGAAGGTAATAAAGAATCAGCTATCCTTAACGCAGAAGCTGATAAGCAGGCTGCTATCCTTAAAGCTGATGCTGAGAAGCAGAAGAAAATCCTTGAAGCTGAGGGTGAGGCTGCAGCTATTCTTAAAGTACAGAACGCTAACGCTGAGGGTATTAAACTTATTAAAGAAGCGGGAGCTGATGAAGCCGTACTTACATTGAAGAGCTTAGAGTCATTCGAGAAGGCAGCTGATGGTAAAGCTACTAAGATTATTGTTCCATCAAACATTCAGGGAATTGCAGGAACAGTAAAGGCACTTACTGAAACTATTAAAGACTAATTTATATAACGTCTTATCATTTTCATTGTGGATATGATAAGGCGTTTTTTATTTCATAGGAAAGTTCTTTGAACTTCCCTATGAAATAAAAATGCTCCGCAAGGATGCGCAGCTCGCGGAGATGTATTTATGCTGACGCATCCGCTCGCGCGCGAAGTGTCGCAAGC
>CACZSI010000025.1 GCA_902783775.1 uncultured Lachnospiraceae bacterium
GATTACAAGAGATTAGCTAAGGAATTAGTGGAATACGTAAGTGATATGGGATATACCCATGTAGAGCTTATGGGTATTTTAGAGTATCCTTTTGACGGTTCATGGGGATATCAGGTGGTAGGTTACTACGCACCAACTTCACGTTACGGAAGTCCTAAAGACTTTATGTATTTAGTGGATGCATTCCACAAGGCAGGAATTGGAGTTATTTTAGATTGGGTTCCTGCGCATTTCCCTAAGGATGCTCACGGATTAGCTATGTTTGATGGAACTCCATTGTATGAGTACGCTGATACCAGATTGGGAGAACATCCTGACTGGGGAACAAAGGTATTTGACTATTCTAAGACAGAGGTTTCTAACTTCTTAATAGCCAATGCGCTATTCTGGATTGAGAAATATCATATTGACGGACTTAGAGTTGATGCTGTGGCGTCCATGCTTTACTTAGATTATGGAAGAGAAGACGGACAGTGGGTGGCTAATAAGTACGGCGGAAATGAGAATTTAGAGGCAATTGAGTTCTTTAAACATTTAAGCTCAGTGCTTAAATACAGAGATCCTAGAGCATATTTAATAGCAGAGGAATCAACTGCTTGGCCTAAGGTAACTATGTCACCGGAAGAAGGTGGACTAGGATTTTCATATAAATGGAATATGGGCTGGATGCATGATTTCTTAGATTATGTAAAACAGGATCCTTTATTTAAAAAAGGAAATCATAATAAGATGACTTTCGGTATAACATATGCCTTTAGTGAGAACTTTATCTTGGTATTAAGCCACGATGAGGTGGTTCATTTGAAGTGCTCAATGTTAGAAAAAATGCCGGGTTATCCTGCTGATAAATTTAAAAACCTTAAGACTGCATATACATTTATGCTAGGTCATCCGGGTAGAAAACTGTTATTTATGGGACAGGAATTTGCTCAGCTTCGTGAGTGGTCTGAGAAGAGAAGCTTAGACTGGTATTTATTAGACGAGCCGGAGCATAAGGATATTCAAAATTATGTGAAGAAGTTATTACATATATATAAGAAGTATCCTGCATTGCATACAGAGACTAAGGGATACGGTGCATTCCAGTGGATAAATGCAGATGACAGCGATAGAAGTATCTTCTCATTTATCAGAAATACAACTGAGAAGGATCACAAGAATTCTATTGGATTTGTATGTAACTTTACGCCAATGGAGAGAGGCGACTACATGGTAGGTGTACCTAAACCTGGTACATATAAGCAGATTCTTTCAACAGAGGCGGGAGATAAGGAAATTAAGTTAGTTGCTAAAAAGGGTGAGTGTGACGGAATGCCATACAGATTAGAGATGCCGCTTAAGCCATTTGAGGCAGTGGTATTTGAGTTCCCTAAGGTAGCAGCTAAAAAGGAAACTAAAGCAGTTTCAGCTAATAAGACAAAAAAAGAATCTAAGGGTTCTAAAAAGACTAAGAAGAAATAAAGTATTGGGGCAGTTTCTATAACTGCCCCTGCTTGTACGTATGGAAAGTAAGGGAATATGAGAAAGAAATTAATTGGAATATTATCTCTGATACTTGTGGCAATTATAGGTATTGGAGTTTATGATACATTTTTTGTGAGAAAAGAAACTAAGGTTATTAAGAGAGAAAATACAGGATCGAAATATAAGGTTCCGCTGCTAGCGCCATATTATGGGAAGGATAAGCTAGGGGACATTGATGGTTATGTCATGAAGATGAAGGAGGAATATGTAAGAGATGTTATAGTTCCTGTTTCTGAGGATAGAAAAACATTGTTTAAGATAAAGTACAGGGACAATGTTATTAAATCTATTAGATATGAGGTGGAGAGCACTAACCAGCTTAGACTAATTGACAGTGGAAATATTGAAAAGATAAATAAGAATAAAAAAGAAGCCAGCTTTAACTTTAATGCCTCTGCAGTAATGGAGCAGGGTAAGGAGTATTTTCTTAAGTTTATTATTGAGACAGATAAATATAAGGAGATTTACTATTATACCAGAGTTATCGTTTCAGACAGAGAGTTTGTCACAAAGCAGATAGCTTTCGCGAAAAAGTTTAGCGATGCCACTACCAGTGACACTGAGTCTAAGAAACTTATGGGATATTTAGAGCCGGATATTTCAAAAAAGGACAATGATAATTTAGGAATAACTAACATACATTCTAATTATGATATGCTTACATGGAATGAAATGTCCGTAAAGAAAGTTACAAAGACAGAAGTCACAGCTAAGGAGTTCTGCATAAAGGATTCAGGCGAGGCAGGAACATACACATTATGCTACCAGTTTGAAGCTAAAAACGGTGAGAAAAATGTGGAGAGATTCAATGTGGCAGAGACTATCACAGTTTGGACCTTCAATGGAAAAGAATTTATTCTAGCTTACGATAGAGAAGTAAATCAGGTTTGGGAGCCAATTGAGGACAATGTAGGAAATGCCTTTATTGACTTTGGTATTCAGAATACTGATAACATCGACTATCTAGAAAGTGATAATGGAAAATATATTGCATATCAGATTAATGGCGATGCCTATGTTATGGATATAGAGCAGCGCGAGTTAAGATGCGTATATAAATTAAATGCGAAAAATTCAGAGACATTGCTAAAGGTAAGAGCCAGAATGGTTTCTATTAAGGACAATGGCAATGTTGATTTTATGATTTACGGCTATAGCCCGTCTAATGAGCACATTGGAAAGAGTGGAATTTCTATTTTCAGCTACGATTATAAGTCCAATGAATCATATGAAAAAGCCTTTATTCCTTGTCAGGAGCAGGCAGCTACATTGGAGAGCCAGTTCTCTAAATTATGCTTCCTAGGGGATGGAACATTATATATTATGTTAGATAATACCATTTATTTTGCTAATCTTAAGACTTTAGAGTGGGGCAATGTTTCAAAGAAATTAGATGA
>CACZSI010000026.1 GCA_902783775.1 uncultured Lachnospiraceae bacterium
ATTAAAAAAGGGTAAAGCCATAGGCTCTACCCTTTGCATAAACTCTTTTGTAGCTATCAAGCCTTTCCAACTGATCCGAAGAGTTCCATCTTCTCTTTAACTGTGCCCTTGATTGCCTCAGCACCAGGAGCGAGAAGTTTACGAGGATCAAAGCCCTTGCCCTCAAGGTCCTTGCCTGCCTCAACATACTTACGTGTTGCATCTGCGAATGAGAGCTGGCACTCAGTATTAACGTTGATCTTGGATACACCAAGTGTGATCGCTTTCTTGATCATGTCTGCAGGGATTCCTGTGCCGCCGTGAAGAACAAGTGGCATGATTCCTGTCTTCTGCTGGATAGCATCAAGTACGTCGAATCTAAGTCCTGGCCATCCCTCTGGATACTTACCATGGATGTTACCAATACCAGCTGCAAGCATATCAACGCCGAGATCAGCGATTCTCTTGCACTCGTCTGGATCTGCGCACTCGCCCATTCCAACAACGCCGTCTTCCTCACCGCCGATTGAACCAACTTCAGCCTCGATTGAAAGACCTTTCTCGTTAGCAATCTTAACTAATTCAGTAGTCTTCTGTACATTCTCCTCGATTGGGTAATGTGAACCGTCAAACATAATTGATGAGAATCCAGCCTCTACACACTTAAGACATCCTTCGTATGAACCATGATCTAAGTGAAGAGCTACAGGAACTGTGATGTTCATCTCTTCAATCATTCCCTTAACCATTCCTACAACAGTCTTATATCCTGTCATATATTTTCCTGCACCCTCAGATACACCAAGAATTACAGGGCTGTTTAATTCCTGAGCTGTCTCAAGAATAGACTTAGTCCACTCAAGGTTATTGATATTGAACTGACCTACTGCATAGTGGCCTGCTTTAGCTTTTTCTAACATTTCTTTTGCTGATACTAACATAATGTTCCTCCTAAGTATTTTAAAATTAATTGATTTAAACTCACAATCATTTACATTATACTCCATTTTTTCCTATTTTAAAAGTAAAATATTTAAACTAAATCATTGGTTTTTTATTCTATGTGGAGTATACTTAATATTAAAGAATATATTTTAGGAGGATTAGTAATGAAAAATTGTTTAGTTGCACAGTCAGGTGGACCTACTGTAGCTATCAATGCCAGTTTAGCCGGTGTAATTCAGGGCGTTATCGACAACTCTTCTTTTGATAAGATTTACGGCTCCCTAAACGGTGTTCAGGGACTACTAAACGGGAAATTAATGGACTTATCACAGAAGGTAGAAGACACACCTATGTTCATAGAATTATTGAAGAAATCTCCTTCTATGTACCTAGGTTCATGTAGATATCAGCTTCCTGATTATTCAGATGATGATGCACCATACGCATATATTTTTAATAAGTTTAAAGAATTTGATATCGATGCTTTCTTCTATATTGGAGGTAATGATTCCATGGACACTGTTGATAAGTTAAGCTCATACGCTAAGACTATTGGCAATGACATTAAAATCATCGGTATCCCTAAGACAATTGACAATGATTTATGTATTACAGACCATACTCCAGGATATGGCAGTGCCGCTAAATATGTGGCTGCCACTCTTTTAGAAATCGGTCATGATACATCAATATATCCTATCCAGAGTATCACCATCGTGGAGCTTATGGGTAGAGATGCAGGATGGTTAACAGGTGCTTCTGTTCTAGCTAGAAATGAATATAATTTTGCACCTCACTTAATCTATCTTCCAGAGGTAGCATTTAACGAGGAGCAGTTTATCGAGGACGTTAAAGAGAAGCTTGAGGAATATAACAATATTGTTATTGCCGTGTCAGAGGGAATTAAAAATGATAAGGGCGAATATATAAGTGCTACTAACGCTGTGGAAGATACATTTGGTCACAGCCAGCTAAGTGGTACAGGTAAAGTTTTAGAATATATTATTAAGCAGCATATGCAGATTAAAGTTCGTTCTATTGAAGTTAATATTCTTCAGAGAAGTGCTGCTCATATTTCATCTGTTACAGATATTGGTGAGTCCTTTAGACTAGGTCGCTTCGCTGTAGATGCCGCTGCCAATGGCCAGTGCGGTGTGATGGTTACAGCTATCAGAAAATCTAATGATCCATATGCAATTGATTGTGGAACTACAGATGTTAAAAATGTAGCCGGATTAATTAAGCATGTTCCTAGAGAATGGATTAATGAACGCGGAAATGATGTGACACAGGAATTTATCGATTATGCCTATCCACTAATTATCGGAGAGCCAGTTGTTAAATATAAAAACGGAATTCCTGACTATATGGATATTTCACATTTATATCCTAAAAAAGATAAATAGATTAAATGTCAGTCATTAGATGATATAGTTTTATAAAAAAAGATGTTGCAAATACTGCAACATCTTTTTTAGGTAAATACTGGCTAATTAATTAGCTAAAGAAAGAAGTTTTAAATAAAAATCTGCTTCCTCTCCAAATTTCTATTGCACTTTTTCTTAGATCAACCTTTTTCTTAATTTTATATTTTATTGTGAATTTTCCTGAAGCGCCTGGCTTATAAGTCATATTTTTCGGAACTTTTCCTCCCTTATTAATGGCCTTACCATTTACCATAAATTTCACATTAATTGATTTCATTTCTTTAATATGGTAATGTGATTTGTTTCGAAGTTTAAAAGTTATAGCATAGTATTTTCCTTTTTTCTGGATAGATGTAGGTAAAAGTTCAATACCACTAAAAGATTTCATCAAGAAACTTTTTGGAAGTGATTTTTTATTAGCCACAACTTTAACCCTACATTTGTATTTTTTACCTTTTTCTGTGGCAGTTACTACGAATTTTCCAGTTTTTTTAGTCTTAATCACTCCATTTTTTGTTATAATCGCCACTTTTTTATTAGAGCTATTCCATTTAACCTTTGCTGTGTTATTAACCAATGATAATTTCTTTGAAAAACCTACAGTAATAACTAATTTCTTATCACTTAAATATTTGCTAAGCTTTCCTTTTGGCTGTTTCTTTTTTGTAGAGCTATTATTGCTACTACTGTTATTAGCATCTGTAATTACTTTTATTTCTTTATTGTTACCAAAAAATTTGGCTGCATATGAACCTTTTTCACAGTAAACAGTTTCTAAATTAGAGTTTTCAAAAGCTGTTCCTGCAATATTACTAACGCTATTAGGTAATTTAATGCTTTTTAATTCTGTACATGAGAACGCTTCA
Organism: uncultured Lachnospiraceae bacterium; assembly: GCA_902783775.1. Taxonomy (GTDB): domain Bacteria; phylum Bacillota; class Clostridia; order Lachnospirales; family Lachnospiraceae; genus Eubacterium_G. The sequence goes on from CACZSI010000026.1 coordinate 3,218, forward strand.
TCCTCAATTGATTTCAGACCATTTGGGAAATTAATATTTTTCAATAATGCACAATGATAAAATGCTGACTTACCAATTGTTTTAACATTAGTTCCTAAAACTACATTCTTTAAACTAGTACATTCCATACATAACTCTTCTGGTATTGTACTTAATGTATTAGGCAATTTTAAAGTTTCTAAAATCGTACACCATCTAAATGCTGTTTTACCTAAAGAATTTATTGAAGTTTTTGACAAATCTACATTCTTTAAAGATTCGCATCCAGTAAAGGCAACCTCCCCTATTGTTTGCAATGATTTAGGGAAATTAATAGTATCTAGATAATCACAACCATTAAAAGCTCCGTATCCAATAGTTTTTATTCCATTACCCTCAAATTTCACTGTTTTCAGTGACTTATTGTTAGAAAAAGCACCATTTTCCAAAGTCTTTACGCTTTCAGGTATTACAACGTTAGTAAGACTTCCACCATAAAAAACTTGTTCTCCAATGGCAGTTACTGGCATATTTTTAATACTGCTAGGAATCACAATATCATTATCCATTCCATCGTAACCTGTAATCTTTACTTCTCCATTTGTAACCTCATAATAGAAATTATTAAATTCATCTGCATTTACATTTGAAGAGAAAATAACTAGTGTTGCCACAAAAATTGAAGCTAAAATAATCATTTGTTTTTTCATTGTCATTTATCCTTTCTTTGTCCGATTATATTATATTTATTTTTATAATTATATAAATAATCCCATAAAAAAAACTCTTGAGTTATCAAGAGTTTTTCACTGGCCCACAAGGATTCGAACCTTGAAATGCTGGAGTCAGAGTCCAGTGCCTTACCATTTGGCGATGGGCCATTAACCATTAGTTAATCTCTAACAGCAAGAATTATTCTACCATAGCATTTTAGTTTTTTCAAGCCTTTTTTTTATTTTTTTTAAATATTTTTGAAAGTATATGTTTAAGTCTTCTTTTAGGGTAACTTTTCTTAGCTTTTTTATAATATTCTATCTGTCTTTCATCTGTAGCTTTTATCTCTTCTTCCCCTCTAAAATAGGATTCCATCACACCTATAATCCAATCCTTAGGGATCTTTTCTCTATAAGTTCTATTATCGCCACAAATAACATAATAGTCCTTTTTCACCTTCACTACCCTGTGCAATGTATATTGGCCACTTGGGCGCTTAAAAAGCAATACGTCACCCTCTTTAGCCTTTCCCTTGTATGGCACAACCTTCACCGTATCAATGCCCTGTCTAAGCATTGGCATCATGCTGGTGCCCTGGATTCCGGATATTACAAACTTCTTTTCTTTAAGGACATCCTCTATCATATCTTTCCTCTTCTAGATAATTCCCTTATCTTTTATCTTATCAATAAATTCTGACACATCAGATTTTATTTTTTCAATGTCACCATCATATTTTTCATTTAGCGCACTGACAATTTCATCCTGACTATCCACGCCATCTTCTAGCATATCCCAGATAACCTCACCTGTAGGATTAAGCTTCATCATTCCATTAAATATCTTAGTGGCTCCGCCAACTGAAACTACGATAACTTCATCATCGATTTTTCTTTTAACAAATCCTTCTTTAATTTTCATATCTACCTCTTACTATTCGCCAAATATTTCACGTTTCACAGTAACGGCAGCATCCCTATCCATATTGCAATTAATCTGGTATATATCAACCTTCTCTAGCACATTCTTAGTTAAATCCATAACAGCCACCAGGTTTTCCACCTGACGTGGTCTGTAAATCTGGTTCAATAATTCTTCTAAGCAATTCTTAGCATTTACCTTCACTATACTATTTTCCTTAGCTCGGGACAAAACACAAATCGCCTTTAACTTAGAGCATCGATTTATCGATATATCATGCTTGCCATTCCACGGTGTCCCCCACACTTCGATTTCATTATTTTTCACCTTCAATAACGGCTTATCGTCATTGATGATATCTACGTTATATACGTCCTTCCACAATCTAACATGGGTGGATTTTCCTGTTCCACTCGGTGCTGTTATTATAACACATTCGCCCTGATATTCCAAAGCGCTGCCATGAAATAATAAGATATTTTTCTTAGAAGCTTCCTCGCAAAACTTACGGTAGATGGCGCTAAACTGATACTCATCATCAGAAAAATTTAAAAGCCCATCCTTATCCATCATCATTGCAGTTTTCTTTTCAAATTCTATATCATTTTTATCCACCTGAATTATAAAATCATAGGGCTTATCAGTCTCGTAGTCACGACCTTTTCTTACCATATACTCACCTGGTTCAATAACTCTAACCACGATACCTGCTAACTCATAATCCTTATAAAACATATATCCTCCACGTTAATTGCTAATCCTGATACTCAGATATTCCTGCCATATAATCAGCAAACTGCTGAGCTGTTCGCCCGGAAATACCTCCGTGACTTAGTTCCCACTTATTAGCCTCAGCCATAATCTCCTCATCGCTCTTTGTAACATTTAACCTTCTACATAGATTGATGGCAATATCATAATACTGCTTAGGTGTAGGCTTAGAATAGCTAATTGTAACACCAAATCTGTGAACTAAAGATAGTTTCTCCTCCACTGTATCTGAATGATGAAGACCATTGCTAACCTTCATATCATCTCTGTCTTCCCAATTTTCCTTAATTAAATGTCTTCTATTGGATGTGGCATAAATTAAAATATTATCAGGCTTTGTCTCCATTCCGCCTTCAATAACCGCCTTAAGATATTTATATTCTATCTCAAACTCCTCGAAAGACAAATCATCCATATATATTATAAATTTATAATTTCTATTTTTAATTTTTGATATCAATGCTGACAGATATTTAAACTGATGCTTATATATCTCAATCATTCTAAGGCCCTGATCATAATATTGATTAACAATAGCCTTAATGCTAGTAGACTTACCTGTACCGCTATCACCGAAAAGAAGACAGTTATTAGCTCTTCTTCCCTTAACAAAAGCCTCAGTGTTATCTACTAATTTCTTCTTTTGAATCTCATAGCCAATTAAATCATCTAATACCACCTTATCCATATTGTTAATTGGCAATAACTTAAAACCTTCCTGTCCATCGTCAGTTATTCTAAAGGCTTTATTAAGTCCAAACATTCCTACACCGTAATCTCTGTAGAAGTTTGTCACATGCATAAAGCACTCCTTACTAGAAGTGATATTTTCTAGCTTTTCACTTAAAAATCTAACCTTCTCGCTTACATTTTTATTATACATAAATTCTTTCTTAATGATAGAAGTATAACTAGTTAGGGTGGTAAAGCAATCAATTCCTAAATTTTCTTCCACCTTTGAAAAATCATAGTTAAATAATTTCATTATATTTTCGAAATCATTTAGGGCAAACTGGTTAACACTGCCATCGCTAGCTCCAGTTTTCTCGCAAGTTATACTGAATGGATTTTCTAAATTTATAATTAAGTACACTAAATAATTGTGCCATAGATTCTTATCAAAACCATAATCAGTTGCCACAACTAAAAGCTTATTTATATAACCATAAATATCTTCAATAACTTTCTCTTTAGTTTTATCATCTAATAAGGCTTCATTTTCGGCCACTGTAATAGCCTGTGAAAAACCTTTTAGTATCTCATCATTTTTTAATTCTGTGTAAATAATCAATTTAGATAATATGCTATTCATATATAACCTCCATTTATGTCCTTAAAAATATGAGCCAGGGATGCAAATTGCAACCCCGGCTCTCATTTATTTTTTAGATACTAAATCTTATAGACCTGTCTGAGCATGGAATGTTCTGCTGATTACGTCATCCTGCTGCTCTTTTGTAAGCTTAATGAAGTTTACAGCGTATCCTGAAACACGGATAGTAAGCTGTGGGTACTTCTCAGGATGTGCCTGAGCGTCAAGTAATGTATCTTTATTTAAAACATTAACGTTTAAGTGATGTCCGCCTTCTGCTGCGTAACCATCTAACAATGCTACTAAGTTATCAACCTGCTTTGAATTAGCTGCCATTTTATAATTTCCTCCTTAATTATCTGTTAATTCCAATCTGGACTTTTTAAATCCTTCTAAAATCTTATTTCTAGCTTCCATAGCCTGTTCCTGCGTTGCTGCAGGTACACCTTCTAATGGATACTCTAAACCTAACTCCTTATACTTTGGTTTACCCATCTCATGATAAGGTAAGCAATCTAGAGCCTGAACCATCTTAAGTTTTCCAATGAATAATCCTAACTTATATAGATATTCATCATTTAAAGTGATTCCAGGCACAACCACGTGCCTAATCCACATTGGAACTTCTTTCTTATCGAGGTACTCTGCAAATTTTAAAATATTGTCATTAGGACGCTTACACAATTTCTCATGTTCTACAGGATCAATGTGCTTAATGTCCAACATAACAAGGCTAGTTACCTCTAATAATTTATCAACTTTCTTTAGATATTCTGGATCATCAGGTCTAAACATAGTTCCTGATGTATCCAGACAGGTATGTATATCTCTTCGTCTAGCTTCAGTAAAAAGTTCTGTAAGAAATTCCAACTGAACCATAGGCTCTCCACCTGTGCATGTTATTCCACCATCCTTATAGAATGGTCTTTTCTTTTCGAATTCTTCTAGAATTTCATCTACTGTCATTTCCTTTCCACCTTCCATACTCCAGGTGTCAGGATTATGACAATATGCACATCTCATAGGACATCCCTTTAAAAATACTACGTATCTTAATCCAGGTCCGTCCACTGAGCCCATGCTTTCTAGTGAATGTATAATTCCTGTTGCCATCTAAATCATTCCTTTTTAATTATTTATCTAAACCAAGATCGATATCAAGGTCTCCTGCGAATACCTTGTCATCTTTTCCAAGAGCGTCAGGGATGATAGTAAATGTGTTTGAAATACCATCCTGTGCGTTCATAAATGGAATCTTAGCTACAGAAGATAATGATGCTACAGCACCGTTTGTATCTCTTCCGTGAAGTGGGTTAGCACCTGGTGCGAAAGGAGCTCCTGCTTTTCTTCCGTCAGGTGTGTTACCTGTGTTCTTACCATATGTAACGTTTGATGTGATTGTAAGAATTGACTGTGTTGGAATACCATCTCTGTATGTATAGTGTGTTCTTAAGTATCCCATGAACTTATTAACGATTTCTACTGCTAACTCGTCAACTCTGTCATCATCGTTACCATATTTAGGGAATTCTCCCTCTGTCTCATAGTCTACTACTAATCCGTCTTCATCTCTGATTGTCTTAACCTTAGCATACTTGATAGCTGAAAGTGAGTCAGCTACGATTGAAAGTCCAGCAACACCTGTTGCGAACCATCTCTTAACGTGTGCATCATGTAAAGCCATCTGGATTCTCTCATAGCAGTACTTATCATGCATGTAGTGGATAATGTTAAGTGCATTTACGTATACACCTGCTAACCATTTCATCATGTCTTCGAATTTCTCCATAACTTCATCGAAGTCAAGGTATTCTGATGTGATTGGTCTATACTTAGGTCCTACCTGAACCTTAGTCTTCTCATCAACACCACCGTTGATAGCGTATAATAAACATTTAGCAAGGTTAGCTCTAGCTCCGAAGAACTGCATTTCCTTACCGATTCTCATTGAAGATACACAACAAGCGATACCGTAGTCATCA
>CACZSI010000027.1 GCA_902783775.1 uncultured Lachnospiraceae bacterium
AATTAATCAACGCTGGCCTTCTAAAAACCTATTTTATAATCACATCATATGTAGCCGGATTTCCCATCCAGTCTAATAATGCTATGTAATATGTCTTCCCTGCGGTAAAGTAATGTGAAACTGAGAATTCATTTCCTGAACTATTATCATCATAATCTATATCGTTGCCATCTGCATCTAAAAGTAGAATTGCCGGGTCTGTGTAGCTAGATGACTCTATAGTATATGTCTTAGATATTATAGGTACGAATTTATAATACTTATACTTATTTCCCACTGTTACTGTTGTGGTTCCTTTTTTAATTTCCGGAATTTCCACATGTTTCATCAATACTTTTGCAGTTACAGTTAAGTCCTTATCCAACGTAAAGCTGGCATTAGCCTCATATTCCATATTAGGGAATATTGTATCCTTACTGTAAATCTCGTATTTTCCAGGTTTAATAAACATTATATAACCTGATTCAATTATTTCATCAGTTTTCTTATCATACCATTGTGTGAACATATTATTATCTAGGTTTGTATTGTCCGATTTAATTGTCAGCTGATATAAGTTCAATGTAATATTCATGGTAGTATTGCCACTTATCTTCTTATCGTATGCGTATGAGAAAGTATCGTTCAATGATGCAGCAATATCATATGTTCCTGGGATTACATACATTTCATATATTCCATTTTCATTGGATGTTGCTACTCGATTGGCCTCAATATAGCTATTCTGAGTAGTATCTGCAAATACCAATGCGCCAGTTATTGGCTTTCCTGATTTTGACAATACCTTACCTGAAATTTTAACAGCCTTTTTAACTTCGATTTCTGATGTGGAAACTGTCTTTACAGAACTGTTTACGTCATCCACGAAACTTACGCTTCCCTTTTTATTACCGGCGCTATTTACTGTATATCCCCATGTATAATTTCCTTCGCCTTCATCCTCTACATCTGAAGCGTACACTCCGCCATCATTGGTTACGAAAGTATTATAGATTCCGCTTCCACCGAAAACGTAAATGTATGAATAGCCGCTTACATAAGCACCGCTGCCATCCTGGAATCCTACCGTAACCTTAGATGAATATGTGACGATTTCTTTATCACTTCCAATTAAGAATACTTCTCTGAAATTATAAACGTTACCCTTCTCGTCCTCGACTTCCATATCGCATTTATAAACGCCAGTCTTATTGATAGTTCCTTCAAATACAATATTCTCTCCAGATTTTCTATACTTAATTCCTGCCGGAAGTCCCTTTACGCTCTTAATCTTTCCAAAGGCAGTTCCTGTGATGGAATAAAATCCTACTACATCATAAATATTTGTATTAACATAGTTTTTCGTAACCACTTCATAAAAGCGGTCTCTTCTAGGTGCATAGGCCTCAATCTCTTTTACAATATCTTTTTTATTTACACCTTTAATAGTAAATTTTATAAATCTACCATTGGCAATGGCGTAATCATCATCTTTTACAACAGCTGTGAATTCCTTACTATCAGTAGTTGATAAATCTTGTAGTTTCAGCTGCTCTAAATAGCTGCCGGATTTCTGAGACTTTACATCTATAGTAACCTTGTCCGCAGTTAAACTAACCTTCTTAGAAAACTGTAATCTGTAAACCTTATTGGTAACCTGCTTTATGTTAAGACTTACATCTGCTTTAACTACTTTAATGGTAATAGTTTTTTTCTTCTTTTTATTAGCCTTTGACTTAATAGTAACCTTAACAGTTCCTGCTTTTAATCCCTTAACCTTAATTGCATTAGATTTCTTAGTAATCTTTACGATTTTCTTTTTTGACACCTTAACAGTATATTTCTTAGAAATCTTTCCTGAAGTTTTTATCTTCACTTTTATGGTTTTGGTTTTACCAACAGTCACAGTAGCGCTTTTAGGCACAGTTATCTTTTTAACTTTTCCTTTAGCATACACATTTTTAGTAATTGCCCCGGCATTAAATGATAATGATAGCGCAAGCACTAAAAGAATTGCCATAATTTTTCTAAATCTAACCATAACAACCTCCTTAATATTTAATTATTCCGAACTCTCTATAAATATAATTATACTGCATTCTGACAATATTTCTAGTTTTTAGGCACAAAAAAAGATCACAGCATTGGCCATGATCTTTTAAATAATTATTTAACATTTACTTTAACTTTCTTAGCTATTCCATTGTGAGTGAAAACATAGATATAGCAATTTCCAGCCTTAACAGCCTTAACTACACCTTTCTTAGATACAGTGGCAATTCTCTTATCGTCACTGACAAAACGTAGTTTAGGTGTATGACGTTTTGAAATTAATTTCTTTTCAGAATCTAATTTTATAACGCTTCCTTTAATCTTAGCTTTCTTTCCTACCTTAACTTTAATGTTATTCTTCTTAAGATTTAAGTCCTTAGCATTAGTATATTTCTTGTTTCCGCCTCCTGTAAATGCATGGGAAATAGTACTTGTCTTAACAAACTTTTTGTGTCCATTCTCTACAACAAAGGCTTTTACAAACGCTTTATATGCAATATTTTTCTTTAATTTCTTACTAACCCAGCTTGTCGCTGTACTAGCATTGACCTTGTAAAATTTCTTTGCCTCTACCTTACCATCATGATTACATCTAGAAAAAAATACTTGATATCCATCTACGCCTTTTATTTTATTCCAAGAAAGTTTGATTCCTCTCTTTCCTACAGTAGTCATCTTAGTCATAAATGCATCATTATATTTAACACTAGCAGGCACTTTACTTCCCTTTTCCGGAATACTTAACTTTAGAGTGATAACACCGTTTCCTGTAGGATTTAAAGCATCTGGATATTCCATTAATCCCTCATCAGTTCTCATATCCCATGTATATGATAATTTTGCTACATACTCACCTGCAGGCATTTTATCATATGCATTTATGTAGATTGGCATATCCACTTTTAAATTACTCTTTCCGCCAGGGGCTTCTACTGTAACTGTCTTTTTAGCCTCTACATCTGTTCCATTAGCCGATACACTAAATGGAATTTTGTTGCCCTTACTTTCTAAGTATCCGCCTGAATAAGTGAACTTAATATTAGTAGGCATTCTGTCATTCCAGTTATTTAAAACTGTAAATTCTCCTGCTACAGGTAACTCTCCACTATTTTTTATAGTATATATATTATCCTTTGGAGTAACTTTAAATAGAATATCATCATATACTAATGTAATATTAGTTTCTCCCACTGATACTTCTATTGCTTCATTAGGAAAATACCAATAATAATCTTCCTCTTTTTTACAAGCTCCATAAATCTTATCTTCTACAGTTAAACCATTCTTTTCTATATAATTAACATCCGGTGCTATAAAATATAATATATTATTATCTCTATAAACTTTACCGCACTCAGGTTTTTCTGGCATTGTGGCTATATCATTTACAGAAAATGATATACTCTTACTTACTGTAGAGTCTCCCTCTTTTATTAAGTTAATTATAATAGTATCATCTGCTACACCAGCCTTAACAGACTGAGTGGAAAGCGGAATAATACTAAATAGTAAAGCAATTGCTACTATGATTGAATATAGTTTTTTTTGCATATAGTTCCTCCTTATTTCATGTTATACATTTTCTCGAAATAATTCTGGTATTCTCCGGAGATGATATTCTCCCACCATTCTTTATTATCTAAGTACCACTGAATTGTCTGCTGAATTCCTGTGTCAAAGTTATAAGTTGGCTTCCAGCCTAACTCTGTCTCAATCTTTTCAGGATCGATGGCATATCTTCTGTCATGTCCTTTTCTATCTTCCACGAATTCGATTAAACTCTCTGGTTTATCTAACGCTCTTAATACAGTCTTTACTACCTCTAGGTTGCTGCGCTCATTGTGGCCACCTACGTTATAAACTTCTCCGACTTTTCCGTTTCTCACAATTAAGTCGATTGCTACACAGTGATCATATACGTGTAACCAATCTCTTACGTTAGCTCCGTCTCCATATACTGGCAATGACTCATCTGCCAAAGCTCTAGAAATCATTAATGGAATTAACTTCTCTGGGAACTGGTAAGGTCCGTAGTTGTTAGAACATCTACTGATTGTCACTGGCAATCCATAAGTTCTGTGGTATGCCATTACGAATAAATCTGCTGACGCCTTAGAACTGGAATATGGGCTTGATGTGTGTAATGGTGTAGTCTCTGTAAAGAATAAATCAGGTCTGTCTAATGGTAGATCACCATAAACTTCATCTGTTGATACCTGATGATATCTCTTTATGCCATACTCTACACAAGCATCCATTAATACTGTAGTTCCTGTTACATTAGTCTGTACGAAAATTCCAGGATCTTCGATACTTCTATCTACATGTGACTCAGCGGCAAAATTAATTACCACATCGAATTTTTCTTTCTCAAATAAATCAAAGATAAATTTTCTGTCGGCAATATCGCCCTTAACAAACTTATAATTAGGTTTATCTTCTACCGGCTTACATGTCTCTAAGTTTCCTGCATAAGTTAATAAATCTAAATTTACAATCATATCATCCGGATACTTATCCACCATATAGTGAATGAAATTTCCTCCGATAAATCCTGCTCCACCTGTTACTAAAATTTTCATTTTAAAACCTTTCCGGAATTTATATTCCTAAAAAATACTTTTATCTAATACTTTCTGAAGATGCTCGCCGTATGGAGATTTTCCATACATTTCTATAGCCTCTTTAATCTGTTCATCATCAATCCAACCATTGTTATAAGCTATTTCCTCTGGAGCTGAAATGATAATTCCCTGAATATTCTGAATCTGCTTAACAAAGTTAGAAGCATCTAAAAGAGAATCCATTGTACCTGTGTCTAACCAAGCGTGACCTCTTCCTAATAATTCTACATCTAATAAGTCTTTTTCTAAATATAACTTATTTAAATCTGTAATCTCTAACTCGCCTCTGGCACTTGGTTTAACCTTCTTAGCCATTTCCACTACATGCTTATCGTAGAAATATAATCCGGCCACAGCAAAGTTTGACTTAGGAACCTCCGGCTTTTCCTCTAATGAAATAACCTTATGGTTTTCATCGAATTCTACTATTCCGAATCTCTCCGGATCATCTACTAGATATCCAAAGATTGTAGCTCTATCCTTATTTTCATAAGCCTTCTTTAGTCTCTTAACTAATCCGTGGCCATAGAAAATATTGTCTCCTAAAATCATGGCACATCTGTCATCGCCAATAAAATCCTCACCGATAATAAATGCCTGAGCCAATCCATCCGGTGATGGCTGCTCTGCATAAGATAAGTTGATTCCAAATCTCTCACCTTTGCCTAACAACTTCTTAAAGTTAGGTAAGTCCTGTGGTGTGGAGATAATTAAAATATCCTTTATTCCTGCTAACATCAACGTGGATAGAGGATAAAATATCATTGGCTTATCGTAAACTGGCAATAGCTGTTTACTAGTAACCTTAGTTAGAGGGTATAGGCGAGTTCCGCTTCCACCTGCTAAAATAATTCCCTTCATATAGCTACCTCCTACTCGCTAGCTTCTACGCTTTTAGTTTCTTCGTTTTCATCCGGTTCAATCTCTATTTCAATCTTACCACGTGTTATTATTCTGTCCATAGCTTCTTTATCCATTGCACTGTTTGAGAACTCAAGTCTTCTCACTGTTGTGTACATATCATCGCTATTTTTATAAATCATAACGTTATCGCCCTCTGGCAATTTAGTAAGATCTATCTTATAGAAATCCTTCTGTTTTTCAACTGGAATTCTAATATTTTCTTTAACATTGAAGAAGAAAATATCTTTAATATCTTCAGGATAATTAACACCTAGTAAGTACTCATCTTCACTTAAATGAAGCATTGTAAATCTGTTCTTTTTCTGCAATGTCAATATAGCTGACTGAGTATTATATGTTATGATTTTCTCACCAAATCTATAGGTGTTAACCTTCGCTAGTTCTTCTTTTACAGCCGGAGTATAATACTGTCTCTCACCGCGTAGATTACAGATAATATGGATTACATATGTACCATCCGGTAAATCTGTGATATCTACTCTTCTCTTTATCTCATCATACTCTAGCTTAATCTTATCCTGTCTGAAATATCTGTTGTAAACAAATACTTCCTCGATATTGATTTCATCTCTATCTTCTGTTCCCACTAAAATCTGGAAATTGATAAATCTCTTATCTCCCTCTTCTACCACATCCTTAACTGAAATAAGCTGTCTGTTTCTTAGAAGAGTATTGTAAACATTAATGTCTAATGTCTGTGGGTCAATATCCTCAAACTGCATATCATCAGCAATAAAATTATATAACTGCTTATAATGCTTTGTTAAAATTCTCTCTGTTATATACTTAGAATTAACAGGAATATCTGAATTAGCAATTAAATGAATGAAGAAAGCTTTATACTGTAACAAGAAATTTCTGTAACGCTCGCAAGCTTCCTTGAAATCCTTGTAATCCTTCGCTTCATTTTCAGGATCTGCAATATCATACAATGGATAGTAAAGTCTGACAAAGCTGTGCTCCCAAATTGCCTTATTATATTTTATATTGTTCTTAAATTCCTGAATACAAAGTTTAATCTGTGCCTGGAAGGAATCGCATCTGTCCGCTATCATATGGAACTCTGCAGTCTGGTCAGTGATGGAAATCTTATCACTATTTTCCTTCTTTCTCCAGTAGTAAACCACGTCATTGATAACGCTTATTTTCTTGGCGCGCATCGCTGCCTTGTAAACAAAAATTCTATCTGCAATCAATAAGTTAGCAGGCATCTCTATTTTATTAGTTCTCAAAAATTCTGTATTATATACCGCATTCCAGTAGAATACCTGATTAGTATATGATTCTAATTCCTGAGGTGTGGACAGAACTCGATTTTCCACGAAGACATTTCTCTCATTGCTGGAGTTTAGGAATTTATGCATAAATCCGTTTACCATCTTCATTGGAAGACCAGATGCAAAATCTGAACCGTCCTCCTCTATTCTCTTTATAAGCTTTTTATATGCATTGTCAGCTACGATATCATCAGAATCTACCAATGCTAAATATTTTCCTCTAGCCTTAGCAATACCTATCTGTGATGAAATTGCTCCACCTGAATTAGGTTTTTGAATCAACTGAAACTGTGGATGGTCCTTAATAAAATCCTCGATAATTTCCACAGAATTATCCGTACTTGAATCGTCTATTACCAACACTTCATAAGAATCAATTCCTTGATTGGCAATTGAACTTAAGCAGTCGTATACATATTGCTCATTATTATAACTTAGAACTACTACTGAAAGAGTTACATTATTATCTCTATTCACTTCTTCCTCCTAGCTTATCATTTAAGTAATTATTTTTATTGAAAAAATTTCTTAACTAAGTCAGAAATCATCTGTACTTCCTGATCTGTTAAATCTGCATAAATTGGAAGGCAAACCATATTTAATGACGCATTGTATGCGATTGGTGTATCTCCCATACCCTTAAATAATGGCATTTCATTTGCAGCCGGATAGAAATATCTTCTAGCGTAAACATCAGACTTTTCTAGATAGTTTAGTAAATCGCCACCATCTACGCCGTCTTTTTCAATCAATACAGGATAGTAGGCATAATTATATACCACATCATCTCTTCTTTTAAGAAGTTTGATTCCCTCTACTGATTCTAATAATTCATCATATTTCTCGGTAATCTTCTTTCTTTTTTCAATGTTTTTATCTAAATATCTTAGGTTAACTAATCCCATAGATGCGCTGAATTCATTCATCTTAGAGTTAACTCCGTCATAAACTGTAAGAGCATCGCTGATACCGAAGTTTGATCTAGAGATAACCTCATCTAGCATCTCCTTAGTCTTTGAAACTATCATTCCACCCTCAATAGAGTTAAATACCTTTGTGGCATGTAAACTAAACATTGACGCATCACCGAAACATCCGATATCCTCACCCTTATACTTAACATTAAAAGCGTGAGCTGCATCATAAACCACCTTTAAGTTATATTTATCTGCAATGGCCTGAATCTTTTCCACTTCACAAGGTGAACCATAAACGTGAACCGGCACAATAGCCACTGTCTTATCTGTTATCAACGCCTCGATTTTATCAGGGTCGATGTTATAATCATCCTCTTTAATATCGCAGAATACTGGTGTGTGTCCAGCATTTTTTATTGCCAATGTAGTCGAAATAAATGTAAACGGAGTTGTGATTATCTCACCTGGCTCTAAACAAGATAAAATATTCTGAAGAGACATATGTCCGTTACACTGAAAATCAACGTTTTCATAATTGTATCTATCCTTAATAGCTTTAACAAACTTCTGATACTGTGGTCCGAAGTTAGTAATATGCATTGTTTCCCAAATTGATTTAATTTCCTCACAGTACTCTTCATAATCAGGAATACTAGGCTTAGTTACAAATATCTTTCCCATTTTTTAATACCTCCAATCCATCAATGCAGCTATACCATCGCAGTCAAATACTGGTATATTGCATTTTTCGGATACATCCTTTCTCTCTCTAAATGAGTCATCTATAAAAATAGCTTTCTCGCTTTCAATATAGTCGCTCTTTAAAGTCTCATCCTTTATGTGAATAATATCACTAAAGACATCCTTATCAATATGATACTTCTTTAATGAATCATATATTTCCTTCTCGTGTCTAGTTAGAAGAATAAGCTTCTTTCCTTTGTTCTGACACTGATAAATAAATGCAATTGTCTCCACATTTACAGTATTTTTATATGTCACTGTATCGTCAAAATCAATGTAAACTGTATCATATTCAATATCTAAATAGTATTTATTAGAAAAGGCTCTATCCACCTCAGCTGTCTTAATTAAATGTGGAATAGCACTTACATCATATCCCATCTTCTGATATACAGTGTTTAGGATAAAGTTAAATCCGCGAACACGGCTAGTAGACATACTACCTGCCACACGTGGAGCCATCTCTAAAATCTTAAAGTTTCCGTCGTTGTCCTCCTTAACCTGGAAGAACCAAACTCCGTCAAACTCAAATTTATCATTAATTCTCTTAGCAATATCCATAACCTCATCCGGTGTCTCATATGTTATAGAATTCACGCTGATGCCGGTTCTGATTCTCTTTCTCTGGCGCATTGAAGCTACTAGTAATTCACCTTTTCTGTTAGTGAAACAATCGATAGTGTACTCCTCACCTGGAAGCATTTCTGAAATAACATATTCATCTGCCACAGGTCTGATTTTCTCTAGGTCATACATTGACTCAATCTTAGTAACCCCCTGAGAACCCTGCCCGATATCAGGCTTAGCAAATAATGGAAGATCTTCCTCTTTAATATCATCAATATCGTACATCTTAGGTGTGAAAGCCTCATCCTTTAAGATTTCATAAGTCTTCTTTTTAGATCTGGCAATATCACAAGTCTCATACTTAGATGTAGCTAATTTACAATGAACCTTATCCTCATTTTGGGCTAGGAATAAAATTACATCATCATAAGCCGGCACTAAGATATCAATGTCATTGTCATCGATAATCTTATTTAGCTCGCTGATAAAATTAGGATCATTGATAAATGAAATACCTTCAATATAATTCTTATAAACCATCTTCGCATGACATGGTACTGAGCTTAATCCCACGAGATTAATATGCTTATCAAACTTCATTGCATTATGAACCTCAAGTCCTATCTCAGATCCGCATGGAAATACTAATACATTAATCATTTATGCCTCTTCTTTCTTAATTACAATATCTAATACATCCTTACATGATGTTCCCTTACAGTATTTAGCCATATCCTGGCAGAAATCTCTTAGTTTTTCGCTATTGTCATAGTTATACTGCTCTATATTTTCTATAGCCTTAACTAAATCATTCTTATTTTCAATAATTGGGCCAGGAAGAGTCTCAACTCCCACATATAATCCTCTAGTCTCATTGATGTACTCATCTAAATCGTACATATAGAATAATATAGGCTTTTTAGCGCTGGCAAAATCGTAGAATACGCTGGAATAATCTGTAATTAACACATCTGTCACACATAATAATTCCATAACATCCTCTTTGTCGCTGACATTGATTAAGAAGTCCTTATACTTCTCGTCAATCTCAAGACTGTCAGCTATCAAGTGATGAAGCTTAACTAAGATAACGTACTTATCTGAGAACTTCTCGTATAGTTCTTCCACATCAAATGGTAAGCTGAAATCGTAACCTCTTACATAGTCACCCTGTAAATCTCTCCAAGTAGGAGCATATAGGATAACCTGTTTTTTCTCTGTAACAGGATATTCCTTGTGAAGCTTATTAATGGCATTATTCTTTAACTCATCCACATGGTAGATATCATTAATTGGATAACCCTTTTTAATAACATGCTTCTTAAATCTAAATGCGTTAACCAGTTTCTCCTCACCATAATCATTGTCAGTTAGGAAGTAATCCCAGTTCTTACTCTCTTTATATAAGTTTCCGAAAGCCTGCTTCTCAGGTCCCTCGCACTCAATGTCAAACCCCAACTTCTTAAGCGGAGTTCCGTGCCAAGTCTGTAGATAAATAGTGTCGTGTCTCTTCTCCTTAACAGGGAATAAGATGTTGTTTACCCAATATTTAGCCTTAGCTAAATAGTAGAAGTAATCTGCTGTTCCTCGCTCAACAAGAGTAGGATTTCCAGGAATCTTATCTGTATTTACATCAGGATAAGCCCAAACAAACTTAAAGTCCTTATACTCATCATGGCTAATCATATACTCATATAAGTATTTAGGATTTCCTGTATAGTTCTTTCCTAAGTTAGCCTCAAAGAAGATCATCTTCTCATCGGCATCCTCACCCTTCAATGTCTCAAAGTATTTCTCTCTGCCAGTCTGGAATTTTACGCCCTTCTTATACTCATCCACTGAAGTATGCCAAACGTTAAGGTTATAAATATTAGCTCCAATATAGAATGAGATAACTAAATCATCCTCTAAATCAAGTCTATATAAATATCTGTCCTCAACACTGTATGTTCCCTTTTTCTTAGTTAAAAAGCCTGACTCTTTATAATCGCCAATATACTCAATACCGATTTTAAAATTTAATCTGGCATTGTAATATAAATAATTTTTAATCTTTTCAATATCCAGTGGAACCTTCATCTCAACAATTTTCTCAGGTGTATCAAGTTTTTTTTCAAATAAGTTAAAGCTTTCATTCATATACTTATCTTCTAAATAAATATTGAAACTCTTAATTCTAGAAAGCAATGAATAGATGGATAAATCTAATAAAATATTTCCATCCTCATCATTGATAACCTCTAGGTCTGTTGAGAATGTGTGATTAGTTAAATCGAAATCATAAACCTCATCGTATGTAAAGTGGTTATTAACATTTTCCACTACCAATATCTGATTATCTAAAAAGCCTAATCTGTTATCATGAGCTTCCATTAACTTATAGTCATCAATATTTCTAGTTTTAACTTTAGCAATCTTTAACCAGTTTTTATCAACGACTTTTCCGTTAACATTTTTAACCTCATATTCTAAAACATATCTGTCAATGAAGTTAATCTCTCTATCTAAAATCTCATCTAAATTATCAATTATTAGCTTCTTCTTTAAGTCTTTCTCCACTACTAACTCTACATCGTTAGTCTTTAAGCTCTTAAGATATAAATTAAATTTACAATTCTTATATTTCTTTTTAAATGTTAATACTAATGTATTATTATTAGCCTCAAACTTAACTGTCTTAAGTCTCTTATATCCCTTAAGCATAGCCGGTACAGGATTTTCCAATGCCGGTGTGTCATATTTATAATCTCTTAGTTTCTTTTTAATATTTACAAAATCAAAATAGAATGTAGTCTTAACTTTCTCGTCCTCGAAAGGTTTAGCTACAGCCTTTAAAACTTGATTGTCTGAAATAAAAAATAGTCTTAATAAATCATGCTCCTCGAAAAACTCATCTACATTTTTTATAATAGCTTTATTCTTCTTTACATGAATTTTATCTAATATCTTATACGCTCTGTTAGCGATTACAAGTCTTACTTCATCATCCTTTTTATCTGCACTGATAATATCTGTACTTAGGACTAAATCATCCCCTTTTCTGTGAAATGAAAGGTCAATATATTTTCTGTTAGAAACAGGATAAGTCTTCTCTTCTAATACAATAAATCTATCTTCTGAAATATTAACTCCGCACTCTTCTCCCTGGTATTTCATAAGCATATGATATCCCCAAGCTGTGGCAGTAAAATTATAATCTCTAATATCCTTTAAAGTCTGCTTATTAAGCGGAAGCTTAGCTCCATTCTTATAAACAATATATTTCTTATCTCCTATAATAATGTTATATGCAAACTTCTTATCTGTCTTAGCCTTACAGATAATCTTATTATTTACGCACTGAAATTCAAAGTTCGGTGTCATATTGCTTCTCATCTTTCTTCCAATGGCACCGTTCTTATATATTCTATAAATAGGTCTAAGTATTTTCTTAATTAATTTTTTCATTTCAAGCTCCTCTAAGTGTAGAATATTTCTTAAAAAAGGCGCAAAAACACACCTTATTCCGATTATAGCAAAAATTAGCGTAATAAACAATTATTTATGAAGGGTTTGTGAGAATTTAAAAGGCCGCCAACTTATAAAAAGCTGGCGACCATATATTTTTTCTTATCGCATAACTGCAAATACCATATCTGCAGCATATATTAAAATTAAAATAATTCCCTTTCCTCGACTGATAGTATGCTTTCTAACTGACATTAGATAAACTGTTATTGCCACAACTGTTAGGATAATCATGTCAAAGACAGATGCCATGTTCACTGCTATTGGATGAATAGTAGATGATAAACCTAGGATAAATAAAATATTAAATAGGTTTGATCCAATAACATTTCCCACAGCCATTCCTGTCTGCTTCTTAGTAGCTGCCACTACGGAAGTTACCAGTTCTGGAAGTGATGTTCCAAATGCCACGATAGTTAAGCCAATTAATGTCTCAGACATACCAAATGCCTTAGCAATATTTTTAGCACCGTGAACTACTGCCTCACCGCCACCGACGATTAATCCTACTCCGATTAGTATAAGAAGAATACATAACCAAACCGGCTTTTTTTCTCCCTCTTTTTCTTCCACAGGATTTTTAATTGCGTGTCTTATTAGCACAATAAGGTAGCCAATGAAAATCGCAAGTAAAATAAGTCCCACAATTCTGCTAACCTCGCCTACATTTTCGTTCATCTTTCTATTTAAGATATTATTGCTAGTCCAAAGGGGAATAGTAGTTAATACCAACATAATTATTGTAACTAATAGATTAAGCGGCATATCTCTTTTTATAATATCCTTATCTACCGGCAATTTATAGATAACAGCACACACACCTAAAACTATTAATGTGTTAAAAAGATTAGAACCCACTACATTACTTAGAGCAATCTCGTTTGAGCCATTTATGGCAGCGGATGTACTTACCGCTAACTCCGGTGCGCTAGTTCCTAGGGCCACAATGGTAAGTCCAATAATAACTCCAGGCACATTAAATATTTTAGCAATTCCTGAACTGCCATCAACAAACCAATCTGCTCCTTTAATCAAGGCTGCGAAGCCTACAATCAAAATCACAAAATTTATAAAAATATCCATTCTTTCTCCTCCACAAAACCAAAACTATTCTTTATATTTGTATCGTACACGTTATACCTTATCACTTCCTACTTTTTTTTCAATAGAATTTTACAAAGATTTACATAAAAACAACCTTTATAGAATTTAGAACTCTATAAAGGCTGCTTTAATTATTTTATTTTGTTTAAAATTGTTTCTCTAATATAATTTTTAAGTTCTGCAGATACGCCATTGTAATTATAAATCTCGTTTGCAATGGCAGACACAGTATATGTCTTCACCTTAGAATATACATAACTTCCATCTTCTAACTTAGCATAAGCTCTAACTTTCCAAGTATCTGTATATTCTCTCACATCCTGATTTACAAACTTCATTGTTCTTCCGTAAGTTGTAGCCAGCTGTGAATCAGATAAAACCTTATTATATCGGCCTAGGGAATCTGTGCTGTCAAAAGCTTTTACCTTATCGCTGTTTACAAGCACCATCTGATTATCATTAATAGAATTATCTCTAGAATAGATAAGTCCTGATGCTGTCACTTTCTTTGAATTAATTTTTGAATCCACTGAATAAAGCGTTCTCATTCCGCCAACTTTTTTATTAATCTGGAAGCCGTTAATTTCCACACCATCTGCAATAGTCTTAGGCGCCTGAGTCTGAGCCTGTGTAGGTGCCTGAGTTGGTGCCTGAGTTGGTGCCTGTGTAGGCTTTTGAGTAGTTACGTTATTAGCACCTCCTGCAGTTTTTACTGCTACACCTGCATTAATCATACCATAGCCAAAATAATAATCTCTTCCTTTATCGCCTAAGTCATAAGCTGTATTTCTTAAGATTTCATGAACCTTGCTCTCTGTTAAATTAGGATTTACGCTGTACATCATTGCCACTGTTCCTGCTGCTATTGGCGATGACATAGATGTTCCGTTGGTAATCCAAACACTGTCCCCAGGGCCACAAACTGCTATGTTAGTTCCCGGTGCACAGAAGTCGCATTCCCAACCAAAGTTACTGCTTCCTCGTTTAGTTTTATCTTCATTAGTAGCCATAATAGAAATTACATTGGAATAATCTGATGGATAACCATCTAGGTCTGCTCCGTTATTTCCGGCTCCTGCCACTACAGTTCCACCACTGTTAGTAAATCTATCAACTGCCTGTTTCTCGTAATCGTAGGTTCCCACGTGGAATAAACTTATGTTAACCACCTTAGCTCCGATATTAGTAGCATAATCTATACCTAGGGCAATCTTATCAACAGTTAGTTCAATCTTTACATTCACTAAATCCACAATGCTATTGTCAGTGCCTGCTCCAACGCCTGCCACCTGAATATTATTGTTAGACTGCGCTGCAATAAGTCCTGCGCAGTTAATCATATGCATATTATTAGTATCAAAACTCTTATTTAAATCAGTCATTTTATAAGATGAACCATCTCCATTATATACTATAGACTGATTCTTATTTGATACATTCTTTAAATCAACATTAGTATTAATATCAATTCCGTCACCGTCAATAATACAAACCTTAACCTTATTATGCTGGCGACTATTTATATATTCCCAAGCCTCTCCTACATTTAAGTGACTTAGATAATATTCGTTATAGCGATATGTATCATTAATCATATCCCAGGCTTCCCCAGTCTGATATACTAATCCATTTACTTCAGATGTCTTAGTCTCGCTATAAGATTTATATGCATCGGCTGCTTTTTTAGATGTTAATCCGATGTTTTTAGTATTTACTAAATAACTTCCATCACTACACTTATGAATATAGCGACACTCTCCGTACTGATCCTCCACTATTTTCTTTATCTGCTTAGGGTCTTTATCGGCACTAAAAGTTAGAATAGATGTATTAGGAGCATACTTTAGATTTTTAGCATTCTCCCTCTCCTTTTTTGCCTCCTTATAATTAGCCACAGTCACTTTTGATCTGCTGTCAACCAGGCTCTCAAACTCTTTTAATTTAGAATTATCGCCATTGCCACTATAGTATTTCTTAAGTACTGTGTTAAGGGCTAATTCATAGTCATCACCCTTTAGACTATTAACCATTTTAGCAGCTGTTTTTCCGTCCTTATCTGCTGCTTTTTTAAGTTCTTCAATGTCATTTTTCTTTAGCGCATATGTTTTAAATTCGCTAGATTCTTTATTAATCTGCTTATAAACCATATGGCCCATTGCCGCACATAATACCGTGGCTACAAGAGTCACAAGAGCCACTACCCTTTTCATTTTCATTAAAACTTTCTCCTTCATTTCACATAAACTCAATTTTAATATATACTAATTTCTTATAAAAGCATATGTTTAATAAAATTTAAATACTATTTTTAAAAATCTAGAACGTTTTAACCAAGGGCTGGCCAATTATCATTTTTTTAAATTATACCTTTCCACAAATTCCTCTATGCTTAGCGGTTTTGAAAAATAGAATCCCTGAAGATAATTACAGCCTAGTTCTTTTAGCTTCTCAGCCATCTCTTTTGTCTCCACGCCCTCGGCTGTTATGGTCATCTCCATTCCCTTTAGTATTTTAACCTCGGATTCTAATAAATCGGTTCTATTCTTAAAGTAGGAATTTACGATTTCTTTATCAACCTTTATATTGGACAATGGATATGTAAGTAAGCTTATGGCATTGGAATATCCACTACCGTAATCATCTAGTGAAAATCTAAATCCTTTCTCCACAAATTTTTCCATTGTATTCTTTAAAATATCTGCATCAATAACATTTTTCTCTGTTATCTCTAAACAAATTTTATTAGGATTGATATTATACTTTGAAAGTATTCTTTCAAAATCCATTAGAAGATTTCTATTTTTAAACTGGACTGGCGATACATTTATGTTAATCCATTTAAGTCCCATTTTTTCGCCGTACTTACTATAAAAATTACATGCCTTTTCAAACACCTGATGTCCTAGGCGTGTGATATTACCCTTTTTCTCAGCTATTGGGATAAACTCTTCAGGGCTTATCTCCCCTATAACACCGTCATATATTCTAACTAATGCCTCAGCTCCCACAACCTTAAAATCCTCTGTGCTTACCACCGGTTGGAAGAAAACATCCACACTGTAATCATCCATCGCCTTTTCTAGGGCCACCTTAACAGCTGAAAGTCTGGAAATCTTATCCATTGTCTTTCTAGAAATCTTTACGATTCCACGTCCCTGAACTGATGCTTCATTTAAACTATCACGCAATGCCTCCATAATAAAGTTAGAAGACTTATTAAATTCAGAATCGTAAATGGCAAATCCCACATCTAAAAACATCTCAGTCTTTTCTGCATACCAAGCGCTCTCAAATCTGTCTTTTACTTTTTTTATAATGTCATTTACATCATCTTTTCTAGTTATAACAGCAAACTTTCCATCTCTTAAATAGAAACATTGCTTACCTTTAAACTCTTTTTTAAGAAATATGGATATTTGAGCTAAAGCCTTATCTATCTGGGCAGTACCATAGGCCTCCCTGTTTTTACTATATCCTCTGATAATAAAACTAACTATTTTATATTTAGTTACCTCATTCCACTCATCTATTAAAATAGCCATGCTGTCGCTGTGAAATAATCCGGTTTTACTGTTAAGATAAAATTCAGGATTTTCAAACTCTAGATATGCAATTAGAATACTAATCATATAGAACATATCCATAACCAGATATTCAGGGAAAAGCATCCTAATAAAGTAAGCTAGAATCATAATTCCTACAGATACGCCAACAATAATCTTTCTGCGACTACTTGATTTACTTTTTCCTACTACCATCATAACCAATGTAACTAATAGGAAAAACAATGCGTGAATATATAGTATATTGTAATAAGGGCCTTTAACATAACCCTTATCTGTTATCTTAAACATTGCATTGGTCCAATAAGTTGAAATAACTATCCCCTGGAACATTAAGTGAATAATTGAAAGACTGATGCACAGTGATTTTCTGCTAGAAACATTGTAACCTAACATATTTAATGTCAATAAAAAATACATCAGCACGCGGATAAAGAATAACACAAAATATAATATATTAACCCAATATACTACGCCTAATGAATAGTTTTTAAAATGCTCATCTATTTTAGACGCAGTCATATCCACGCCCATAGTTACTATTTCTATAATCATCATGCCCACGAAAGAATATCTGCTTCTGATAGGTAATCTGGGGCTAGTTATATAAAACATGTAGATTACTAAAAGCATCATCAATGTCGGCAATAAGTTATTATAATTCCACATAGTTCCTCCGATCTGGAAATATAAAATATTCCCTGTTTTTCCTTTTAAATATTTAATTGTTCCGAAATCTGTTAGATTAATTATAGCAAAAAATGGCGCCTATGTTAACATAGACGCCATAATTTATTGTTTTAATACTATTTAACTTTAACTTTTACTTTAACCCACATACCGTTTACAGCCTGAACATAAACAGTACATGTTCCTTTCTTAAGACCTTTAACTTTACCCTTCTTATTAACCTTAGCTACAGATTTCTTAGTTGAAAGATATCTGAACATAGATGCATGTCCTTTAGTTAAAGATTTCTTCTTCTTGAAAGTCTTAATCTTTGCTTTAATCTTAGCTGTCTTACCCTTCTTGATAGTTATCTTTTTCTTCTTAACCTTAATAGATTTAACATTGCTGTATTTCTTATAATAATTTCCTGCAATTGCATGAGCTACTTTACTCTTAGCTAACTTCTTATTATTCTTGTAAGCTACTACGTAGAACTTATAAGGGATACCCTTCTTTAATTTCTTCTTAACGTATTTTAATTTCTTTCCACTCTTAATTGTGGCAAGTTTCTTACTCTTAACGCTCTTTCCGTGTCTGTTACACATAGCTCCATAAACCACGTACTTGTTAGCTCCCTTAACCTTAATCCACTTAATTGTCATCTTATTTTTACCCTTAGCAATAGCTTTAGCTACAATAATTGACTTAGCAGCAGGTTTTACAATCTTAAATGGAATCTTTCTAGTTCCAAAGCAGAAACCTTTACCTTTTACGATAACGTAACCTGTTCCTACTTTAACATTTTTCTCGTATCCTACGATTTCGTAATCTTTTCCCTCTTTTAGCTTATATCCATCAACAGATAAATCTACATTAGGTTTGATTTCCTTACCTGTGTATGCCTGATCAGGAATATCTTTAACGTTAACCTTATTAATATCAACAGGATAGCAGATAGTAAATGTTCCATCATTATTATCTCTGTCAATTAATCCCTGGTCTGCAAATTTTAAAACATTGTTATGTCCAAATGTATCTGGAAGTAATTCCTTATATGTTGTAATTCCATGGAAAATAGTTGTTGGCTCTAACTTCTCATCTACATCTAAGAAAATGCTGTTATATGTTCCATCTGTTATTTCAACATGGGCATATCTATAATCATTTTCAATGTGAAGTCTATCACATGTTCCGCCAATAATATGTAAATATCCAGGACCGTGTGTTTCTGAATACTCATTCTGGTTCATAAAGATAGTACCAGCTGTACAATCCTTAACAGTCACCTTAAACATAGCTCCAATCCATAAATCATATGCATCAACCCATGGATCTGCTAAAGGATAATCATCATTGAAGGTACACTTATCTAAAAGAATATTAGCTGTACCATTATCAAATCCTACGCCATACCATTCGCTATTAGGATTTCTTCCGGTAAATTTACAATTAGTAAATACAGCTGATCCGTTAAACTCATGAGCATAAATCATAGATTCGGCAATCTTTGCGCCATCAAAAGTCACATTGCTAACATTCACCTTACCTTCATTGTTCTCAAGAGATATCATAGCCACAGGTGCCTTCTCAGGATAAGCAGTGATAGTTCCGTTCTTTAATTCTAAGTTAGCATTATAGCCTACTCCAAAAGCAACTCCTGCCTGAACATAGATAGTGTGTGAGTTTAAATCTACTGATAGATTACCGTCGCCTTTTGTCTTAGCTTCGTCAATAACAATATCATTGATTAATCTAATCTGTACATTTCCTTCTGTTTTAATAGCCTCATTCCACTGTTCCGTACTTGCTACATTGATTACATCTGCTTTGACGTTATTTCCACCTATAATGAAAAACCCTAATAGCATACATGCAATCAAACCTAAAATTTTTGATTTCATTCTAAATCTCCTCTCTATAATTTCTTTTTATAAACTTTAGACCAATTAGAATAATAAATTATTACTTTATTCTTAGATTTTTTCTTTATAAAAGTCCTTGCTCTAAAATAATACTTTTTCCCTTTTTTTAGTCCTTTAATAGCTTTCTTAGTTGTTTTTACAGTATATGTTTTAGCTTTCTTAAACTTAGCATTTCTAGCACACTGAATTTCATAACCGCTAGCTTTTTTGATTTTCTTTAAGCTTAATACTGCTTTCTTCTTTTTCTTAACTATCTTCTTAATAGATGTAGCTTTAACACTATCATCTTTAACTGTGGTAGCTTGTGTTATAGCTTGTGTGGTAGCAGGCTGTGTAGTAATTTCTTCTACAGGTGGCACAGCGTATGCCACTACAGTTGTTATACTGTCAAGCCACATTGTTGTTTTATTTCTTCTAACAGTCAATGGATTTATGCTAACAGTCATAACCATCTGTTTTAGATAATCTTCTAATTTTTCATCTTCACTAATCTGAGACTCTATTGCACTTCCTAAATCACTTATAACGTAAGCTTTATCATCCTTAGTTCCTAAGTAAATCATTGTGTGACCCGGCATATAAATCAATGCTCCTGCCGGCATCTTTTTAATGATTTCCATTTTTTCCTCGCGAGTTTTATCTTTTATGTCAATAGCTGCATCTCCTACCTCCTGCTGCCAGGTAGTATTTCTAGGCAACGAAAATCCGAAACAGCGATATACATTTCTAGTATACATTGAGCAATCCATAGAATTAAGCATTCCGCCCCATCCATATCTATTGCCTAAGGATTCCAAAGAAACTTTCAATATATTATTCTGAGTGAACGGAAGATATCCCTGGCTGACCTTGCAGTGCTGAGGAATCATTGCCATCCTCTTAACATATTTACCATTTTCATCTCTAGTAGGTAAATAGATTACATAATTATGATATGTTCCTCTATCAGCAAAAGTCTTAGGTAAATTTTCCTTCTCCACTAGTTTTAATGTACTGCTAAAGTTTAATCTAACATCTGATGAGTAAGGTGTCATAGTGCTAGTTTCAGTAATTACCTTATCCTGATTAATCACTACGAAGTCCTTCTTTTCAGGATCCACTTTCCATGAATCTAACCATTCCTCTTTAGATGAACATACTGCTATTTTATCAGCTCTCACCCATCCTGAACATGACTGGTTATATCCCCAATAAAAGTCCACATCACCTACTCTACATTTCTGTCTTATAACGAAGGGATCATTTACAATCAATCCGTCTAACTGCAATTCATCATCTGTATCATCAGGTGAATAACCTATCATCTTAACCATAGGGAATGACTTTACATCTGCATTAGATACACATATTCCATATTGCTGCTGGCATGTACCTGTGTAACCGGTTTGTAAAATACCTTCTATTATTGGTGAAAAATATTCTTCTTTATCAATTATCAGATCTCCATCAACATATAGTTCTTTATTAGGTATTGGTTCTGCAGCCAATCCCTCCCTTAATGAATCAGCATTGTAATCACTCTTCATATTTTCTAAATCATTCATATTAGTTTTAGGATTACCTAATAATCTTATATTAATATCATTAATCTGTTTAGCATTTAGCATCACAGCATCAGGATTACTTCTAGCTAACTTTGACCAATACTGCGGTGTACACATTTCCTCTGTCACACCATAAAAATATCTTATAGGATCTTCCGCCTTATCTGATGTGATTTTCACATCATTAGACAGCACCTTAGCATCATCAGCCAATGCAGGTGTGCTAGAAAACATAAGTCCTGTACACAATGTCAATGAACACATTGTACTTATGATTTTCTTTTTCAATATAATATCCCCTTTCACAAATACTATCTTCCACTACATAATTACCTAATCTTAGTTTACGCTATTATGACTGCAATGTCAAAAAACATTTTATAAAAATTTATATAATTATTTTATTAGAAAAGTATATGTGATATACTTTAGACGTTCGACTTTTTTAATAAGAGGGGAGTAAATATGTATAAAGATAAGTTAAAACCAATGCTTTTTAGCACTATGAAAAATTATTCTATGAAGCAATTATCTAAGGACATTATCTCGGGTATTATTGTGGCAATCATTGCCCTACCTTTATCCATTGCCTTAGCACTAGCTTCGGGAGTCGGGCCGCAAAACGGTATTTACACAGCTATTATTGCTGGTTTTATTATTTCATTTTTAGGAGGTAGCCGTGTTCAGATAGCCGGACCTACCGCAGCTTTTGCCACCATCGTGGCAGGAATTGTAGCTAATAGCGGAATGGAAGGATTAATGTTAGCTACCATTGTGGCTGGTATAATCCTTATATTAATGGGTTTATTTAGATTAGGTACACTGATTAAATATATTCCTTTTACTATAACTACAGGTTTTACCGCCGGAATCGCGGTGACCATTGTTATCGGTCAGATTAAAGACTTTATGGGAATGACCTTTCCTAAAGGAACAGCAACTATTGAAACTAGTGATAAGATTGAGGCTCTAGCTAAAAATATATCAACTATCACACCTAACGCCATTATTATTGGACTAATTAGTTTAGCTATTTTAATTGTTTGGCCTAAGATAAGCGAGAAGATTCCAGGTTCTTTAATCGCAGTTATCGCCGGAATCTTAATTGTGAAATTTAGCCCATTGCATGCTAATACTATCGGAGATTTATATAAGATAAATAATTCATTGCCGGTTATTCACTTTCCACACTTTTCTATTAAAGCTATTAATTCAGTTTTATCTGACGGATTTACCATTGCTATTTTAGCTTCTATAGAATCGTTGTTATCCTGTGTGGTGGCAGACAGTATGATTAATTCACATCACCGTTCTAATATGGAGCTTATCGCTCAGGGCCTCGGAAATATTGGTTCAGCACTTTTCGGTGGTATTCCTGCTACCGGAGCAATCGCTAGAACAGCAGCAAATATTAAAAACGGAGGACGTACACCTATCGCAGGTATTGTTCATTCCATTGTTTTAGTTTTAGTGTTAGTTATTTTAATACCTTACGCATCACTTATTCCGATGCCTACTATCGCTGCAATCCTGTTTGTGGTAGCGTACAATATGTGCCAATGGCGCACCTTCCTACATCTTTGTAAGGCAGCACCAAAGAGCGATATCATCGTTCTGGTAACAACATTTGTATTAACTGTAGTATTTGATTTAGTTGTAGCTATTGAAATCGGAATGGTTTTAGCAGTTCTTCTCTTCCTTAAGAGAATGAGCGATGAATCACAGATTCGTGGTTGGAAATATTTTGATCCTGATGATGATCCGGATGGATTAGATTTAATTCCATTGCCTAAGCAGGTTCGAGTATTTGAGATTTCCGGTCCAATGTTCTTCGGCGATGCCGAACAGTTAGCCGACATTGATTATAAGGACTTCACTAAGATAATTATTATTAGAATGAGAGGTGTTCCTGCCATCGATGCCACTGCAATGCGTTCTCTTAGATTATGCTATGAGCGCTGTCAGGAAAAGGGAATAAGATTAATATTCTCACATGTTAATCCACAGCCAATGCAGACTATGGAAAAATCAGGCTTCATAAAAAAGGTAGGAAAAGAAAACTTTATGCCTCATATAAATGATGCAATAGAATTAGCTAAGTCACTCTGTAAAGAGGATGATAATAATAAAGATAATAATTAATATTTAAAGTATAAAAAAAGGAGATGATTTAAAAATCATCTCCTTTAAATTTACTAGAATATAAATTTCAAATAATAATTATTTAAAAGATTTATCTTATAACTGTGGTCCAGCAGGTACTAAAGCTTTACCAGCTTCATTTCCTGTGTACTTAACAAAGTTCTTATTGAATCTCTCAGCAAGATCCTTAGCCTTAGCTTCCCACTCTGCAGCATCTGCATATGTGTCTCTAGGATCTAAGATTGCTGGATCAACTCCTGGAAGTTCTGTAGGAACTTCAAAGTTGAAGATTGGAATCTGCTTTGTTGGTGCATTGTTGATATCACCACTTAAGATAGCATCGATGATTCCACGTGTATCCTTAATTGAGATACGCTTTCCTGAACCATTCCATCCTGTGTTTACTAAGTAAGCCTTAGCTCCACTCTTCTCCATCTTCTTAACAAGTTCTTCAGCGTACTTAGTAGGATGTAACTCTAAGAATGCCTGTCCGAAACATGCTGAGAATGTAGGTGTTGGCTCAGTAATTCCACGCTCAGTTCCAGCTAACTTAGCTGTGAATCCTGATAGGAAGTAGTACTGTGTCTGCTCTGGTGTTAATACTGATACTGGAGGTAATACTCCGAAAGCATCTGCTGATAAGAAGATTACATTCTTAGCAGCTGGAGCTGAAGATACTGGACGTACAATATTCTCAATATGGTTAATTGGATATGATACACGAGTATTTTCTGTAACTGACTTATCATCAAAGTCAATCTTTCCTTCTGCATCAACTGTAACATTCTCTAATAAAGCATTTCTCTTAATTGCATTGTAGATATCTGGCTCTGATTCCTTATCTAGGTTGATAACCTTAGCGTAGCATCCACCCTCAAAGTTGAATACTCCGTTGTCATCCCAACCGTGCTCATCATCACCGATTAATAATCTCTTAGGATCTGTTGAAAGAGTAGTCTTTCCTGTTCCTGATAAACCGAAGAAGATAGCTGTGTTCTTTCCATCTAAATCAGTATTAGCTGAGCAGTGCATTGAAGCAATACCCTTTAATGGTAAGTAGTAGTTCATCATTGAGAACATACCCTTCTTCATTTCTCCACCGTACCAAGTATTTAAGATAACCTGCTCACGGCTTGTGATATTGAATACAACTGCTGTTTCTGAGTTAAGTCCTAACTCTTTATAGTTTTCTACCTTAGCCTTTGAAGCATTATATACTACAAAGTCAGGCTCGAAGTTTTCTAATTCGTCATCTGTAGGCACGATAAACATGTTCTTTACGAAATGAGCCTGCCAAGCTACTTCCATAATGAATCTAACAGCCATACGTGTATCTTTGTTAGCTCCACAGAAAGCATCTACTACATATAACTTCTTATTTGAAAGCTCTTTAATAGCTAATTCTTTACAAGCTTCCCAAGTTTCCTTTGATGCAGGATGGTTATCGTTAGGATATTCAGCTGAATCCCACCATACTGTATCTTTAGAATTCTCGTCTTCTACGATAAATTTATCTTTAGGTGAACGACCTGTATAGATACCTGTCATTACGTTTACAGCATCAAGCTCTGTGTTCTGTCCTTTTTCATATCCTTCTAATGAAGCATCTGTTTCATCTTCAAATAATTTCTCATAGGAAGGATTGTAAATAATTTCCTGGACATCTTTAATACCATACTTACTTAAATCAATAGTTGCCATTTTCTTACCTCTTTCCTTTCTAAATCATGAAGCGTGACTTCTATTCCTCGCTTTTAAAGTCATCAACTCCACAGTGAATTATAAACTAAGCATTTTATAATGTCAAACCTATCATAAAATACTTAATCTTTTAAAGTTTATCCTATATCATTTTAATAATAACGTCATAGATTTCCTTTGCCACCGCTAATTTGTACATTAAACGGCTAGGTTGAGGCGCAATGTTTACCTCAAATGCTTCCACCTCTTTATAGGCTATTGCGAAAAAAACTTTACCCGGAGTAGAGCTGTCAGGATTATTAGGATCTACATTGCCCATAGTACCTGTTATGCCGATTCCAATATCAGCCTTCATCTTATCTTTAGCAATAGTGGCCATCTCTATAGCCGTCTCTTTAGAATAAACACTGTGCTTAATTATCACCTCAAGAGGAACGCCTAACTCAACTTTTGCTTCATTGCTGTATGTGATATAGGCACCTTTAAATATCTTAGATGAATCCTCAGTGTCTGTTATAAGGGATGCTATCTGGCCTGATGTGGCACTTTCCATTGTAGTAATGGAAATATTTTTTTCTATTAGAAGATTAACCAGATTATGGTAATCCTCTCTTATATTTTTTTCTATATATTTATCCATAGTAACTCCAACTATCTATTGTCCACTTTTTCAGGATATAGGTCGTGATTAGCCATTCTATCCCAGGCTACCTGCTCCCACTTAGT
>CACZSI010000028.1 GCA_902783775.1 uncultured Lachnospiraceae bacterium
AGATGATGTGGAAGAAGCTACAGTTAACGCAGAAGTTTACTTCGTTAACGCAGCTACTAATAAGATAATTACAATTGATGGAGTAGAAGGACATGCTATTGATTGTAAGGAAGATTACACAAATGAGGGTAGTGTGACAAACAATGGTAAATTCACTATTTATTTTGGTGAGTATGAGGATCATCAGATTGTTAATTTTAAAAATAGCGTAGCTAATACATGCTGGAAGATTAGTCCTGAAAAAGTATTCCAGATTAAATATCAGAATCCTGCAGGTTGGGAGGCAGTTGATATGGTTCCTGCAGGAAACGGAACAGTAGCTTTTAGATCTAATGCTACTGTCAATGGTAAGAGATGTTATGCTACAGTAAGTGATAATAAATTAGTTTTATCTAATGAGGATAATTTAGATAACTTAGATAACGCTTCTAAGTTCTATATGCATACAGCTAC
Organism: uncultured Lachnospiraceae bacterium; assembly: GCA_902783775.1. GTDB lineage: Bacteria > Bacillota > Clostridia > Lachnospirales > Lachnospiraceae > Eubacterium_G. The sequence goes on from CACZSI010000028.1 coordinate 454, forward strand.
AGCGCCTAAGGCACCTAGAAAAGTTAATTTATCTAATGAGTCAGGTGATTCAGTGTTAGTTAAATGGACTCAGCCAAGGGGAAGTATGGTTACAGGATATGAAGTATATTATTCAACAAAGGAAACTTCAGAATTCACTTCAGCTGGTTTTACAACTAAAACTGAGATGAATGTAAAAGGCCTTAAGTTAAACACACGTTATTACTTTAAGGTTAAAGCTATTGGCGATAAATTCAGAAACTTATCTAAAGAGAGTAAGACATGTTACACAAACACAAAGGCTGATTATAAGCCATCTACTCCAGAGGATGTTAAGTTAGAGAAATTAGATAACGGCAATATTTCTCTTTCATGGAGAGAATCAAATAGCTGTACAGGATACGATGTATATCGTGCTGACACTAGATTTGGAAATTATACAAGAATAGCACAGAATGTTAGTAAGACTGAGTATGTAGATACAAATCCTAATACTACATCAAAGTATAAAAACTACTATAAGATTAAAGCGGTTAACACTGCAGATCAGAGTGAGTTTTCACAGCCTGTATCATTAGAGATTGATATGTTTGGACTTAATACATATGTATTTAATCCGGAAGATGATATGCAGGAAATCAAAAACACAACAGAGAGCATTTTTAATAAGCAGCATTACAACCAGTTTGGTAAGGAAAGATACACATATCTTTATAAGCCTGGTAACTATGTAGATGCAGGAATGCTAAACATGGGATACTACACACAGGCATTGGGATTGGGAACATTGCCTACAGATGTAGAATTATACAATGTAAACACACCGGCAGCTTTAGATAACAGTAATACAACATGTAACTTCTGGATTGGTCTAGAGAATGTTAAGATTAAAAATGTTGAGAATATCAACGAGCCAACAAACGAGAACAATGCATTTAAGTGGGGTGCTTCACAGGCTGCTCCAGCTAGAAGATTATATGTAGAAAGAAACGGATTTTTACAGTGGAATAGTACAGATACAGGATCATGGGCCAGCGGCGGATATATTGCAGATTCATACTTTAAATACACAGCAGGTTCATATACACAGCAGCAGTACTACAACAGAAACAATTACTTTGGTGATGGATTCTGGGGTGTAAACTGGAACTCAGTACTTCAGGGATGTACTGGTGCAATTAAGAGTGAGATGTCAAAGGATAACACGGGACATACATTATTGCCAGAGGATGCTATTGCCCTTAAGGGAAGTGAAAGCATTGGAAGAGAACAGTTAAATATTAAGGGTGTAACTAACTGGGTTAAGAGAGGATGTATGACATCATTCGATACAACACCGGTTATGAGAGAAAAACCATTTATGTATTTTGATGATCAGGCAGATACATATAAAGTATTCATTCCTGCACTTAGAAAGAATGCTTCAGGTCCATCTTGGACAGAGACAGACATGGGTGAAGGAACATCTATCACAGTTAACGACAAGCATTTCTATATTGCTAAGCCGGGAGTAAGTGCTGATAAGATTAATGAAATGTTAATCAGAGGTAAGAATATTATCTTTACACCTGGTATCTATAAAGTAGATAAGCCAATTAAGGTTACTAAAGCAGATACATTATTAATCGGATTAGGAATGGCTACAATCACTCCATCAGAGTCTAACTCAGACACAGCTATTAAGGTAGAAGATGTAGGTGGTGTACAGATTTCAGGTCTATTATTAGATGCAGGATATTATTCAGAGTCTTTATTGCAGGTAGGTGATGAAGGCAATAACAAAGATCACGCTGATAACCCAACAATGTTACAGGACGTAATCTTTAGAGTTGGTGGAACAGGTGACCGCGCTAAAGTTAAATCAGCAGAAGTTATTAACAGCAATGACGTAATTATTGACCACACATGGATTTGGAGAGCCGACCACGGTGCATTTACCGGTTGGACAGAAAATACAGCCGACAACGGAGTAGTTGTTAACGGTGACAATGTAGCAGCATACGGATTGTTCGTAGAGCATTTCCAGGAATACGATGTATTATGGAGAGGTGAGTACGGTGCTACATACTTCTTACAGAATGAGAAATGTTACGATCCACAGGATCAGGCATCATGGATGAGTCACGGTGGAGCTAAGAAAGGTTATGCAGCTTATAAGGTAGCTAACAATGTTAAGCATCACTATGCAGCAAACCTAGGTGTATACGACGTATTTATTAACACAAACGGAGCTAGCATTTTCTTAGACAATGCTATTGAAGTTCCAAATCAGCCTGACGTAATGGTTGAAAACGCAGTAATCGTTGAAATTGCCAATGGATCAGGCCCACAGGTAGGTATCAACAATATTATTAACAATACAGCACCTGGTATCACAACAGGAGCAACAGCCCCTGAAGGACATAGCGGATTCGCTGTTCAGAAGTTATTAACATATAACAATTCAAACAGTGTTTCATTGACAGATTATTATCAGGATAAGGAAGGTACAACTAAGACAACAGAAATTGGTGAGACACCAACTATTGATTCTGAATCAGAGAAGAATATTACCAAAGATAAGTTAACAAAGGATGAGGAAGTTTCTTTATGGTTAACAGATGATAATTTCTTTGATAAGAAATCTGACCAGGGTGAAATCGATTGGGCTAATATGCAGAAGAACCAGGGTGATGATAACCACAGCGGCGGAAAAAATAATGGTGGCAGTGGTAATGCCGGACTAGATGATCAGTCACAAAACTATGCTAAGTTCCTTAAGGTAGGAAATAAGTTTGACTATGGTAAATATAGATATGTAATCACTAAGGCTGATACTGTAAATGGTAAGGCTGAGGTAGCAGTTTACGGAGTGGTAACTAAGTATAAGAAGAAGCTTAAGACAGCTAGCATTCCTTCAAGTGTAATCTATATTAACCCATTAGATAAGACTAAACATCAGTATCCATCAACAGTTACAGGACTTAACAAGAATGCATTCAAGAAGTTAAAGAAACTTAAGACATTTAAGGGCGGAAAGCAGTTAAAGACAATTAAGGGTAAAGCATTCGTTTCAAACAAGAAGTTAAAGAAAGTAACTTTAGGAAATAAGGTAACAAACATTGCTAAGAATGCATTCTATAAGAACAATGCAATGACAACAGTTAAGATTGGAAATAAGCTAAAGACATTAAAGACAAAGGCGTTTAACTCAAATAAGAAATTAAAGAGCGTTACAGTAGGTAAGGGCTTAAAGACAATCAAGGCTAACGTATTCTATAAGAGTAAGAAATTAGCTAAGTTCACTGTAAAAGGAACTAAGGTTAAGAAGGTTTCTAAGAAGGCATTTGATAAGGCAGTTAAGAGAAGCATTACCATCAAAGGAAAGAAGAAGAGCGTTAAGAAGATTCTTAAAGCATTAGGAAGATAATTTCAAATTAATAAAGGAACTATGACGGTTCCTAAAGCACAAAGTGGCTATGGTCTAATGACCGTAGCCATTTTTGTTATCCACGACGAGGCATTAGCGACACAGAACCTATGAAAAAAGGTTACACCTAAACCTAATATATGATAGAATATAAGGTGGTTTAGTGACTTGTATAGGCCTACTTATTATATGGATTAAAAATAAAGACGATAGTTAGGAGACAGTGATGTACGCAATTATAGGTTTAGGGAATCCGGAAAAGAAATATGATATGACTAGACATAACGTAGGGTTTGAGGTTATCGATGAATTAGCTAAGCAGATGGGCATTAGCGTTAATGTTCGCCGCCATAAAGCGCTTTGCGGAGTGGGATATATGGGCAGCGAAAAAGTAATTTTAGTTAAGCCTCAGACATATATGAATTTAAGTGGTGAGTCAGTGCGTGCAGTGGTTGATTTTTATAAATTAACTCCGGATGAGATAATTGTAATTTCAGATGATATCAATCTTGAGACTGGAAGACTTAGAATCAGAGCGAAGGGAAGTGCCGGCGGACATAATGGACTGAAAAATATAATTGCACATTTAGGAACTATGGACTTTAAGAGAATAAGAGTGGGCGTGGGCGCTAATAAGGGCGATTTAATAAAGCACGTGCTTGGAAAGTTCTCAAAGGACGAAATGGGATTGGTGGAGGAAACAGTTAAGGACGCTGCCAATGCTGCCACAGTTATTGTTATGGAAGATGTTAATGTGGCAATGAACAAATTTAATTAAAGAAGGGTTAAATGAAAGTATATAATTATCCATTAAAGAAACTTAGCGAATATGAAAAGGTAAAGAGTTGTCTTGAGGCGGGAAAGTCATGCCAGGTTACAGGATGTTCTGACTCCCAGCTAGCACACTTTATCGATGGTATAAGCGATGGCTATGATAAGAAGGTCATCGTTACTTTTAGTGCCAAAAAAGCTCAGGAATTATACCAGGATATGAGGGGATTTAGGGAAGATGTGGTAATGTACCCTTCTAAGGATTTCATATTCTTTAGTGCGGATATTCACGGAAATCTGATTACAAAGCAGAGATTAGAGTTTATTGAAAAACTAGTGGAAGATAAGCCGTTTACAGTGATTATAACTGCGGATGCTCTGATGGATAAGATATTGCCACTAGAGAAGGTAAAGAGTAATTATATAAGAATTACGGAGGGGGAGAGTATTGAGATAACTACCCTTCGAAAGAAACTTAGAAATATGGGCTATGAGGCTTGCGAGAGAATAGAGAGTCCGGGGCAATACAGTGTCAGAGGAAGTATTGTAGATATATATACATTGACGGATGAGGTGCCTTATAGAATAGACTTTTGGGATGATGAGGTTGACATAATTAAGAGCTTCGATGTGGAAAGCCAGAGGTCAATTGAAAATATAGATGAAATTAAGATTTATCCTGCCAGCGAATATATTATAGAGGCTGAAGAAATCGAAAAGGGCGTTGAAAAGATTAAGCGTGACCTAGAAGAGATGGAGGCTAAGTTTAGAGATGACTTTAAGAATGAGGAGGCAGGAAGATTAAAGAGCATAACAGAGGAGTTTCTAACCGGGATAGAGATTAATCCTAGTGGAAGCATTGACGGTTATGTAAATTATTTTTGCGATGAGACGGTAAGTTTATATAAATATCTAGAGGATGCAGTGTTCTTTATCGATGAGCCTAAAAGGGTGCTAGAGCATATGAAGGCTGTGGAGTTAGAATTTAGCGAGAGCATGAAGAGCAGACTGGAAAAAGGATATGTGCTAAAGGGACAGACTGACATTATCTGGGATAAAGAGAGCGTTTTAGCTAATCTAGATTCCTCTAAAAAAGTGCTGTTTACTACCATTGCACAGAAAATCACAAAGTTTAGCGTGGACGATTTTGTGGAGGTGGAGCAGCGAGGATTACCTAATTACAGTAAGAGATTCGATGCTTTAGTGGAGGACTTAAAGACTTATAAGAAAAACGGATACAGCGTATTGATGGTGACAGGTTCTAAGCATCGAGGAGAGAGATTAGCGAAGGACTTACATGAGTTAGGAATCAATGCTTTTTACAGCGATGATAAAGACAGAGAAGTACAGCCTAAAGAAATAATGATAACCACAGGAATGCTGCAGAAGGGATTTGAGTATCCTATGATAAAATTTGTGGCAATTTCCGATTCAGATATTTTTGGCGAGAGAAAAAAGAAGAAAAAACGTAAGTATAAAAAAGGCCAGGCTATTTCCAGTTTCGAGGATTTAGCTGTAGGCGATTATGTGGTTCACGAAAATCGAGGCGTGGGAATTTACCGCGGAATCGAGAAGGTGGAAGTAGACAGAGTGGTAAAGGACTACATAAAAATAGAGTATGCCGGCGGAACTAATCTGTATATGCTAGCGACGCAGCTAGATTTAATTCAGAAGTATGCGGATAAGGACGCGAAAAAAGTTAAGGTCAATAAAATCGGAACCGGCGAGTGGGCTAAGACTAAGAGCCGTGTAAAACGCGCGGTGGAAGAGATAGCAGAAGACTTAGTAAAGCTCTATGCCATCAGACGAGAGATAAAAGGATATCAATTCTCACCGGATACAGATTGGCAAAGAGAGTTTGAGGAGTTGTTCCCATTTGATGAGACGGATGACCAGCTAACTGCCATAAGAGATGTAAAGGCCGATATGGAAAGCGACAAGATAATGGATAGACTAATCTGCGGAGACGTGGGATTTGGAAAGACGGAAGTGGCCATAAGAGCGGCATTTAAAGCTGTCCAAGACAGTAAGCAGGTGGCATATTTAGTGCCAACCACAGTGCTAGTGCAGCAGCACTATAAGACCTTTGCTCAGAGATTTAAGGACTTTCCGGTAAAAATCGAGATGCTTTCCCGCTTTAGAACCCAGTCCAATATACGACAGACTCTAAGTGACCTAAAGAAGGGCTATGTGGATATAGTTATCGGAACCCACAGAATGCTATCAAAGGATGTGGAGTTTAAAGATTTAGGATTGTTAATTATCGATGAGGAACAGCGATTCGGCGTAAGACATAAAGAGAAGATAAAAGAATTAAAGAAGAATGTGGATGTAATGACACTTACAGCCACTCCTATACCAAGGACATTGCATATGTCCTTAATTGGCGTGCGCGATTTCAGTATGATGGAGGAGGCACCTCAGGAGAGATTACCGATTCAGACATTTGTAATGGAGCATGACGATGAGATCGTAAAAGAGGCCATAAACCGAGAGATAGGTCGAGGCGGCCAGGTATTTTACGTGTACAATAAAGTGGCGGATATTGCAGAGAGGGCATCTAAGGTGCAGGCGCTAGTGCCGGATGCGGTGGTATCCTTTGCCCACGGCCAGATGAGCGAGAGAGAATTAGAAAATATAATGTACGATTTCGTAAACGGTGATATCGATGTTTTAGTATGTACTACCATTATTGAGACAGGAATCGATATTTCCAATGCCAATACCATGATAATTCACGGCGCAGACAGAATGGGATTATCCCAGCTATACCAGCTAAGGGGACGTGTGGGAAGATCTAACAGAACAGCTTATGCCTTTATGATGTACCAGCGAGGAAAGTTACTAACTGAGGTGGCACAAAAGAGGCTTGGAGCCATAAAGAATTTTACGGAACTAGGTTCTGGTGTAAAGATTGCCATGAGAGATTTAGAGATAAGAGGCGCAGGAAATCTTTTAGGAGAATCCCAGAGCGGTCATATGGCAGAGGTAGGATATGACCTTTACTGTAAGATGCTTAACACCGCTATTAAGACGGTTAGAGGCGAGAAGGTGGAGGAAGAATTCGAGACAAAAGTGGACCTTTTAACAGATGCCTATGTGCCTGTAAACTATATAAACAATGAGACATTGAAGATGGATATCTATCAGAGAATTGCGGCAATTAAGACTGACGAAGAGTATGAGGATATGCAGGATGAACTATTAGACAGATTCGGCGAGATACCTAGCCAGGTGGAAAATCTTATGAAGATAGCCATAATAAAGAACAGAGCTCACGATTACTATATTACGGAGATTTCCGGCAATAAAAACCGCATAAGAATTCAGATGTGGGAGAAGGCGCCGATTGATCCTAGCAGAATACCGATATTGGTTAGGGAATTTAAGGGAAAACTAAAGTTTATTCCGGGAAATCAGACCTTCGAGTATGAGCCTAATAAGGGCGTAAAGAAGGATGATGGCATTAAAAATGACGTGATTTCAAGGGCTGACCATGTGGTAGACTCTATGTCCACGCTTTTAGGATAGAAATATCTACAATATACGGAAAAAGCCCCCATAAAAAAGACTATATATGGTATAATAAAAAGATGGAATGCCATATTATAAAGGCAATTTAATAAGGGACGTTGAAAAACTAATAAATGATTTATAAAGGATAGATAATGAAGAAGGTAAAATATTTACTTTTCATATGTATTTTGATGCTGTGTATAGCGTCGGGATGCGATAGAAAAGAGCCACAAGAGAATAAGCCGGATGATAAGACGGTGGCTATCGTGGTGGGAGATTATAAAGTAATGCTAGATGAAGCAAAGTATTATGTGTATAATTCCCAGGCCACATATGAATTATATTTCCTATCTGAGGGAAAGGAAATTAATTGGAATGGCTACATGAGAGATAATATTATCTGGGAGGACGGAGTAAAAGGTTTCGCGCTAAGTTCCATGAGCAGACGCGAATTCTTTTATGGATTGCGCGACAAATATAATGTTTCTTTTACAGTGGAGGAGAAAGATAAAATCGACAGAACTGTGGAAGATTTCTTTAAGGAAAGCAGTGACATTATAAAGAATAAAATAAGTATCTCTAAGGAGAGATTAAAGTATGTGGTAGAGAAAAAAGAGATTGCCACAAAGGTAGAGGATATTATAAACGCAGCTAAGGATAAAGAGGCGGATAAAATGTATCTGCGCTGGTTAGAAACTAGTGTGTGTAGGGGAGAAGAGTGTTGGGAAAACATTCATTTCAATGATCATATAATTACTAAGGAAGATGTATCAAAGGCCCAGAAAATAGAGGGAGAAAGATAGATTTTCTAAAACGTGAGAGGCTAAAGGATGTACGTAAAAATAGATGGCATAAAAAAACATATTGATTTTATATTGCTGGATATAATCTGCACAGTAGCGGCATTTATCGTGGCATTTAGAATAAGAATAGGGAATTTTAGTTTTATCAACCAAAACATATTTAGAATGGTCGTAATTGTGACTTGTCTAATGGTGTTGATGGTGGCAGCATCATCTCACATCTATTCTAGAATAATCTATAGAGGATATTTCCAGGAGTTCACAAAAGTATTATTGATGAACGTTATCTTACTAGGTGGAATAGCCATCCTATTATTTGTCATGAAAAATGGTGATGATATTTCACGTATCGCCATAGTCAATGCCATAATGATAGACGTGGTACTTCAGTACCTAGATCATATATTGTGGAAAAGAGTAATCAGACGAAACGGAAAGAAAAAGAAGATTATCTTAATTACCAGTCGCCAGACGTTAGAGGAAAATATTGATACCCTACTAAAGGGGGACAATATTATGTATGACTTTAAGGGAATCTTTATAGACGAAGATGAGTCAGAGTTTAGCGGAGACTACAGAGGAATTCCGATTCTAGGCCATGGCAAGGAAGTCTATGATTATATGATTTCTAGTGTAGTGGATGAGGTTTTAATTTTCAGCGACAGAAACTATAGAAAAATCGAGCCAATGGCTCATAAGATTTTATCCATGGGAATTACTGTAAATGTGGAAATTCAGCTTTTCGAGAAGACATTACCTAATACCACACTTCAGAGAATCAATGGCATAAACGTTTTAACTACCACAATGAAATCCGTAACCATGATAGAGATGCTACTAAAGAGAATTATGGATGTGGCAGCAGGAATCGTGGGATGCATTATAACATTAGTTCTATTTATCTTTATTGCACCGGCTATTAAGATAGCTGATCCTAAGGGCGGCATCTTCTTTTCTCAGGTGCGAGTAGGAAGAAACGGTAGAAAATTTAGAATGTATAAATTCCGTTCCATGTATACTGATGCGGAGGAGAGAAAAAAGGAACTGATGAGTCAAAACGAAGTCAAGGGGCTTATGTTTAAGATGGAATCAGATCCTAGAATCATCGGCAGCGGAAAAGACGGAACTAAAAAGGGATTAGGACATTTTATCAGAGCTACATCTCTAGATGAGTTTCCTAATTTCTGGAGCATACTAAAGGGCGATATGAGTTTAGTGGGAACTAGACCGCCTACATTAGATGAGTACGAGAGATATGATCTACATCATAAAAGTAGATTGTCCATAAAGCCGGGCTTAACAGGAATGTGGCAGGTAAGCGGCAGATCTGATATTAAAGAATTCGAGGATATAGTAGAGCTGGACAATGAATACATTAGAAACTGGAATATTGGTCTGGATATAAAGATAGTTTTAAAGACAATAATAGTAGTAATAAAGGGTACAGGGTCAAGATAGAGGATTATTATGGATAAACAGCATGTTTTTATAGTGGGCTGCAAGGGAATTCCAACCAGATACGGTGGGTTTGAGACCTTCGTGGATAAGATGACAGAGTACATGTCAGATGATATAAAATTTCACGTGGCCTGCCTAAGAAGCAAGGAAGAATATGATAAGAACAATACAGAATATGAGTACAATGACGCTCATTGCTTTACAATAAAGCAGAGAGTAAATGGCTCAGCTAAAGCGGTATTTTACGATATCGATGCACTAAAGTATTGCATAAAATTTATAAAAGAGCACAATATCGAAAATGCCATTGTCTATATTTTAGCCTGCAGAATCGGGCCTTTTGTGGGACGCTATGTAAGACAGATTCATAGACTGGGAGGAAAGGTTTTTATAAATCCGGACGGCCAGGAGTGGAAGCGAAGCAAGTGGAATGGTCTGATAAAAAAATATTGGAAGATTTCTGAAAAGTACATGATTAAGCACGGCGACTTAATGGTGTGCGACAGTATGGGAATCGAGAATATCATA
>CACZSI010000029.1 GCA_902783775.1 uncultured Lachnospiraceae bacterium
TGTAGATTATCCAGTAGATAAATCAAAAATGAGATGGACATCATCTAATAATAGCATTGTAACGGTGGACAATAATGGAAAGATTCACGGATGTAGTGAAGGAAATGCTGTGGTAACAATGAATTATGATAATGGGAAATTTACTGGAAAGTGTAAGGTTTATGTAGAACCATATATTGCAGTTAAGAGTATAAAACTTATTCCTGATAGAGATAACATAGACGATGGTTTAATGGGGAAATTTGATGTAGAAATATTACCTGAAAATGCATCAATTAAAAAATGTGATTGGGTAGTCAGTAGCGATAAAATGCTTCAGATTGATCAGTCAGGAAGATATCTTGCCACATCACCTGGAAAAGTTAACGTAAAGGTGATATCTAGAGACAATGGTCTTAGTGATTCATGTAGCTTAGTTATAAATGAAGTGCTCGCCACAGGGATGGTTTTACAAAAGGAAGATGAAATAGCTGTGGGTGAAACAAAGGAAATGTCATGGAGAATGATTCCTGCGAATGCATCTAATAAAAGAGGAACATGGACTAGTTCAAATACAAGCATAGCTACTATTGACTCGAAGGGAATAGTTAAAGGAATCAAGGCTGGTACTGTAACTATTACCAGAAAGTCAGAGTTAGGATTTGTTAAAACATGTCAGTTAAAAGTAATTAACTATGTAGAAGATATAGAAATAAATGAAGGACTGTTAGATATGAAGATTGGCACAACTAAAAAATTAGTTGCCAACATTATACCAGGTAATGCATTTAAACTTATAAAATGGAAAACCAAGGATAGTAGTATTGTAAGCGTAGATAAAAACGGAATTATTAGGGCCAATAAATTAGGTGAGACAGAAATAACTGTTTATGACCAATACACAGGAGCTTTTGATTTCGTAATAGTAGACGTTGTAAAAAAATTAAAGAAGGTTGAAAAGAAATCTAAAAAGAAGAAGTCTTCAAAATCGAAAAGTAAAAACGATAAGAAGTCTTCTAAAAAGAAAACTGCTAAAAAGAAAGAAACTAAGAAAAAAACTGCTAAGAAATCAAATAAAAAGAAATAAGGAGAAGCATAAAATGATAAAGAAAACAATAAGCGTGATATTAAGTTTAACATTGATGTTAGGAACAGTAGGGGGATTTAATTGTAAAAGTGTTAAAGCTTATGATTTCCCAACTGAATATATCAACGGAATAAATTATCCAATCTCATTAAATACTGGAAAAGATGCATCAGGAAAACTAGTATTTAAAGATTCAAAATTTCTCGAGTATATTAAAACAGCAACATTAGATACAGGATATTTTAGAGGATATAACTTTGATATAGATGAGAATGGAATGTTATCACAAGAAGAATCTGAGTATGTAGATAATATTGATATAGAAAATAGAGAAGATATTAAAAGCGTAGAGGGAATAGAAGCATTTATAAATCTAAAGAATATTTATGCATCTCATTCAGGAGTTACATATGTGGATATTAATCTTAATAACAATTTAAAAGGTATTTTTTTAACAGGATGTAAGGTAGATCAGATTCATTTAGAAGGACATGAAAATTTAGAGTCTTTAAAAATAGATGGTTGTTGTTTTAGTGCACTAGATATTAGTAATTTAACTAATCCTATGTTTATCGGAGCTGGAAGACAGAAGCTTAAATCAAATCAGGAGTTCGTTGATAATAGATATAGATTTTGTTTAAAAGAATTAAATCCCAATATAGATTTATCAAAAGTAGAAAATGTAAGGGTTATGGGTGGAAAGCCTGATCAGATAAATACTGTTTATGATTCTGAAACGGGAACTATTTGGTGCAGTGATATTATGGATGACATATCATATGATTATGTTTTGGGAAATCGAAACACGTCTTTTATAGATGACATTATGGAAGTTAGCATAGAGTTAGGAGTGGGAAAAATAGAGCCGCTTAAGCCTATTAAAGATAAAGAGCCAGAGGCTGATAAGGGAAATGCTATTTATACAGGAGATATATATAAACTAAGATATGATGCTATTTTAGATAGAAATTTAAAGAATAAATTAGTTGATGCACCAAGTGATAGTGAAGGAAAATATTATAATTGGGATTCAACAAATATATTAGATGCGATAGTTGAGGGGGATTTGCCAGGATATCATTTTGTAGGCTGGTTTATGGATAGTCAGGGTAAAAAGAGAATTACAGATTATACTGCATATAAAGATATTTATAAAACACAGTATTCAGGTAATTCCTACAAGAATGTTCCTAAAATATATGCGAAGTATGAAATCAATGTCTATAAAATAAAATACAAAACTAATTGCAAGAAAAAAATAAAAGCTAAAAAGAATATTAAGTGGGGAGCAAAAATCAAAATTCCTAAGAAAAAACTAAAGAAAAAAGGATATAAATTTAAGGGTTGGAAACTGGAAGGAAAAAAAGTTACTAAAAAATCAAGATTAAATAAAGAAACTAGTGATTATGCTTTCAGTGGGTCTAGCACAATTACTTTAAAAGCTGTATGGAAAAAAGTAAAGCATAAAAAACATAAAAAGAAAAATAAACGTAAGAAGAGAAAATAGGAGAACAGAATAATGAGACTGATAAAATTTAAAAAAATAATAAGTATAGTTTTACTATGTACTTTAGTGTTTAATATAAAACTCATAAATAACAATGATAAGAAAGTTAAGGCTGTTACAATCAGTGAAGAGGTGGAGTGGAATTTAAAAACCATTAATGCAGAAAATTCTTATAGAGAAAGTGAAAAATATAGAAAAGTAAAGGTAGCACTGTTAGATTCGGGGTTAGATTTTGATACAGATATACCTTTTGTAGAAAGAGAAGATTTTGTGAATGATGGAAATGAAAGCTATTTATTCCAAGATTCCACAGGCCATGGAACTAGCGTAGCAGGAATTATATGTGCTAAAAAAAGTGAGGATAGGCCTAGTGGAATAGCAGCAAATGTAGAATTATATGTAGCCCGAATATTAGATGAAAATAATCAATCGCCGGTTAACAGAGTGATAAAGGCAGTGAATTGGGCGATTGATAAAAAAGTTGATATAATACATATGAGCTTCGGAACTAAGGAATACTCAGAAGAACTAGAAGATGTAATTAACAAAGCCTATAAAAAGGGTATATTGATAGTGGCATCTGCTGGAAACAATGGAAGAACATATGGTGAGAGAAGCAGTATAGAATATCCTGGAGTTTTCGACAATGTTATAACTGTAGGAGCAACCAATAAGATGAATGGAATACCGGAGTATAGTTCTACAGGAAAAGAGCTAGACGTGGTGGCCCCTGGAGATCAGGTACTAACAGCTGGAGCTTTCGAGGGAGTTAGTGTATCAAATGGAACAACAATCTCAGCAGCACATGTAACAGGTTTAGCTGCAGTTCTGTGGGGAAGATATCCTAATAAATCAAATGAATTTATAAAAGGTTTATTAGTTGGAAGTGCAAATGCAGAGACTGTAAAAGATGAAGACTGTGGAAATGGATTAGTAGATTTAAAGGCGGCTGAGAAAAACTATGAAGAAATGAATAAAGAGTATGAAAGCAATAAGAAAGAAGGACTGAGTGAAAAAAGGGCAGTAGATAAAGCTGCAGAAAGTTTAGAAGAAAATACGAATAAGGTAGAAACACATCCGGAAGTTAATTATGTTAATGGAAGCTGGGGAAAAGACGTTCATGAATCATTTATAACGGGAAAAACTGATATCGATATGATAAAAAATGCTACTACTAAATCAGATAGTATTGCTAAAATGAAAGGATTAAGTGCACATCCTTATTACCATGGAGGCGAAAACTATTTTATATATACAGACTACCTATTAAAATATGCTATTAAAATGAAAAACGCTAAATCTAAAGTGAAAGGAAAAGCTGCGAAGGAAATAAAGGTTCCAAATAATAAAAAGTGTAAAAAGCTAGTTTCATCTATAAAAAAGGCAAAGAAGAAGTTATTTAAAGATTGTAAAGCGAACACTAATAAAGAAAAAGCAGAAGTGCTATTAGGTGTGGCGATACATAATATGACAGATGCGTATACGCATAATATAGAGAAAAAATATAAGGTTGGGAAGAAGAGTTATTATATTAAAATAATACATGACAAAGATCATTCTAAATATGCGTCTAATTGGTTGAAAAATTCTAAGGATGAGCATACACCAAATGTGGTGAAAAATTATAAAAAAATTTATTCTGAGTACGCTATAGCAGATGACAAAGATAAATTGAATAAAGCTCGAAAGACTGCTCTAAAAGTAAGCAAAAGATTGTTAGCGGCATATAAAGAAAAGAAAAATTCAAATGAATGGTATAAAAAAAATAAATGTAAGCTAAAAGGTAAATGTAGGCTTAGGGATTATGACTCTTGTTATGATGAGTTCGAAAATAACGATAATGGAGAGCATAAGTTTGAAAAAGAAAAGGTATCTATTACTCTACCACATTTAGAGTATGTTATGAAGGGAACGAAGTTACAGGTAAAGGTAAGTGATACAAAGAAGAATCTTTTTTATGATATATTTTATGGAAAAAAGAAAAAGGGAGATTTAATAAAAAATAAGGATAGGATTCAATATAAAAAGAATAGTAAAAAATTACTGAAAACAGTGAAATTAGGAAAAAATGATGTTACAGGAATTGATATAACAAAAGATAATACATCAAACTTTACATGTTTTTTTATGTATGGAAAGAAACATAAAGTAGTTCATTCTAACATACAATTAGTGGTACAATACTCATATAAAGATAAAGATAGAAAAAAAGTGGTAAAGGAAGAAAATGTTAAGAGAGAAAAAGATAAGACATCGTTTACTCCAATAAAAGTGAAAGATGAAGAGTGTGAGAAGCCTATAAAGGAATGGATAACAAAGGATGATAATGGTAAAAAGGTGACTTATAAAATTAATAATAAGTACACGTATTACTTGAGTAAAAAAACTAAAAGTTATCATTTGTCTAAAGATAACAAAATGAAGATAGCATTAAGATTAGAAGCTAAATAGAAGAGGAGAAATTAAGATGAAAAAAATAATTAAAATGTTGTTGTTAATACTGATAGGTGTGGGAATAGCAAAGATAGAATGTAAGGCAGATAATATAACAAATGACTTAATAAAAAACTATGCAGAAGAATTAGAGAAATATGACACTAACAGAGACGGGGAGTATTCAGAAGAAGAATTAAGTAAGGTAGATGAAATTGTATTAGAGTATGGAAATGACATAACTACAGCTAAAGGAATATCTGTATTAAAGAATTTAAAATATTTATATTTAATAGGTGGAGAAAATCCTAACTTAAAAGAAATAGAGGAGTTAAAGAATTTAAAAAAAATTACACTAAGGTTTGAGAAAACAAAAAGTGCCAGATATTATTTAGATGTTAAAGCAAAATCAACATATATTAATTCCGATAAAGAATTAGAATCTATATCATTGGAAAATATAAAACATATTCCTTATGCGGAAATAAAGTTTCCAAAACTAAAGAAAATAAAAATGAGAAATAGTAAATTTAAAAAAGTAGATATTTCAGGACTTGGTTCAATTCTTAAAACACTAAAAGGTTTTGAAAATATTGAAACATTACATACTTACACTAAAAAAACAATTAGTTATTCTAATTTAAAAGGAATAAAAAAATTGATAATAATGGGTGAAGGAACACGAAAAATAAGTATAAAGAATTGTGACAAGTTAGAATCTGTAAAGATGACAAGGATGAAAAAACTAAAGACTTTAAATATAAGCAATAATAAGAAGTTAAAGAAAATAAACTTCATAGATGTAAATGGCAAATATACGCTTAAGAATAATAAGAAGTTAGAAAATATTTATTTGGATAGTTGTAAAATTAAGAAATTAGATTGCAAACAGTTCAAGAACCTGAAAAAGATTTATTCAACAGGAGGTAGAATAGATAAACTAGATTTCAGTAAATGTCACAAAGTGAAAAGTATAGACATAGATGCTTGTAAACTCAAGGACATTAAACTACCTCGAAAAAATAAAATAAAGTATTTTAATGTGGCATATAATAAATTGAAAAAAATCGATGTTAAATATTTGTCAAAGTCTGAAACAATCAATGCGGACTATAATAGGTTAAGTGGTGTTTTCTATATGCCACCTAAGGTAGCGGACGATGTAAAAATAAGTGCTGCACATAATAAGATAACAAAAGTTATTTTCCCTAAAAAAATATTTGTATTTTCACTAGGATTGGATCACAATAAAA
>CACZSI010000030.1 GCA_902783775.1 uncultured Lachnospiraceae bacterium
CCTTTTCTAACTAACTGGTTAAATGTAGGCATTTCTTTTTCTCCTTTCATTAGAATTATGTGTTTAATTTTTTAAACAAGTGTTTAGGGCGCAATAGTCCCATTACACGCACTAATTTATTATAAGAAAACGCCTGACCTAAGTCAAGCGTTTTTTCTAATTATTTAATTTCAATTTTTTCAAGGACCTTATCAATATCCTTTTTATCTACTAAATATGATGTAATCTGAACCACTCCGGATTTAGAATCAACATACACATTGTGTGAGTTAGTTGATGAAGCAACTAAATATCCATCCTTTCCTCCCACTTTAATTTTTTCTACTTTAACCTTATATGTATCGGCCTGCTTATCAGCTTTTTCCTTAGCTTTCTCCTTACTTGAAGCAAATCCACAGCTGAAATAAATTCTTTTCTTATTTAAATCTTCATCCTCTTTTTCGATTACTGCTGAGATAGAACCGGCACTAACTGTAACCCAACCTTTATCTAATTTATATTTATATCCGTCAGATTCAATTGTCTTAATCTTTTTATATTTATCAAATACTGCCTTTGATTCCTCAGCTGCCTTTTTGTGAAGTTTTGTCTCCTTACCGTCCACCTTAAATGTCATCTCGCCTTCACCGGCCCCAGCTATATTAGACTTAAATTCCAGTTTTACATCTTCTTTAGAATCAGCTAATCTCCAACCGTATGAAATCTTCTTTGTCTGACCTTTCTTAATTACCATGTTTCCATTTTCATAATTGCCCTTCTTAGTTCTGAAGTATAACATCGTAGTAGTTAACTGTTTATTGCCCTGGTATGCTTTAGGAATACCGGCTGCTGAAAAACTTCTGTCTCTATCACCTGTATTAGTCAATGTAAATTCAATCATAAGATTATCTGAATTTCCATTTTTGTTAAACTCAACTTTCTCTCCTGTGGCTACAATATCCATAACATTTTTATAGACCACCTTCTGACCTGTTAACTTTGTTTCCTTTTCAGTTTTTCCGCCGCAGGCTACTAATGATAAACTCATTGCTACAGCTAAACCAATACTTACTATCTTTTTCATTCTACTGTCCTCCTCAATATTGATTAACTATTCAGCGTATTCTCTAAGCATGTTCTTAATGAGGTCTTTTATGTTAGATGTTCTAACCAAAATCATAGTTATAACCACTAAAAGTAAAGCTATGGCAATTAAGCATAACACAATATTATCGATTTGTTTCTGCATTATAGAAGCCACCAATCTGGCTGCAATTAACACAATGGCTATAATTATTAAAGTATAAAAATTAAATCCGTAAGTAAAACGTCCCTTAATTACAGACTCTCCATCCTTAGACTTTACCTTCCCTTTAAAAATAACAGGGAATCGCTGTTCCTCCGGAAGCTGACTGTTAGGATCTACATATATCTTAATTTTATTAGCCTTCTTGTCAATTAATATATGTTTCTTTTTAGCCTTAGCTCTCATATCTGAAATTACATTTTCATAATCATCTTTTAGAACAAACTTCATATACACCTCATCCTAAATACGCACCTATTTTAATAGATATTATACCACTTTTATAAATTGCATAACAGTTATATTTTTACATTTAACAAATATTTAACAATAAAAAACCTTTATATATCCTTTGGTTAAGAATATATAAAGGTTATTATCATTTTTAACTATCTGCTGCACTTAAACTGTAAATCTTCCCATCTTCTGTCGACCTCTTTCTGATATTTTTCGATGAGATGCTGGTTTTCAGGCTTAAATAAATGAGCAAATCTCTTCTGTGTTTTTAAGAACTCTTCGATTGGCAATCTGTTCTTTGGCTCGTAGTTTAGAATCCATTTTCCGTCAATAACCTCGAACAATGGCCAATAATTTGTCTCTACTGCTAAACGGCAGATTTCCATAATCTCGTCAGTCTTATACTTCCATCCTGTAGGGCATGGGCTCATTACATTTAAGAATGATGGGCCTTCTGTGTAGATAGCCTTCTTAGACTTCTCATGTAAGTCCTTCATTCCATTGAAGAATGTAGTCTGAGCTGCATATGGAATATCATGAGCTACTAAAATAGCTGTTAAGTCTTTTCTGTACTGCTCCTTACCGTTACACTGTGAACCTACCGGAGTAGTAGTTGTATCAGCATACATTGGAGTAGCACTTGAACGCTGTGTACCTGTGTTCATGTAAGCTCCGTTATCGTAGCAGACATATGTATAATTAGTCCCTCTCTCCATTGCACCTGAAAGTGACTGGATACCAATATCATAAGTTCCGCCGTCACCACCGAATACGATGAATTTATAATTCTCATCCTCTGGCAATTTACCTTTTCTCTTCATTGCCTTATAAGCGCCTTCTACGCCGGCCATTGTAGAGCTGGCATTTTCAAATGCTGTGTGAATGTAGCTGTCTTCCCAAGCTACATATGGGTACTGGAATGATGAAACGTTAAGACATCCTGTAGCACATCCGATAACTGCTTTATCCTCAGGCTCTAATCCTCTAAGTACGTTTCTAGCTGCGATTGTAGCTCCACAACCAGCACACATTCTATGTCCGGGAGCAAATCTTTCCGGTTTATTCATTATCTCTTTAAAATTGTAAGCCATTATCTTTCCTCCCTTTCTCTTAATCCCATATATCTGTAAACATCGCCTACCTCACCAGTCTTATCAATTTCAATAAGTGTGTTGTAAACATCTACTATATCTTCTACGCGAACATCTCTACCACCAATACCGTACATGATATTGATTGCCTTAGCTGTACAACCTTCCTGATACATTGCCTGGAATGTCTCTGCACCAACAGGGCCGCCGTTTGTAGAAAAGCTCTCTGATCTATCCATAACAGCTACTGCCTTACAATTCTTAAGGGCCTGACCAATCTCTTTAGCTGGGAATGGTCTAAATGATCTAATCTTAATTAGTCCGCACTTAACTCCCTGCTCTCTTAAGTTGTCAATTGCCACTTTTGATGTTCCTGCTGCTGAACCAATAATTACGATGGCATACTCAGCATCATCCATCTTATATTCTTCAATTAATCCATATTTTCTTCCGGAAATCTTTTCGAATTCTGCTGCCACATCTAAGATAACCTGCTTAGCGTTTTCCATTGCAGCTGCCTGAGCTTTTCTTGATTCCATATAGTAATCTGAAATAGCATAAGGTCCTACGGCAAATTTCTCTTCTGGATTTAATAAATATTCTTTAGCTTCATATTCTCCAACGAAGTTTTTAACCACTTCATCGTCTAATAATTTCATATCGTTAACAGCGTGACTTGTGATGAAACCATCCTGACAAATCATAATTGGAAGCATTACATTTTCATTCTCTGAAATATTGTATGCCATTACCATGTTGTCATATGCTTCCTGGTTATTCTCAGCGTATAACTGAATCCAACCGCTGTCCTTAGCTCCCATTGTATCTGAGTGATCACAGTTAATGTTAAGTGGTCCTGTAAGAGCACGGCATACAGCTGTTAGTGCCAAAGGCAATCTAGATGAGGCTGCCACGCCTAATACTTCCCACATGAAAGCTAAACCTGCTGATGATGTGGCTGTCAATGCTCTAGCGCCGGCAGCTGATGCTCCGATAGCTGCTGACATTGAACTATGCTCACTTTCTACTGTGATAAATTCTGTATCCACTAATCCGTTTGAAACGTAGTTAGAAAAATACTGTGGTATTTCTGTTGATGGTGTTATAGGAAAAGCTGGAAATACATCCGGATTAATCTGTCTTAGGGCTGTAGCTACTGCTTCATTTCCCGATAACAATACTCTTTTCTGTTCTGCCATTCTATTTCACCTCCATTGTTATTGCTTTAAATGGACATGCTTTTACGCAGATTCCACATCCTTTACAGTGGTCGTAATCTATCTGTCCTCTTTTCATATCTTTTACAGGGATAGCGCTGTCTGGGCAAACCGGTGCGCAAAGTAAGCACTGCTTACATTTTTCTTCATCGATTTTTGGTGCCACATGAGTCCAGTCACCTGTGATAAATTCTCTAGTGCTACCAGGACCTACAATTGTATTTCCTCTAGTCACATCCTGCCAAGCTACGTCAGGTCCTAAATTTTTAATATCTGATTTAGCCATTATTTTACCTCCCTTAACGCCATCTTTAATGCCGCCATGTTTCCTTCGATAACATCCGGCTTCTTTGCGAATTTATGTTTAAAAGATCCTTCCATTTCATTTAAGAAGACCTCATCTTCAATTACACCTGTAACCTTAACAATAGCAGCTAACATCGGTGTATTAGGGAAGTTTTTACCTAATGTTTCCATTGCAATTTTTTCTGCATCTACTGTATATACTTTACCTTTATAACCTTTTAATAAAGGAATAATCTCTTCTTTACTTCTAGAAGTATTAACAAGGATAGCTCCATCCTCTTTAAGTCCCTTAGTTACGTCAACAATCTCTAATAGAGTCTCATCTACTACAACCACATATTCCGGATCGTAAATATTAGAGTGAACTCTTATTTCCTCATCACTGATTCTATCGTACGCAGTGATAGGCGCACCCATACGCTCAGGACCATATTCTGGAAAACCCTGGGCAGTTTTTCCTGTTTTAAAAGCCACTTCAGCCAATAGAAGTGCTGCTGTTTTAGCTCCCTGGCCACCACGGCCATGCCATCTGATTTCAAGAGTATTACTCATTCTTCTTTCCCTTCTCTCACATCATTATTCGTGCACATGACACACAAATTTAATTATATCTAATACAATTGCATTTTTCAAGATATAAGAAAAAAACACCTCTTGCATATTAGCAAAAGGTGTTTTAATTATATTATTCATTCTCACTGTTTTCTGATTCCATTTCAGAAATCTGTACCATTTCTTCCTGTGATGATAACTCTAATGGAGCTAATCCTTCGATATCCTCTTCACTTGTGTTGGCACTGAATCCGTCATTCTCAGCTAGTTCAATCTGTGAGTTTAAGAAATTGTACTGCTCATCTGTGCTAAGTTTAACCTGTCTGTATCTCTTCATACCTGTTCCTGCTGGAATAAGTTTACCAAGAATAACATTCTCTTTAAGACCTGACAATGGGTCAACCTTACCATGAATAGCTGCATCTGTAAGAACTCTTGTAGTCTCCTGGAATGAAGCAGCTGATAGGAATGAATCTGTAGCCAATGAAGCCTTTGTGATACCTAACATTGACTGTGTTCCTGTAGCTGGCTGCTTGCCTTCCTCTACTAACTTCTCGTTCTCTTCATCAAAGTCTAGAACATCAACTGTTGTTCCAGGGATGAATGATGAATCTCCTGCATCGTCTACCTGAATCTTCTTTAACATCTGATGAACGATAACCTCAATATGCTTATCGTTGATCTCAACACCCTGTAGACGGTAAACTCTCTGAACTTCTCTGATCATATAATCCTGAACAGCTCTTAAGCCCTTGATTCTTAAAAGATCATGTGGATTGATGCTACCCTCTGTAAGAGCCTCACCAGCCTCAATCATCTTTCCTTCAGATAACTGCTCCTGATTTCTAATACGTGATCCGTATGGAATTAAGTATGTCTTTGTCTCGCCTGATTTCTCATCAGTAACAACAATCTCACGTTTCTTCTTAGTTTCCTTAATCTTAGCGAAACCACCGAACTCAGCGATAATAGCTAATCCCTTAGGTTTTCTAGCCTCGAATAACTCCTCTACTCTAGGAAGACCCTGTGTGATATCTCCACCGGCCACACCACCAGTATGGAAAGTTCTCATTGTAAGCTGTGTACCAGGCTCACCGATTGACTGAGCTGCGATAATACCTACAGCCTCACCAACCTGTACTCTCTGTCCTGTAGCCATGTTAGCACCGTAACATCTAGCACAAACACCCTGATGTGACTTACATGTTAGAACTGTTCTAATCTTAACTTTATCTACACCTGTAGCAATGATAGCTGCAGCTCTCTTAGGAGTGATCATATGATTTGCTTTAACAATCATATTTCCATCCTTATCATACATTGTCTCAGCAGCTGTTCTACCTGTGATTCTTTCCTCTAAGCTCTCGATCTGCTCCTTACCTGTTGTAAGTGCTTCAACTTCCATATATGGAATAGCTCTGTCTGGACAACAATCTACATCCTTAACGATAAGTTCCTGTGAAACGTCAACCAATCTTCTTGTTAAGTAACCTGAATCGGCTGTTCTTAAGGCTGTATCTGAAAGTCCCTTACGAGCACCATGGGCAGATACGAAGTACTCCAATACGTCAAGTCCCTCACGGAAGTTTGACTTAATAGGCAATTCAATTGTTCTACCTGATGTATCGGCCATCAATCCACGCATTCCGGCAAGCTGTTTAATCTGCTTATCAGAACCACGGGCTCCTGAATTGGCCATCATGAAGATGTTGTTGTACTTATCAAGTCCGTCTAACAGATCCTTAGTAATCTGTGAATCGGCCTGCTGCCATGTCTCGATAACTTCTTTATATCTCTCTTCTTCAGTAACATATCCTCTGTTGAAATGCTTCTGAATCTCATCTACTGTATTCTGAGCATCCTCAAGAATCTGTTTCTTACTAGCTGGTACAGTCATATCTGATACAGAAACTGTCATTGCTGCCAATGTAGAATACTTGTATCCCATTGCCTTGATATCATCTAATACCTCAGCTGTCTTGATTGCACCGTGATTATTAATAACTTTTTCTAGAATCTGCTTTAACTGTTTCTTACCAACATGGAATGAAACTTCAGGCTGTAAGTAATCTTCGTCTGTTACTCTCTCTACGAATCCTAAATCCTGAGGAATAATCTCGTTAAATAACATACGTCCTAA
Source organism: uncultured Lachnospiraceae bacterium (assembly GCA_902783775.1). Lineage (GTDB taxonomy): Bacteria > Bacillota > Clostridia > Lachnospirales > Lachnospiraceae > Eubacterium_G. The sequence goes on from CACZSI010000030.1 coordinate 6,829, forward strand.
AGTAGTATCAATAATTCCTGATACTTCCTGTCCCTGTCCGTTTAATACAGTTCTCTTAATTCTAATTCTCTGATGTAGAGTAATTTCTTTGTTAACATATGCGCTAAGTGCCTGGTCAACTCCATTGAAGAATCTTCCAAGAGCATCTAATGGTGTACAGATAACAACGTGTCTCTCATCCTGCTGATATTTAATGTAGTCATGACTTCTGATTACCTGAGCATCTAAGTCAGCAATAATCTCCTCATCTTCTACGTAAATCTTAGCGTCATCTCCTAGAGATTTTACAATCTCAGGATCATCTGAATGGTCTACCATTCTTCTCATTGTAATGTAGTAGATACCTAATACCATATCCTGTGATGGAACTGCCACTGGTGCACCATCTGATGGCTTAAGTAAGTTGTTAGGTGAAAGTAGTAAGAATCTACATTCTGCCTGAGCCTCTACTGACAATGGAAGATGGACAGCCATCTGGTCACCGTCGAAATCGGCATTGAAGGCTGTACATACCAATGGGTGAAGCTTAATAGCCTTACCTTCTACTAGGATTGGTTCGAAAGCCTGGATACCTAATCTATGAAGTGTAGGCGCACGGTTAAGCATAACCGGATGCTCCTTGATAACGTCATCTAAAACGTCCCAAACTTCATTTTCCATTTTATCTACTTTTTTCTTAGCATTCTTAATGTTAGGAGCCATTCCTCTGGCAACTAACTCTTTCATTACGAATGGCTTGAATAACTCGATAGCCATTTCTTTAGGAAGACCACACTGATAAATCTTTAACTCTGGTCCTACTACGATAACTGAACGTCCTGAATAGTCAACACGCTTTCCAAGTAAGTTCTGACGGAAACGTCCCTGCTTACCTTTAAGCATATCTGAAAGTGACTTTAATGCTCTGTTACCAGCACCAGTTACAGCTCTTCCTCTTCTACCATTATCAATTAAGGCATCAACTGATTCCTGAAGCATTCTCTTCTCATTTCTGATAATGATTTCAGGAGCACCTAATTCTAACAATCTCTTAAGACGATTGTTTCTATTGATAATTCTTCTGTATAAGTCATTTAAGTCAGAAGTAGCAAATCTACCACCGTCTAACTGAACCATTGGTCTTAAGTCTGGTGGGATTACAGGAATTACATCCATAATCATCCACTCAGGCTTATTATTTGAGTTGTTAAACGCCTGGAATACTTCTAATCTCTTTACTAATTTAGCCTTAGCCTGTCCAGTAGCATCGTAAAGTGCCTCTGTTAACTTCTCAGTTTCCTTAGCTACATCAAGTTCCTGTAAAAGTTCCTTGATTGCCTCAGCACCCATTCCTACTCTGAACTTACCTTCGTACTCTTCGTATGCATCTCTAAACTCTCTCTCTGAAAGAACCTGTCTCTTAGATAGAGCTGTGTCCATTGGATCTAATACAATGTAAGATGCAAAATATAATACCTTATCTAAATCCTTTGGTGGAATATCAAGGGCAAGAGCGATTCTTGATGGAATTCCCTTGAAATACCAAATATGTGATACAGGTGTAGCTAACTCGATGCTACCCATACGCTCTCTACGAACGCTAGACTTAGTAATCTCAACTCCGCATCGATCACAGATTACACCCTTATATCTAATCTTTTTATATTTACCACAATGACATTCCCAGTCTTTGTTTGGTCCAAATATCTTCTCGCAGAACAAACCGTCTTTTTCCGGCTTTAATGTTCTATAGTTAATGGTCTCTGGCTTAGTTACCTCACCTCTAGACCACTCTCTGATTTTCTCAGGAGAAGCTAGGCCAATTTTGATTTTATCAAATGATAACTGCTCACTAACGTTATTATCTGCCATTACATCATCCTCCTATTATTCTTCAATTGCACTCTCAGTTACTTCAACTGAAACTTCTTCACCATCTACTACTTCAACAGTTGCGAAACCGGCGCTGGCTAATTCCTGCTCCTGGTTATTGTTCTTAACTGAGTTATCGCTGTTTAATACTGAATTGAAGTTTGTGTTTCCGTAATCTGTTGATTCCTTAAGTTCAACTTCTTCATCATTCTCATCTAAAACAGTGACATCAAGTGCCAATGCCTGAAGCTCTTTAATAAGAACCTTGAATGACTCTGGAATACCTGGCTGTGGAATGTTCTCTCCCTTAATGATTGCCTCATAAGTCTTAACACGTCCTACTACATCATCAGACTTAACTGTTAAGATTTCCTGTAATGTGTATGAAGCACCATAAGCCTCAAGAGCCCAAACCTCCATCTCACCGAATCTCTGTCCACCGAACTGAGCTTTACCACCCAATGGCTGCTGAGTTACTAGTGAGTAAGGACCTGTTGAACGTGCATGGATCTTATCATCAACCAAGTGGTGAAGCTTAAGATAATGCATGAATCCGATAGTAGTTGGAGCATCAAACGGCTCACCTGTTCTACCATCTCTTAACTGAACTTTACCGTCACGAGCGATTGGAACACCCTTCCACTCTGCTCTGTGGGCTTTATTGTCATCTAAGTACTGCATTACATCTTCTCTTAATGTATCTTTGTACTTAGCTACGAAATCTTCCCATTCGAAGTTAGCGTAATCATTAGCCATCTCCAATGTATCCATGATATCGTACTCGTCAGCACCGTCGAATACTGGTGTTGAAATATTAAATCCTAATACCTTTGATGCCAATGACAAGTGAATCTCTAACACCTGTCCAATGTTCATACGTGAAGGTACACCCAATGGGTTAAGAACGATATCAAGTGGTCGTCCGTTAGGTAAGAATGGCATATCCTCAACTGGAAGTACACGTGAAACTACACCCTTGTTTCCGTGACGTCCGGCCATCTTATCACCTACAGAAATCTTTCTCTTCTGTGCAATATAGATACGAACTGACTCATTAACACCTGGTGCTAACTCATCTCCGTTCTCTCTCTTAAATACCTTAGCATCAACTACGATACCCTGCTCTCCGTGAGGCACCTTAAGTGATGTATCTCTAACTTCTCTAGCCTTCTCACCGAAGATAGCTCTTAATAATCTCTCTTCAGGAGTAAGCTCTGTCTCTCCCTTAGGAGTAACTTTACCTACAAGAATATCACCGGCTCTAACCTCTGCTCCGATTCTGATAATACCATTTTCATCTAAATCTTTTCTGGCATCATCACCTACACCTGGTACGTCGTTAGTGATTTCCTCAGGTCCAAGCTTAGTATCTCTAGCCTCAATCTCGTATTCTTCTATATGAATTGATGTATAAACATCATTCTGAACTAATCTTTCACTTAATAAAACCGCATCCTCGTAGTTATAACCTTCCCAAGTCATAAATCCGATAAGTGGGTTCTTTCCAAGAGCTAACTCACCGTTAGATGTAGAAGCACCATCGGCAATAACCTCACCTGCTTCTACATGGTCTCCCTTGTATACGATACAACGGTGGTTGTAGCAGTTAGACTGGTTTGATCTAGCAAACTTAGTAAGTGTGTATGTCTCTTTTGTTCCATCATCGTTCTTAACAATGATTTCTTTTGCACTAGCCTTCTCTACTACACCAGGCTTCTTAGCAACAACACATACACCTGAGTCAACTGCCGCTTTATTTTCCATACCTGTTCCTACTGCAGGAGCCTCTGTTGTCATAAGTGGCACTGCCTGACGCTGCATGTTAGATCCCATAAGGGCACGGTTAGCATCGTCGTTCTGAAGGAATGGAATCATAGATGTAGCAACTGAGAATACCATTCTAGGAGAAACGTCCATTAAGTCGATTCTCTTCTTATTGAATGAAGATGTCTCATCTCTAAATCTACCTGATACATTATTGTTAATGAAGTATCCATTTTCATCAAGTGGCTCATTGGCCTGAGCTACTGTGTACTCATCCTCCTGATCAGCAGTTAAATAAACTACCTCATCAGTTACTCTAGGATTTTCAGGATCACTCTTGTCTACTACTCTGTAAGGAGCCTCAACGAATCCGTACTCATCTAATCTAGCATAAGATGCAAATGAGTTGATAAGACCGATGTTAGGTCCTTCAGGTGTCTCGATAGGACACATTCTTCCGTAATGTGTATAATGTACGTCTCGAACCTCGAATCCGGCTCTATCTCTTGATAAACCACCTGGTCCTAAGGCTGATAAACGTCTCTTATGTGTCAACTCACCCAATGGGTTATTCTGATCCATGAACTGTGAAAGCTGTGAACTTCCGAAGAATTCTTTTACAGCTGCAGTTACAGGTTTTATATTAATCAATGTCTGTGGAGATATATTGTCAAGATCCTGTGATGTCATTCTCTCGCGAACAACTCTTTCCATTCTTGACATACCAATCTTATACTGGTTCTGAAGAAGCTCGCCCACTGCACGGATACGTCTGTTTCCTAAGTGGTCAATATCATCTGTTGAACCAATACCATATTCAATATTCATACAGTAGTTAATTGAAGCAAAGATATCTTCTTTTGTAATATGCTTAGGCATAAGCTTAAATAGATTTCTCTTAATAGCTTCTTTTAAGTCTTCCTCGTCTGTATACTCATCTAATAACTCTCTAAGAGCTGGATAGTAAACATCCTCGTTAACTCCTAATTCCTCTGCATCAAAATCAACATATGCTTTAATATCTACTGCTAAGTTTGATAATACTTTTTCATTCTTAGTTTCTGTAGCAATCATTACAGATGGTACAGCAGCATTCTGCATATCGATAGCTAACTCTTCGCTAACAATATCGCCAGCCTTAGCCATGATTTCACCAGTCTGTACATTAACTACATCCTCTGCTAACTTTAATCCTGTGATTCTGTTAACAAAAGCTAACTTTTTATTATATTTATAACGTCCTACTCTAGCTAGGTCATATCTTCTAGCATCGAAGAACATATTCTCCATGATAGTCTCAGCACTCTCTACGCTTAAAGGCTCACCTGGACGAATCTTCTTATATACTTCTAAAAGACCCTCTTCGTAGTTTGTACTAGGATCCTTCTCAAATGTAGCTGTAAGTTTTGCTTCCTCACCAAATAAATCGATAATTTCAGCATTAGTTCCTATACCCATAGCTCTGATAAGAGCAGTTACAGGAACTTTTCTATTTCTATCTACACGAGCATAGAAAATATCATTTGAATCTGTTTCGTACTCTAACCAAGCACCTCTAATAGGAATTACCTGAGATGTGAATAATTCTTTACCTACCTTATCGTGGTCAGCGAAGAAATATACACCAGGAGAACGTACTAACTGGCTGACAATAACACGCTCAGCACCATTAATTACGAAAGTACCTGTCTCTGTCATAAGTGGTAAATCACCCATGAAGATAACATGCTCTGTAAATTCTCCAGTTTCCTTATTATGCAATCTCACTTTAACTCTAAGTGGTGCAGAATAAGTAGCATCTCTCTCCTTACACTCTTCAATAGTATACTTTTTCTCTGCCTCGCAAAGTTCATAATCGACAAACTCAAGGCTTAAATTCTGGCTATAATCCTCAATAGGTGAGATATCTTCAAACACCTCTCTAAGGCCAGTCTCTAAAAACCACTCATATGAATCTCTCTGAACTTCAATCAAGTTAGGCATTTCCAGAACATCTTTCTGTCTGGCAAAACTCATACGTAAATTCTTTCCTGATTTCACAGGGTGAATTCTGTTCTTCTCCATTGACATTACACTCCTTGTTTTATTTTCGTTTAACAAAATAAGTTTTCGCCATGCTAAAACTTAATTAAATAAGGTTTTTTCGGGATTTTTGGCATTTTTACCGTTTTTATTTGGAAAAAAGGGCGCACTAATCCCTCAAATAAAGCATAGCAAATTAAACTATAGCACAATAGGGGTGGCTCGTCAAGTACTTTTTCGAGTGTGGTCAATTACGGTCAGAAAATTCTTTATGAATTTTCATAACTAAAAAGCACCGGAACAAACAAAGTTTATTCCAGTGCTTAGTATTTCTTATAATTTATGTAGTTAGAAAGTTTAACTTAATTACTTAAGTGTAACTGTAGCTCCAACTTCCTCTAACTGAGCCTTAAGAGCCTCAGCCTCGTCCTTAGCTACGCCTTCCTTGATTACCTTTGGAGCAGCCTCAACTAATTCCTTAGCTTCCTTAAGTCCAGCACCTGTTGCGTCCTTAACTGCCTTGATAACCTTAATCTTCTCTCCACCTACTTCTGTAAGCTCTACATCATATTCTGATTTCTCTTCAGCTCCTGCTGCATCTCCACCAGCTGCTGCAACTACAACACCTGCTGCTGCTGATACACCGAATTTCTCCTCACACTCTGTTACAAGCTCGTTTAACTCTAAAACTGATAAGCCTTCGATAGCTTCAATAATCTCTGCTACTGTCATTTTAATTTCCTCCATTAATTTTTAATTAATAATTTTGTTTTTTACTATCCGCACAATTTTAAATTATGCTGCACCTTCTTCTTCTTTCTTCTCGGCGATCTGTTTAACCACACGTGCAAAGTTTGCGATAGGTGACTGGATAGAACCAAGTAACTTTGAAAGTAACTCGTCTCTTGATGGGATAGATGCAATCTGCTTAATTCCAGTTTCATCATAGTATACTCCATCAACAACTCCGCCCTTTAACTCTAAAGCTTCTGCGTCCTTAGCGAATTTAGCTAATACTCTAGCAGGAGCTGTAGCATCGTCTGCTGAAACGGCGATAGCTGTAGGTCCTTCTAAATGCTTAGATAACTCTTCAAACTGAGTATCTTTGATAGCGAAGTTAATCATAGTGTTCTTATAAACCTTATAAGTAACTCCTGCTTCTCTTAACTGTCTACGTAAATCTGTATCCTGTGCAACTGTAAGTCCACGGTAATCTACTACAACAGCTGAAGCCGCATCGTTAAGCAATTCAGAAATTTCTTCTACGATAGGTTTTTTCAACTCTACTTTTGCCATAATGTTCTGCCTCCTTATAAATTTTAGGTTGCAACCAAACATGCCAAAATAAAAAGCCTCTTTGCGAAAACAAAGAGGCGTGAATGTTCATATAAATATAAACTATATCAATTAAAATTATTTTTAAGTGATATCTCATTCCTCGGTAGGCACTATGTTTACTCCGTTATCGGAACCTACTGTCTTCGGCATTGGTATTAAACCACTTGTGCATAATAGCACGAATATTTATATATGTCAATACCTGATAATCCCCCCGGACATTTTATTTAATAAAATATTATTCAGATATTAACTTATATACATTGTAATTAATTACTTCTAGTCAGAGCTAAATATTATTCAGCATCTGTAACCTTAGCAACGTTAACCTTTACACCAGGTCCCATTGTTGAAGTAATTGTGATTGACTTAAGGTAAGCACCCTTAACTGTTGCAGGTCTTGCCTTATTAATAGCGTCCATTAACGCCTTGAAGTTTTCTTTTAAAGCTTCCTCTGTGAATGAAGCTTTTCCTACAGGAACGTGAACGATGTTAGCCTTGTCAAGTCTGTACTCGATCTTACCAGCTTTAATATCGTTAACAGCCTTAGTTACATCCATAGTAACTGTTCCTGCCTTAGGGTTTGGCATTAATCCCTTAGGTCCTAATACTCTACCTAATCTACCAACAACGCCCATCATATCAGGTGTTGCTACAACTGCGTCAAATTCGAACCATCCATCGTTCTGGATCTTTGGAATAAGTTCCTCAGCTCCTACGAAATCAGCTCCTGCTGCTTCTGCTTCCTCAGCCTTAGCACCCTTAGCGAATACTAAAACTCTAGTAGTCTTACCAGTTCCGTTAGGTAATACAACAGCACCACGGATCTGCTGATCAGCGTGACGTCCGTCACATCCTGTTCTAATATGACACTCTATAGTCTCATCAAATTTTGCAACTGCTGTCTTCTTTACTAAAGAGATAGCCTCATC
>CACZSI010000031.1 GCA_902783775.1 uncultured Lachnospiraceae bacterium
AATGCTTTCGAGGACAATGACGCTATGCAGTATGCAGCTATCAGAAATATCTTCTTAAGAAAAGGAAAGACAGTGGAAATTACTGCTAACTATGAGCCAAGTCTTCACTACATTGGTGAGTGGTGGAAACAGCTTTACGGCGAAAGTGAAGGAAAGGACCAGAGAGGTATCTTCCCTGCAGCAGTTGATTTAACAACAGATCTTCATTCTATGGGACAGTTCATTCAGGACGGTTCTAGAATTATGTTCGAGACTGTTATTGATGTTGAAAAGACAGAGGATCCATTAGTAATCGGATCTGATGCTGAAGACTTAGATGGACTTAACTATTTAGCTGGAAAAGATATGGACTTTGTTAACCACAGCGCTATGAACGGAACTATCTTAGCTCACACAGATGGTAGTGTTCCTAACTTAAAGATTACTGTTCCAGAGCAGAACGAGTTCTACTTAGGACAGTTATTCTACATGTATGAGTTTGCCTGTGGCGTAAGTGGTTACATCTTAGGTGTAAATCCATTTAATCAGCCAGGTGTAGAGAGTTATAAGAGAAATATGTTCGCATTACTAGGAAAGCCTGGATACGAAGATTTAACAGCAGAATTAAAAGAAAGACTATAATTACCAGTACGGGAGCTGTTAGTTCTCCTACTAAAAAAGCAACTAGGGTTACGCGGCCATGGTTGCTTTTTTAAAATCTGATAAATTAATTAATGTTTAAAATTGAAAGGGAAAAAATGAATAAGACAATTAAGAAATGGGTTAGTTTATTTATGGTATTAGCATTGCTTGTAGCTAATATCAGTATTATCAAAGGTGGATCAACCACTAAGGTGTATTTTCTAAACAGCAATCACTGGTCTAAGGTTTATGCCTATGCCTATGCTAATAACGCAGATGTGGATAAGGCTTGGCCGGGATATGAGGCTGTAAAGGAAAGTGGAGATTGGTACAGTGTTACAATTAACAGAAGTGCCAGCGATAAGTTTAATATTATCTTCCACGAAAGTGACGCTGACAATAATAGAATTGACGTAGGAATCAGTGATGACACTAATGTTTACTTAGATGTTAAAGGTGGAAAACATGCATCTAAGGCAGAAACTTTAAGTGCTATGGGACTTTCTAGTCCATATACTAAGTTATCTAAAACTGCTGATTTAACTGGTATTGGAGCTGATATGCCATATACTGAGTATGAGGCTGAGGATGCTAAGACTAATGCCACAGTATTAACTGAATCAAGAGAATATTTAAAAGATATTCAGTCAGAGGCTAGGGGCCGCGAGGCAGTTAAGTTAGTTAATAATTCTGACTATGTGGAATTTAAGGTAACTAAAACCTGTAATGCCTTAGTTTTAAGATATTGCCTTCCTGATAGCGCAGATGGTGTGGGAATTGATGCCACTTTAGGATTATATGGAAATAATAATAAGATAAAAAATGTCGATTTAACTAGCAGATATAGCTGGGTTTACGGTGCATATCCTTTTGATAATAATGTATCAGGTGGTGGCGCTCACAGATATTTCGATGAGAAGAGAGTTAAGCTTGATAAAACATATAACCCGGGAGATACTATAAAATTCCAGAAGGACAGTGGCAATAATGCTAGCTATTATATAATTGATTTTATTGAGACAGAGATGGTAGGTTCTAAGTTAAGTAAGCCTTCTGGTGCATTGTCAATTACTGATTATGGTGCTGTTTCTAATGACAATAAAAGTGATTATAAGGCTATTACAGATTGTATTAATGCAGCAAAGAATCAGGGTAAGATAGTTTGGATTCCTGAAGGAAATTTTGAATTGCCGGAGAATAAAACTATTGAGGCTAGAAATGTGACCATTAAGGGAGCAGGAATTTGGTATGCTAATTTAAACGGACTAGGTGCAGCCTTTACTATTTATGGAAAATCTGAGTTTTATAATTTTGCAATGAACGGTGGATCAGTTAAGCGACTAGATAATGATGAGCCATCAGCATTTGCGCCAAGCTACAGCATGAAGAATAGTGGAATTGTGCTGGATAATATTTGGATTGAGCATGTGAAAGTGGGAATGTGGAGTGACAATACTGAAAATCTGGTGATTAGAAATTGTCGAATTAGAAATACTTTTGCTGATGGAATTAATTTATGCTCTAATACTACAGGAGCTAAAATTTATAATAATAGTTTAAGAGGAACCGGCGATGACTGTATGGCTATTTGGCCTTGGATGGGAGATAGCACTGGCAATGAAATTTATAACAATACTATCGAGCTTCCTATGCTAGCTAACTGTATGGCATTATACGGCGGAAAGAATAATAAGTTCCATAATAATTTATGCCGTGATACCATTAACAACGGTTCAGGAATGTGTATTTCCACAGAGTTTGACACTAGCAATGGCTTTAACAACACAAACTATGTTTACAATAATGTATTAATGAGATGCGGAACAAAGCATTATGATTATAATTATCCTGTTGGTGCAATCTGGATTTGGAACACTAAACAGAGCATGAGCGCTGAGTGTATCGTAGAGAATAACAGAATTTATGATTCCAGATATGAGGGAATATTGTTAGATTGCTGGAAAGATATATCTAATATGACCTTTAGAGAAAATAAAATTTATGGCGCCACTGACGGAATGATGTTAAGAGGAAATGCCAATGGTAATGTAATTGCTGACAATGTGGGTGTCGCTAACTTTACAGGTTCGTTAATAAAGAGTGAATCAAATTCTGTAAATGTTAGTAAGTTAAATAAGGGCGTTTATAAGATGGATGACATAAGCGAAGA
>CACZSI010000032.1 GCA_902783775.1 uncultured Lachnospiraceae bacterium
CTGTGCTGTAGTCTGTCTGGCTGTAGTAATCTGTGCTGTAGTCTGTCTGGCTGTTGTAACCTGCGCTGTAGTCTGTCTGGCTGTTGTAACCTGCGCTGTAGTCTGTCTGGCTGTTGTAGGATCTTCTATATTCACATTTACGCTTCCTAGTTTAAGCCAACCATTTTCATCTTGATTTTTATTGGCAAAACTTACGGATTTTCCTGTTGATACAGGATTTACAACCCTCATACATAAATCATAATTTCCATTGGCCACATTATCTAAATTTAGAGAATAGCTGTAATCCTTATTTTTATTAGGTTGTACATCGCATAAATCCCATGTTGTTCTATAGGTTTCTACCACTTTATCCCCATTCTTTAGAGCAATATCTACCGGCCACAAATCATGTCCGTAGTAAAATGGTGCAATTCCAATATTTTTAATATTTACGCTTAGTAATGTAGTTTTAGCACTTATATCATCAGAAAATGTAGCAGTATCTACCTGTAAATCATAACCTAGCTGTTTTTGGGCAGTTTCTGCTCTTTTAACTGTAGCATTTTTTATATTCCTCATCTGATCAAATAATAGCCATGAAGCGTGAGTTTCCTCTAAACACTTATCCCAGTTCTGACAATCCGCACTAGGGTTAGTGGAAAATAAACCTGCCTGGATTGGGGGATAAATCTCGCCTCCGATAGGATTATTTTTCCAAACATTATCGGTTTTATAATTTTTCATCTTTTGCATAAAGCTCCAGTCCTGACCTCCATTGGCCATGGATAAAGTGGCATACGCAAAAGAATCATCGTGATATCCCACATCATAACTGGCATAATTATTGCCCTTTGGTTCGCGGACACAAAGCTTAGTTGTATTAAATGCATTATCAAAAGCTGTTAGAACTTCGCTATAGACATAGCTAGGGATACTCCAGTCAGGCTTTCTATCGGAGGTATCCTCATCATATGGCCAGTTATGCCACTCTCCCCAAAAGCCTAAAAGTCCTACTGTCACATAGGCTATTCTGCCATCGCCATCGTACTTTTCTCCGAATTTCTCGATGAATTTCGTCATAGACTGTCTAAAATATGCATTGCTGTAATCAGGGCAATAACCATCTCCGCCTAAATCATCAGGCTCATTGTAATACTCCATCTGAAGCCCGGCATCTTTTACAAACTGCGGAACGCCGTTTCCCTCACCGGGATAATCATAATAAAATCTAAAAACTGCCTGATGTCCCCTATTAGCAATAGCATTTAGGCGATTTTCTAACTTACTCCAGTCATAAGAATCCATTGATTTTTGGACGTCACTGACTGGTATATAGAACCATTCCATAGTATGCGGAAAAGATGGATCTTCATAATCAAAAGGCACAAAGCCCTTAAGAGGATTGTCCCATCTAGAAGTTCCCTTTTCAATTATATGAACTGTATCATTTCCTTTTATCTTTTTATTTGGTATGGCCACATTGAAAATCAATGCTAAAACTATAATTGCTATTAAACTTTTCTTAAACATAATAATCTCCAATCTATTTTATAATTATTGTGCGGGCGTCATAGTTTAGTGGATTTCTGTTTTTATAATCAAACAAAACATATCCGCCCTCTTTTTTACTCATATCCCACACAGGATAATTAAAATATTCTAAATGCGTCATTTTAGATAACTGCTTCCAGCTAAACCCTTCATAATCAGGAAGCAGCCTTCTTTCTTCTTCCTCTTTAGTATAAAAATCTTTAGCATACTTTCTGTAGGAATCAGTATTTATATCTGCTAAATAGTCAGGTCTGCTCTTTAACTTTTCCCTTAAATACAGGTCATAAGTTAGTAGTTCCTTATAAATATCTAACCTTTTATCGTCGTACTTTTCTATAAAGTCCAATAGAATTTTATATCTATAAGTTCTAGAAGGACTATTTATATAATAGCCATTTTCATCATAATACTTAGCCATCTTTTCATACATATCAAAAGCAGATTCAAAAGCATCTTCTAAAAAGGCTATAGTGTGGGTAAATTGATCACTATTATAATAAATCTCCACCATTTTCTCTATCTGCTTTAGCTTTAAAACCTCATCATAACTTAGCCATTTCGTGTAATAAAACTCATATGGTGGATCATCTCTATAGCAGATTCCAAACTCCTTAGCTCTGCTCTCCATCTCTGAGCCCTTAAGAACCTTTAAAAAGCCTAATTGCAATTGGTCAGGTTTCATACCATACACTCTGTTAAATGAGTTTTTAAAGCTGTTATAGTCCTCGTAAGGCAATCCTGCTATTAAATCTAAATGCTGATGAATATTTCGGCCCTCTCTAATGGAAGTGGTGATTTTTTCTAATCTATCCACATTCATTACCCTATTAATTGCCTTTATTGTCTTTTCATTAGTAGACTGTACTCCTATTTCTAACTGAGCCAGTCCCGGTCTAAACTTTCTAAGCAGCTCTATTTCGTCGTCATTTATAATGTCGGCAGAAATCTCAAAATGAAAGTTCGTAATGCCATTGTCATTGTCTAAAATAAATTGCCAGATAGCCATGGCATGCTTATGGTTACAATTGAATGTCCTGTCCACAAACTTAACCTGCTTAACATTATTATCCAGGAAGAATTTTAACTCCTTTTTAACCAGGTTAATATCCCTTAACCTTACACTTTTGTCAATTGACGATAGGCAATAGCTACAGTTAAATGGGCATCCTCTGCTACTCTCATAGTATATAATTTTATTTTCAAATTTCTCTAAGTTATCATATAAAAACGGTAGCTTACTCATATCAGTAAGTCCCCTGTATGCAGTAAAACCATCCCTTAGGCATAGCCCTGCCACCTTTTTAAAATCGCCATTATCCAGATAGCGCTCCGCTAATTCCTTAAAAGTCTCTTCACCCTCACCAATTAGTATTCCCAAAACATTAGGAAACTCCTTTAAGATTTCCTCCGGATTATATGTGACCTCCGGCCCTCCTAGCCAGATATCTGTATCCGGTAGTAGTTTAGAAATATCCTTTAGGATTTCTCTAACCATATTCCAATTCCATATATAACAGGAAAAGCCTATTGCATCAGGTTTACTTTTATAAATGTCAGCAATAATATCTTCCATATGCTGATTTATAGTATATTCTTTTAATTCTATATATTCTTCTAATTCTTTATTAGCGTATGCTCTTAGGCTGTAAACTGCCGGATTAGAATGGATATATTTAGCATTAATTGCAGTTAATAAAAACTTCATATGATATCTCCCCTAGAGTAACTTTTCTCCTCATATGATTATATAAAAAAAACCAACCTATCGCAATTAAATTGCAATAGATTGGTTCTATGAAATTCTTATATAAATCCGTTAAATTAAGCCATCTGCTTAGCAACTTCCTCAGCGAAGTTCTCTTCCTTCTTCTCGATTCCTTCACCAGTCTCGAAACGTACAAATTTCTTAAGCTTGATATCAGCTCCTACTTCACTAGCAACTGACTCGATGTACTTCTGTACTGACTGCTTTCCATCTGCTGCCATAACGTAAACCTGATCCATTAAGCAAACTTCCTTAAGCTGCTTTGAAACACGACCTTCTACTAAACCATTGAAGATCTTGTTGTCAAGGATTTCAGCCTTCTTGTTCATAGCGATTTCAGCTACTGCTGCCTTAGCTTCTTTTGATAAGAAGTTAAATAGGAAGTTTAATTTATCCTTCTTCTCAGCGTAGATAGCTTTATCTTCATCTGACCAAGCATCGCTACCATTAGCTTCCTCTAATAAGTTAATTAAGATTGGCTTTGGTAATGATTCTGGCTCGTTTAAAGCACTGTCAATTGTGATTTCTCTCATCTTAGCTAACTCATCAGCTGAGATGTCGTTTCTTGAAACATACTGTGGATTCATAGCAGCAACCTGCATAGCGATTGTCTTTAATGCAGCCTTAACTGTATCATTATCAGGAGCGTCAGCCTCTACTAAAACACCAATCTTTCCACCAGCGTGGCTGTATGATACAACTACACCGTCAGATGTGATTTTTTCAAATCTTCTAATCTTTAAGTTCTCACCGATAACTGAAATCTGTGATACTAACTCTTCGCTTACGCTCTTAGCTGTATCTAAAGCCCAAGGCTCTGCTAAGAAAGCGTCGATATCTGTAGCGCTTGTTGAAAGAACCTGAGCACCAACGTTCTTTACGAATGTCTGGAACTTCTCGTTCTTAGCAACGAAGTCAGTCTCTGAGTTAACTTCAACGATAGCAGCATTTCCACCCTCGATAGTTGTGTAAACGATACCCTCTGCTGCAACTCTTCCTGATTTCTTTACAGCTGTTGCCTCACCTTTTTTTCTTAATACATCTATAGCTTCTTCCTGATTTCCATTAGTCTCAACTAAAGCTTTTTTACATGCCATAACTCCGGCACCAGTTTTTTCTCTTAATTCTTTTACCATTGCTGCGGTAACTACTACATCTGCCATTATTATATATTCCTTTCTACAATAAATTTTTATTTTAAATACAAAACTCTAACTACTGATAAATCAATACCAGTAGTTAGAAATTTATTCAATATTATTCAGCTGCTTCTTCTGTCTCTTCTACGTTCTCAGCATCAGCTACTACGTTCTCAGCACCCTGGTTAGCTTCGATTACAGCATCAGCCATTGTTGAAGCGATAAGCTTAACTGCTCTGATAGCATCATCGTTACCTGGGATAACGTAATCTAATTCTTCTGGATCACAGTTAGTATCAGCGATACCGATTAATGTGATTCCTAATTTCTTAGCTTCTGAAATACAGATTCTTTCCTTCTTAGGATCTACGATAAAGATAGCGTCAGGAATCTTCTTCATATCCTTGATACCACCAAGGTTCTTCTCAAGCTTATCCCACTCTTTCTTTAACATAACAACTTCCTTCTTAGGAAGAACATCAAATGTACCGTCTTCTGACATTCTCTCGATGTCTTTTAATCTCTTAATTCTAGACTGGATTGTCTTAAAGTTAGTTAGCATACCTCCTAACCATCTCTCGTTTACATAGTACATTCCACATCTCTCAGCCTCTGACTTAATAGCGTCCTGAGCCTGTTTCTTAGTTCCTACGAAAAGAACTGTTCCACCATCAGCAACGATGTTTGAGATAGCCTTGTAAGCATCGTCAACCATTCCTACTGACTTCTGAAGATCGATGATATAAATACCATTTCTCTGTGTGTAGATGTATGGAGCCATCTTAGGGTTCCATCTTCTTGTCTGATGTCCGAAATGAACACCTGCTTCTAATAACTGTTTCATTGA
>CACZSI010000033.1 GCA_902783775.1 uncultured Lachnospiraceae bacterium
ACGTTGACTTCTTTAGTCCAAGCGCCTTCAACAAACTCATTCCATTCTTCTCTCATTTTGTTTCTCCTCCTAAAAAATAAATGTAAAAGCATAATATATTTAGCAAATGACTATCGATAGCTTAGTAATGTTTCTAAGTCCTTTCTCTTAGGCATATCAGGAGTTCCTTCCGGATATCCTAAAGCCACTAGAGACATAAGTAACTGCCCCTCTGGAACTTCTAAAACTTCCTGTGCTTTTTCGATGTCATATAAACCCATTATTACTGTCCCCAGCCCCTTATCACAAGCGGCAAGACATAGTGTCTGAGTGGCAATGCCGTTATCAAAGGCCTGCCAATTGTCCTCGCGAACCGTCGAATAACTGCCATCTCTCTCAAATCCTGATCTCTTATCTACGATAGTAGTGGCAATTACAACCGGCGCACCATTTATGATGTCCTGGTTATGCTGTGCACAACATTTCTGTGCTAACTCTGCCTTCTTCTCAGGATCTACAATAGCAATGTATCTCGCTGTCTGGGTATTTTTCCAAGATGGTGCGAAACTAGCAGATAATACTAAATCTTCAATTACTTCCTTAGAAACTTCCTTATCTGTGAACTTTCTAACGCTTCTTCTGGTTTTAATACACTCTAATGTTTCCATATACACCTCCTAAAAATACCAGTAGTATAGGTTCAATGTATCAGCTTTTAAGCTGTATACTAATTAGAAATAACACTAAAACTTAGTTAGAATTAAATCTAATGCGGGTCAAGTCAATTGCAATTTCGAAATGATTACGCACTTCGAGATGTACATTTACTGACGCTAATAAGCATAACACTTTATTATTGTTTTTGCAACGCTAAGAAGGAAGATTTTTTAAAGAAAAATATAAACTTTTTTTCTTTGAAAAATTGCGCCACAAAGTGCTCTAATATCATGTTACATCTTTATTATAACACTTTAATTTTATTTTTCTGTTGCAATTGCAACATTTTCATTTTTTTGATATTATTATATTAATATTAATTAAAGTTATATCGGATTTATGTTAGTAAAAAGGAGGTTTTATGTCTATTACAAAAACAGCTCTCTTTAATAATATTGAAGAAAAAGATCAGCTTCAGATGATGCACTGCTTTAACAGCTATGTTAAAAACTTTTCGGCCGGCAACATTATCACATCATATGATGGCAATAATAAAATAGGAATTATCGAATCAGGAAGCGCCATTGTAGTTAGAGACTTAGATAGTGGCTCCCGTGTGGTTTTAGAATACTTAAACGAAGGTGACTTATTCGGCGAGCTGTTTTATCACTATGCCGTTTCTTCTTATATCTATGTGGAAGCTAAGTCTGACTGTAGCGTTAGATTTATTGATTATGAGCATATCGTAAAGCGTTGTACTAATGCCTGTATGCATCATAGCCAATTAGTTAACAATGTACTTCTTATGATGTCTGATAAAGCCCAAAATATTTGCGAGCATTTAGATGTGCTTAGTCAGAAAAGTATTAGAGACAGACTTATTAGTTATTTTGAGATTTTATCATCCCAAAACGATTCTAGGGAATTTGATTTACCTTTTACTTTTAGTACATTGGCTGAGTATTTAGCTATTGATAGAAGTGCTATGAGCAGGGAGCTTAAAAAGATGAAGGATGAAGAATTAATTTTTGTTAATAAAAAACATATTAAATTATTATACTAAAGAAGAGTCAATCTAGTGATTGACTCTCTCTTTATTATTCCTGTAGCTGTAAGGCTTCATAGCCTGTCTCACCGGTTCTGATTTTCATGGCTGCTTTTATGTCATAGCTAAAAATATTTCCATCGCCATAGTCGCCAGTGTAGGCTGCTTTCCTTACTGCATCAATTGTTAACTTCTCCCATGATTCTGATGAAACCACAATTTCAAATTTAATCTTTGGATTGCTTTCTGTATCCAGTTTCATTCCCTTAACCATGTTTTCTCTGCCGCGCTGCACGCCAAAGCCTATAACATTGTACATTGTATATCCGTTGATTCCAATGTCATCTAATGCCTGAGCTACATCACCGGCTTTATCTTCTCTTACAATCGCCTCTATCTTAATCATGTTTCCTCCGTATTATAGCTACTCATCCCAGCTTAATCTGTGTAAATCGCCCTGAAATTCCATTCCGCTGAAATTGTTCTGGCGAAGTGCCTCGAATAAGACAATGGCCACTGAGTTAGCTAAGTTCAATGAACGAATATTGTTCATCATTGGTATTCTTATAGAAGTTTCAGGATGTTTTACTAAAATTTCTTCAGGAATGCCTGCGCTTTCCTTTCCAAACATTATATAATCATCCTCGCCAAACTCCACATCTGTGTAACAGTGCTTTGCCTTAGTTGTGGCCATCCATAGTTTCGCATTAGGATTTTTCTCTAAAAAATCCTCGAAGCAGTCGTATGTCTCCACATCTAAGTCCTTCCAGTAATCCATTCCGGCGCGTTTTAGATTTTTCTCATTTAAAACAAAGCCCAATGGTTCAATCAAATGAAGTTTAGTGCCTGTAGCACAGCATGTTCTTCCTATATTGCCGGTGTTTTGAGGTATCTCCGGCTCCAATAAAACTATATTCATCACTAATCCCTCTATTTATTTTCTTTTTCCAGTCTCTCTACGAAGCTTCTAACTCTATCTAATGCTATTTTTAAGTTTTCAATAGAGTAAGCATAAGAAATTCTTAAGAATCCCTCGCCGCAATCACCGAAGGCTGTTCCCGGTACCACCGCTACTTTCTCTTCTAGCAATAATCTGCTGGCAAATTCCTCTGATGATAATCCAAACTTCTTAATGCTAGGGAATACATAGAATGCACCATATGGTTCGAAACACTCTAATCCCATCTCTCTAAATTCGTGAATCAAATATCTTCTTCTCTGATTATATGATTCTCTCATTCTAGCTACATCCTTGTCGCCATTTTTTAATGCATCAACAGCAGCGTACTGGCTGGTAGTTGGCGCACACATAATAGCGAACTGATGAATCTTAGTCATCTGCTCCATAATAACTCTAGGACCTGCTGCAAATCCCAATCTCCAACCTGTCATTGCAAATGCTTTTGAAAAACCGTTAATTAAAATAGTTCTTTCACGCATTCCAGGTATCTGTGCTATTGAGACATGCTCGCCCTTATATGTTAGCTCTGAGTATATTTCATCTGATAAAACATAGATATCATTTTCAATACATACTTTAGCAATATCCTCTAAATCCTGTCTCTCCATAATGGCACCTGTAGGATTATTAGGGAATGGAAGCACTAATATCTTAGTCTTATCTGTGATTTTTTCTAATAGTTCCTCTTTAGTTAATCTAAACTGGTTTTCTTCCTTTAGCGGAATAGTGACCGGTACGCCGTGAGTCAGTTCTACACATGGCACATATGAAACGTAGCATGGCTCAGGAATTAAAACTTCATCCCCTGGATCTACCATTGCTCTGATAGCTAAGTCAATAGCTTCGCTTCCGCCTACAGTAATTAAAACTTCCTCTCTAGGATCGTACTCTAGGTCGTTCTTTCTCTTTAGGTAGTTACAAATTTCCTTTCTTAATTCCAATAAACCGGAATTAGAAGTATAGAATGTTCTTCCCTTTTCCAAGGCATAAATTCCCTCTTCGCGGATATGCCATGGTGTGTCGAAATCAGGCTCGCCCACGCCTAATGAAATAGCATCCTTCATCTCACTTACAATATCGAAAAATTTACGGATGCCTGAAGGTTTAATATCTTTTACTGTTTGTGATAATGGATCTCTCATTATGGTGTCACCAACATCCTTTCTTCAGTATCTGCTAACACAGTACCATAATCTTTATATTTCTTTAGGATAAAATGTGTTGCAGTATTAAGGATTGAATCCAATGTAGAAAGTTTGTTAGTTACAAACTGAGCGATTTCCTTCATTGAAGCCTCCTCAATTAATAGAGTAAAGTCAAATCCACCTGACATTAGGTAAACTGCCTTAACCTCATCATATTTCATAATTCTTTCAGCTATCTCATCAAAACCTGAGCCTCTCTGTGGAGTAACTCTAACCTCGATTAAAGCTGTAACTCTATCTTCGCTGGTTTTCTCCCAGTCAATCATTGTATAGTAACCACAAATGATTTTTTCTTTCTCCATATCAGCAATGGCATTGGCGACTTCCACCTCTGTCTTACCTAACAATATCGCCGCTTCTTTCAAATCAATTCTCGCGTTCTTTTCGATTAATCTTAAAATTTCTTCTCTCATCGCCATTCTCCTTTACTAAAATATTTTATATATTTGATCCTCTCTAGGAGGCTCTAAATATCGTTTCTCATCCTGGTTTACAATGACCCTGTCGTGACCTTCCATCATAACTCCTATTTTAGAAGCTAAAAAACCTTCGTCTATTAAATCATTTACCAATTTATCCCCATCTTTAGTTAGCGCCAAAACTGCTCCGGTTCCATCGCACAGATAAGGATTAATATCAAATAGCTCAGCCATCTCAATTACATGCTGCCAAACAGGAATCTTTTTAACATCCACGCTAACGCCATTTTTTTTAGGGGACGCTAATTCCCAAATTCCTGAAAATACGCCTCCATCAGCCACAGTGTGAACATATTCAATATCCTTATTCTTAATTGATGAAATAATTTTATAAACATTTAGCATATCTTTTAACATAACGCATTCATCATAAAAAGTTTCACTAAAGCTTTTTCTTATCACATCATCCTTAACGCAATTTAAAATGTAAGCCATACCTAGCCCTGCACTGTTAACCATTACAATATCAAGCCCAGGCTTAATATTTTCGATATCAGAAAACCCTTCATCCCTTCCCATAGCCGTAAAGGATAAAATTATATCTTCCACCTCTATAACACTTACATCCATTTTTAAGATGTCTATACCATTATTTTTAGCTAGTTCATTTATATTTTTAACAATATGTCCCAGTTTCTTTTCCGGGAAATCCTTATTGATAAAAATATTTATATTGATGCCCCAAATATCGGTGGTCTTTTCGTAAATCTTATTTAAAGTTTTATAAAAATAATACTTTTCAAAATCCTTAAAAACTTTAACAGACGAGCAATTAGCCACCACCAATTCATCAGCCTTCCCCACATTTACTCCGGGATTTATTCCATATGTTTTATTAGAAATTTTCTTATTTACAGTTCGCATAAAGCTAATCTCTGACAATTTTCCTAAAAACATATTTTCCTCCCGGTCCACTATACTAGCTTTTTAGTGGTTTTCTCATGCGGTTTTTCTGTCTGCTTTTCGTCTTTTGTTTCTTTCTCTTTATTCTTCTGGCCATCATCGCCTTTTTTAGTACCCTTAATTACAACCTCAGGCTGCATTGCATAAGTACTAGTGTGCAATAATTCTGATTTTACTTTCTTTCCATGCTCGTAAGTAATCTTAGTCAATGTGGCCACATAGCCTGTACTTCCCTCTTTTTCTACCTCAGAATATCCTGCAGGCTTAGAAGGGTCCTTCTTTTCTGTCTTCTTTATTGGAATAGTCTTAGTAATTTCACTGACATATTCTACGCGGTGAGATTTCTTTCTAGTGTCATGTCCATATACATTAAATGTAATCTCGCCACCGCCGCAATGACTCTGTATATAAATAGGGGCGTCAGTGTCATTGACAAACTTTAGATCCTTATAGTCTCCAGCCAATGCAGCATCTGCCGCTAAGTCTACATAATGAACCGGCATAGAATGTGAATATCTCTCCACTACCTTTATCTCCGCCTCTAAAAGCGCATTATAAAGGGTAGATGAAACCTGACAAATTCCGCCACCTAGGCTGTCTTCCACGCCACCATCAACGTATGTTCCCGCAGGATGCCATCCGTTTTTCTCTGTCCATGGAGCTAGATGTTCATTGCATGAATATTCCTCATTAGGATATAAAATAGTTCCGTCAATCTTTTTAGAACCATTTAAAATATTTAAATTTCTGTTATCGTAGATAGAACCTACAGTGTATGTAGTAGTAAAACTGCCCATAGGTGTATCTGATACCTTCTCACAATCTTCTTCTGTATATTTAGGATGTGACACGCTAACCTTCGCCTTACATACGATTTCAGATTTCCCATCCCACTTTTTAGTGATTTCATCGTAGAGAGTCTTTGAGGAATCAGCATAATTAATGTCCACTCCGTCTTCACCAGGGATTATCTTAAATCCATGTCCCGTCGGCTTTAATGAAGCATTTTTTGCTTCCACATTATAAGGCTCGCAAACCTTTTTAAAATTCTTTTCCACATTAGATTCATCTAAACCTAAATCTAATTTTAGTTTCACACCCTCATGATTAATCTGTTTACTCTCTCTGTATCTTCTAATGATGTTTCCGGCATTTCCGACGTTTTTCGCTTCCTTAGCCACCTCTTTATTTATCCAAACATAACCCAAGTCTTTAAGAGTAGTTTCAATCTTTTTAGCTGTAACATCGATATAAACCTTTTTTTCCCCCTGTTCTTCCACGAAGCTTTGCACCTTAGCTTTAGCTTCCTTTACAGTCATACCACTTACGTCAACATCTCCTATGGCCACGCCCTTCTTAATCTTAGCCTGAGCCTCTACATTGACAGTGATAGCGGATAAAAGAATAAAAACAGCAAGAGTAAATAATACCCTTATATTTTTCATTTTATCTCCAATCTTTAGAAATTCGGAATAACTGTTACCACCATAACTATAACTAGCATTAGAGCGATTGCCCCAGCTACTATTCTCTGATTTTTCTTATTTGTAAAAAACCCCATTTTATCACCTCATTAATATCTCTTTTAACACCTATATACATAAAATCCGTCAGATTTTCTGTATAAAAAACCTCAAATAACAAATAATGGTATACTTGACCACTATCTAATCAAGTATACCACACTAAAAACATTAATCCTAGTACAATATTCGACCCTTACTAGCTAAAATTTTGTCTATTTTTCTAGATGCTTCGTTTTTCGTAAGGTCATCTATATTGTAATCTATTTCTAATTTATGATATTCAATTAATGCCAATAAATACTTCTTTTGCTTATCGGTTATTGGCACCATTTTTTTTACTTTGTATTGTAAGTTTCTCTCTTGAAATAATTCAGGATTATCCTCAGAGTACTTTTCAAATAGAATCTCGTAAAGAGCCACTGTCACCTTTGCATCATTTAATGCCCTGTGGTGATTATTATCTTCAATGCCAAAATACTCACAAAGATAGTCTAACTTCCTACTCTCTAAGTCTGATAACAGCTTTCTGGATATTCTCAAAGTATCCACACCGCTTTTCTCAAACTCATGATTTAAATTAATGGCATTTTGTTTTAGAAAACTAAAGTCAAAAATCAAATTATGACCTAGCAAAACATCATCCCCTGCAAACTCTAAAAATTTAGGTAATACAGTTTCAATATGCTCTGCATCCTTCACCATCTCATCCGTGATTCCTGTTAGATTTACGATAAAAGGAGAGATAGCTTCCCCTGGATTTACCAGCATGCTAAACTCATCCACCACCTGACCGTCACGAACTTTAACAGCGCCGATTTCTAAAATCTTATTCCATTTTACGTTTACTCCTGTAGTCTCTAAGTCTACACAAACATAATCTCTAATCATTCTCCTGATACACTCTCACATAATCTATTACAAATTCGTAAGGAAGAGCTGACTCATCCACATCACCGCCTAAGCCACCGCCCACAGCAGTGTTCATAATAAGATAAAACTCTCTGTCAAAAGGCCACGCCTCAAATGTATCTTCATCATCCGCCTTGTTATATCTGCAATAACTTTCACCATCTACATAGTATTCGATATAATCCTTAGTCCAATCAAGACCAAACACATGGAACTCATCATCAAATCCCTCGTCAAACTGATGCCCTCTAGTATAAGGCACAGTATCTGTTCTTCTATGGTTATGCTTTCCACAATGAAGGCTGAATAAGTATCTGTTAGGCATTCTTCCAATATGCTCCATAATATCGATTTCACCACACTCAGGCCATCTGTTTTCCTTCGGTGGACGTGGGTACTTCTCCCAGTCTTCCTTAGTAAACTTCTCAAAATCCGGTCTGCCGTCACTTCTCACAGGAAACCCCTTAGGAACTTCCCTTCTTTCAAAATAAGGCATCATCCAGATTGCCGGCCAAGATCCTTTACCCTTAGGCACTTTAGCTCTGACTTCTATGTAACCATACTGCCATTGCCCTTTTAACCTGGTGTTAATCTTACCTGAAGTATACTCGCGCTCCCCGTCCTTTTCTTTTAGTGATGTGATAGTTAACTTTCCATCTTTCACCAACACATTTTTAGTAGAATCAGTGTAAGCCTGAAGTTCTCGATTAGGCCATTGGAAATTTCCCACTTCATAGTTCCATTTTTCAGGATCAACCTTTCCCTCATAATCGAACTCATCACTAAATACTAATTTGTAATTTTCTAAATTCATTTTAAATTTTAACCCTCAATCCAATTCAACCTAAAGCCAATTTAACCTAGCTGCCAGATTTCTCTATGCTTTGTTTTCAGCTGCCACAAGATTAGTACTATTATATCGCTCTCTTAGTAAAGGTTTTTCAATCTTACCTGTAGCATTTCTAGGTACATCCGCGAAAATAACTTTCTTAGGTCTCTTATATCTAGGTAATTCCTTACAGAACTCATTGATTTCTTCTTCGCTGCAATCCTCTCCAGGCTTAATCTCAATAATGGCAGCTGCAATCTCACCTAAACGCTCATCAGCTAAACCGATAACTGCCACATCCTTAACCTTTGAAAATTTACTAATAAAGTTCTCAATCTGTACCGGATATAAATTCTCGCCACCGCTGATAATTACATCTTTCTTTCTATCAACTAAGTAGATGAATTTATCCTCATCATACATTGCCATATCACCGGTATATAGCCAGCCATCTTTTAAAATTTCAGCTGTCGCTTCAGGATTGTTATAATAGCATGTCATAACTCCAGGTCCCTTAACGGCTAACTCACCCACTTCATTAGGCTCAGTAATCACTTTTCCATCAGCCACAATCTTTGTTTCCCATCCAAAACCAGCCTTTCCAATAGCTCCAACCTTATGGATGTTTTCTACGCCTAAATGAACGCATCCTGGTCCAATTGACTCACTTAATCCATAGTTTGTATCATAGTCATGGTGTGGGAATAAAGCTTTCCACTTCTTAATTAAGCTCTGTGGTACAGGCTGCGCACCAATGTGCATCAATCTCCACTGATCAAGCTTATAATCATCTAAATTTACTTCGCCGCGCTCAATTGATAATAAAATATCCTGAGCCCATGGCACCAATAACCAAACGATAGTACATCCCTCATTAGATACTGTTTCTAATATAGTCTTAGGTGTAACTCCCTTTAGCAATACAGCTTTTCCGCCCGACAATAAACTTCCGAACCAATGCATCTTAGCTCCTGTATGATAAAGCGGTGGAATACATAAGAATACATCATCCTTAGTCTGTCCATGATGATTCTGCTCCACTTTAGCTGAATGACTAAGGCTCTCATGATTATGTAAAATTGCCTTAGGGAATCCTGTAGTTCCAGATGAAAAATAGATAGCTGCATCATCTTCTTCTGTCAATTTAATATCAGGTGCTATAGATGAACAATTCGCTGATAATTTATCATAATCTTCAGCGAAAGATGGGCAATCTCCACCTACATAGAAAATAATTCTCTTATCATCTATTTCATCCACAATCTCTTCTATTCTTCCTACAAACTCCGGTCCAAAAAATAGAACATCAGTTTCTGATAAATCTAAACAATATTTTATTTCCTCAGAATCAAATCTGAAGTTCATCGGTACTGCTAGTGCTCCCGTTTTTAATATTCCGAAATAAATTGGAAGCCACTCTAAACAGTTCATTAATAATATGGCTACCTTATCCCCTTTTTGAATACCCCTGCTTAAAAGAAGATTAGCTACACGATTAGCTTTTTCATTGAAAACATGCCATGTAATCTCTCTTCTGTAGTGCTGTCTGACATCTGGCTGGATTAATTCGTACTCTCTCCATGTCACCCTTCTTTTTTCCTCTAAATCAGGGTTTATTTCTACTAAACATACATCATCCGGATATAATTTAGCATTTTTCTCTAACAATTCTGTTATAGGCATTTTATTAATTCTCCTCACTCATTTTTTTACTTTAAAGTCTTAAACTATATTATAGTAAATTGTAGCCATACCGTCAAATATCCCTACCTCACAAGACTTTACTCGTTCGATAGGGATATTCTTAAATTATAGTAACATCATTACTATATATTTTACTTTTATTTAACTGTTACTTTAACTTTCTTGCTTACACCATTCTGAGCTATAACTGTGATTTCACAATTTCCAGCTGCAACTGCTTTGATGTTTCCATACTTAGTTACTTTAGCAACACCTGTATTGCTTGACATGTATCTAAATCTTCTAGCATGTTTCTTTGATAGAAGTTTCTTCTTCTTAGAAACCTTAACAGTCTTAGCTTTAATCTTAGCTTTCTGTCCTGCAGTTAATGTAAATGACTTAGTAACAAGTTTGATCTTCTTAGCATTTGTGTACTTCTTATTCTTATATCCTGCAAAGTGTAATACCTCGCTAGTTGCGATGTACTTCTTCTTTCCATCGATAAACTTAAATGCTTTAATCTTACACTTGAAGTTTCCATTCTTCTGAAGTTTGCTTATCTTAGTTGATAAATTTGACTTACCTGTAATTGTCTTAGTAGGTGTAGTCTTAAACTTCTTGCTGCACTTCTGAATAAATACATCAAATCCTGCTGCATTCTTAACATCACCGAATGCTACTTCAACTGTCTTACCAGTAGCTTTAACCATAGCACCCTTTTGGATATCTTTGCTATTAGCCTTTACATCTTCCTTGAAAATAACAAATGATGATTCGATTGTTCCAGTATAGTTATCCTTAAATGTGATCTTAACTGTAGCTGTTCCAACCTTCTTGTTATTAGCATAAGTAACTGTGTACTGACTACTATCAATCACTTTACCGTCCTTATCTTTAACCTTAAGTTCTGGTGTAATTGCCTTACCTGTGTAGTCAAATTCTTTATCCATCTCGATTGTAGCTGCTTCTTTCTTAGGAGCAACGCTGAATGCTTTCTTAATTGTTCCCTCGAAGTTTCCAGTACCAGTAATTGTTAATTCATAATTACCAGCCTTAGTAGCTTTGTTATTAGCTACATCGTATGTTACTGCTAAATCACCAACTGTAACACTCTTAATTGTCTGTGTCTGCTCTTCACCTGTGTATGTTAAAGCATTACCTAATGTTACTTCTGCGTTTTCAATGTTTAACTTAGCAATTGTGAAGTCCTTAGTAACTGTTCCTGTAAAGTTTTCAGTTCCTGTTACTGTTAATGTATATGTTCCAGCATCTGTAGCTGCATTATCACTTACTTCATATGTAGCTGCTAAATCATCGATTACTACGCTCTCAACTGCCTGAGCCTGCTCTGCACCTAAGTATGTCAAAGCCTCTCCTAATGTTACTTCTGCACCAGTAATGTCTTTCTTAGCTACAATAAAGTCCTTACTAGCTGTTCCTGTGAAGTTTCCATTTCCTGTAACTGTCAATGTATATGTTCCAGCATCTTTAACTTTGTTATTAGAAACGTTAAATGTTGCTGATAATCCATCAATTTTAACGCCTGTAACTGACTGAGTCTGCTGTTTACCATTGTATGTTAGAGGTTTTCCTAATGTTACTTCTGCTTCAGTAATATCTTTCTTAGCAATTGTGAAGTCCTTAGTAACTGTTCCTGCAAAGTTTCCAGTTCCTGTTACTGTTAATGTATATGTTCCGGCATTTGTAGCTGCATTATTGCTTACTTCGTATGTAGCTGCATATCCGTCTACTACTACACTTTCAACTGCCTGAGTCTGCTCTGCACCTGAGTATGTCAAAGCCTCTCCTAATGTTACTTCTGCGTTTTCAATGCTAATTGGTGCTACTGTGAATTTCTTAGTAACTGAACCCTTAAAGTTTCCAGTTCCTTTAACTGTTAATTCATAGTCACCTGCATTAGTAGCCTTATTATTTTCAACTTCATATGTTACTGATCCAAATCCGCTCAATGTAACATCTGCAACTGTCTGAATCTGCTCTTTTCCGTTGTATCCTAAGGTCTCTCCTAATGTTACTTCTGCATTTGCAATGTCAACTCTTGCAACTGTAAATGTCTTTTCAACTGTTCCAGTGAAGTTTCCAGTACCTGTAATTGTTA
>CACZSI010000034.1 GCA_902783775.1 uncultured Lachnospiraceae bacterium
AGGAAGTAACAACTCAGGAAGTTACAACAGAGCAGGTAACAACTCAGGAAGTTACTACTCAGGCTGGAGTTGAGATGAAGGGCGTAAGCACTTACCCAGCTTTAGGAGAAAAAGAATGGTATCAGGTAGGCGATTACGAAGTATATGAAGGAGCATCATGGAGTGGTAGTACTTTATCAGCTTCAGTAGATGAAAATAGTATTTCAGTTCGTCATGATACATGTGATAATTGGGCATTCTGGGCAGCACAGGTTAGAAAGAGATTCTCAGGATTAGAAGCTGGAGCAACATATACAGTTAATGTAGATATATACTCAGATGGACCAGACGGAAAGATTGGAACAAAGGAAGATAATTCAGATTTAATTGTATTAGCTGCTGGAGAGACAGGCAAATTTACTACTGAAATAACTGCAGATGGTAATGGAAATGCAAGTGTTACATATGGTATATCATACACTGCTTTAGGAACAACATTAACATTCTCTAACTTTGATTTAGTTAAGAAAGAGCAGCAGACAACAGAGCAGGTTACTACAGAAGAAGTTACAACAGAGGAAGTTACATCACAGGAAGCTACAAGTGAGCAGGTTACAACTCAGGAAGCTACAACAGGTGATCAGGAAACTACTACAGTAACACCTTCAACAGTAAATCCTACTACAGTAGCACCAACACAGCCAGTTACAACTAAGAAGGTAACAGTTGCTAAGACAAAAGCTACTAAGGCTTCTAAGAAATTAGCTTCTAAGAAGATTAAGGTTTCACTTAAGAAAGTAAATGGAGCTAAGGGATATCAGTTACAGTTCTCTAAGGCTAAGAAGTTCAATAAAAAGAATATCATTGCTAAGAAGACTGTTACTAAAGCTAAATTAGTTAAGAAGGCTAAATTTACAATTAAGAATAAGAAGTTCAAGAATCGTAAGAAGATTTACGTTAGAGCTAGAGCATTTAAGAAAGTAAACGGTAAGAAGATTTACGGTAAGTGGTCTAAAGCTAAGAAAGTTAAAGTTAAATAAATATTAATGATTTTAAAGGGTCTGTATCTAAAGGTACAGGCCCTTATTTACAATGTGATGGAAATAGAAGATTATTGATAATAAATACTAAAATAAAATATTGATATTAAAAAAAACTAGGTCTTGTGTTAAAATAGAGAGTAGTGAGAAGGAATATTAGGGGATGAAAAAGGAGAATATTATGATTAAAAAAGGATTTGCGCTGATATTATCAGTAGCGCTATGTGCTGGTAGTGTTGGCATAATGGCGGATGAATTCGATGGAGATGTTGGAAAAAATCCATTTGCCGATTTATTGGTTACTACCACACAGGTAACTACTACGCAGGTTACCACTCAGAATCAGACTGATGAGGTTTCCTCAGGGCAGGTTACTACACAGGTAACTACTCAGAGTCAGAGTGATGATATCACTACAGCTCAGATTACAACTCAGATTTCCACAGATGAGATTGGTTCTAATCAGGTTGTAACTGGTGAGAGTTCACAGACAGAGGTTGACACATCTAGCATTTTACCTACTGAAATGAAGAGCCATAAAGCGCCTGGAATTAAGGTGGGACGAACTAAAGTTAAAAAAGCTAAAAAGAAAAATAATAAGATTAAGATTTCTTTAAAAAAGATTAGTAATGCTAAAGGTTATATAGTTCAGGTTTCTAAGAAAAAGAAATTTAAAAAGAAATCTATTATCTTTAAAAAGACTATTAAGAAAGCTAAATTAGTTAAGAAGGCTAAGTTTACAGTTAAGAAGAGTAAGTTTAAGAAATATAAGAAGTTATGGCTAAGAGCTAGAGCTTATAAAATTGTAAACGGTAAAAAGATTTGCGGTAAATGGTCTAAGGTTAAAAAGGTTAAATAAATACGACAGCAGTATTTAAAATAATTGTAGGAATTGGAAGGAGAAAAAATGAAACTAAAAAAAGTATTTTCTATTGCTTTGGCGGTAGTAATGTCATTATCATGTGTAGGTGTTATGGCAGATGGAATTCCAGCAGATGGAGAGTTTGACGGAGATGTGAATAAAAATCCATTTGAAAAAGTATTTGAGCAGCAGACTACAGTGCCTAACACTACAGTAAAGAATACTAATAAGAATGATAAGGCTACAACTGTAGTTGGGAAAACTAAGGTGAAAAAGGCGTTAAAAAAGAAGAGCGCTAAGAAAGTTAAAATTACACTTAAGAAGATTAATGTAGCTAAAGGATATCAGGTTCAGATTTCTAAGAAAAAGAAATTTAAGAAAAAAGCTATTGTATTTAAGAAATATATAACTAAAAAGAAACTAGTTAAAAAAGCTAAGTTCTCTGTAGGTAATAAGAAAGTTAAGAAGCAGAAGAAGTTATGGGTTAGAGCTAGAGCATATGTAGTAAACAATGGAGTTAAGGTTTACGGAAAATGGTCTAAGGTTAAGAAAGTAAAAGTTAAATAATTCTGATTCACAGATTAGGGGGTGGTGCTCATGATAAGAAGCTTTAAAAGGAATAATATAGTTATCGTTATTATGGCACTTAGTATGATTATGGGATTGATGACGGGATTAAGTAAGTATAAAATTTATGCTGACTCCCCGGAAGATGGAGATGTATTGACTGCTACCGGAGAATACAATAAGGACAATAAAGGTCCTGGTGATCTTTCGGATATCTTAGGAGATGAAAAAGAATCTAAGAAGATTTTTGTGACCACTACTAAAAAAGTGGTAAAGGTAAAACGTGCTAAGATAAAAAAAGTGGTTAGAAAGAAAAAGAAGATTAAGATTTCTGTTAAAAAAATCTCTGGAGTAAAGGGATATATAGTTCAGATATCTAAAAAGAAGAATTTTAAGAAAAATTACATCATCCTAAAAAAGACTGTTTCTAAAGCTAAATTAGTTAAGAAGGCTAAATGGACTTTAAAGTTTTATAAAAAGTATAAAAGAGTTTATATTAGAGTTCGAGCATATAAGATTTACAATAATAAAAAGTATTTAGGAAGATGGTCTAAGATTAAAAAATCCATATAATATTTTAGTATTATGAATCTACCAGGTGCTACGTTGCCTAGTAGATTTTTTGGTGCAATTTTTATCACCAAGGTGTCTAAAATTTAGTGGTAAACTTATTCAATAAAAATGTTTTTATGCCTTTTATAAGGGGATGTTGATATTGCACAAAAAAACACTATATAAAATGTAAAAAAATCACATATTTATAGTTAATATTGTTAATATTACTGAAAATTTAGTAAAAAGGATTTTATCTTTGATAATACATTTTTTTATTTATATAATTAGACTATGAGATAGTAACATGAAGAATGGAATATTGCGAGGAGGAAAAAATGAAGAGGAATTTGAAAAAAATGTTATCTGCATTTTTAGCCTTAGTTATGGTATTTTCTATGATACCACAGTGGCAGAATAGCGCAGATATACAGGGGGATGATCAGACACCTTACAATTTGTCTGAAGGAAGACCTGTCTATGTCAGTTCAGGTAACAATGAAGAAAACATTGTCGATGGTAAAACTAAAACTATGTGGCAGGCAAATGTTAGTGATGAGAACGAATGGTTCTATGTGGACTTAGGAAAAGTTGCCACAATAGATAACGTATTCTTTAAATGGGAAGCAGCCTATGCTAAAGGATTCGACATTCAGTTATCAGATAATGGATCAGATTGGGAGACTGTATATTCCAGAGGAAAAAATAAAAATATTTATGAGCAGTCTGGAATGGAAGTTAAATATAGTTTCAATAGAAAATTAAATGACGGCAGATTAATGTTTAATGTTGACTGGCCTAGCACAGCTAATTCTTTAGTTAGTGTTTATGTGGACGGAAACATTGCCAATGCAGCAGATGCTTTCAGATGGGAGAAGCAGGAGAGAACAACAGCTGATGTTTCTATGACTCCGGGCGTACATACTATGGAAGTGGTATTGTATGATAAGAATAATCCTAATACAGTACTTAAACGAGGCTCAATTAAATTTTTAGCCGAAGAAGTAGTAGAACAGAACTATCTCGATCAGAACTTAGAAGAAACATTATCTACTGCAGAGTGGACTAAGAAAACAGGTAGATATATTAAATTAAAATGTACTCAGAGAGCATTAAACTATGGAATGGCAATATTTGAATTCCAGGTTAATGGTGTTGGCGGCGCTAATAAGAGACCGGTAAATTACGGTACTAATATTGCTCTTAATAAAACTGTCCAGTGTTCAGGCACTCGTGATGAATGGTGGATGAAAGATGAAGAAGGAAATATTAAACCGGATGCATATAATGGAGTAAAACCAGAGAATGCTGTAGACGGTAATAAGGATAGTGGATTTACATCATACCAGGGAGATGATCAGTGGTTATATGTAGATTTAGGACGTCAGTATACTATCGGTAGAGTAATTACTAAGTTCTCAAATGACGCTGGAAAGATTTATGATTATGATATTTCAGCGGATGGTGAGAATTGGACTACTATTCATAGAAATCTAAAAGGTTATCCTAGCATAGTGGATAACTATCAGTGTTATAGAACAAATGTAAGATATGTAAGAGTATTCGCTCATGCTAAGGTTGAGAGCGGAAGCGGTGTAGGTATCAATGAGTTAGAAGTATATGAATATAAAGAGGGGGATCCTAAGCAGGAGCCAAATATACCAGAGCTTCCTACTAGACAGATTATAAATAACGAGAATGGTAAAGGTTCATATATTTCTGGAGAGATTAAGAAGGAATTAAATAAGTTACCTGCATTCGTTAACGAAGAAAAGGTAAAAGTTCCTATCGACTCAAACAGCTGGTGGTCATCAGCTATGATTAAGACTTTCGGAAACGTGGATTGTATTCACCCAATGAAAGCAGTTTACTCAACTAGTGGTTTAGGTGTTTTATTAGCATCAGCAGGTTGGGTAGACACACGTAAGAAAGGTGACTTAGGAGCTGGATATAGAACAGAGACTAAGATGGACTTTAATATTTATCCTGAAAGTTATATGGGTAAATCAGGATACGATAGAGTAGAAGGTTACGGAGATTACTCAGTAGACCTAGGACTATGCGATGAGGATGGTCTAAAGATGGTAGCTACATTAGTAAAGGGTTCTCCATATATCTTTACAGAGTATACAGAAGATAAGTCAGTATACATTAGTGCGTCATCTATTAAGCAGGTATTTGGTGCTAATGGAGATGCTATTTTAACAAATGCAGGAGATCAGGTAACAACTGACCATATTGGAATTGTATCTCAGGATGATGAAAATACTTTAGCAGGAAATGAAGCTTCATACTTCTGTTTATCTGCTCCAGCTAATACTAAGTTTGAAGCAGTAACAGTAGGACTAAAGAAGTTATATAAAGTAACATTCCCAGGAAATGATAAATATATTTCTATTGGTGCAATGACTGCTAAAAACCAGATGAGTCAGATTCATCAGCATGCTTATGCTAAGGTAACAAAGACTCATGTAGGTTACACATATAACAGTGACAATTCAAAGATTGAAACTAGATATACAGCTACAACTAAATTAGTAAGATCTGGATTCTCTAATGAGACATTCCAGGCATTCTATCCACATCAGTGGAAGTATTCAGAGGATACAAAGAACCCTACTATTACATATCCATCTATCAGAGGTGATATGAAGGGTGTATTTAAAAATGAGATTAAGACAGTTCAGCAGTTTAAGGGACTTCTACCTACATTCTCAAAGCCTAATAGCGATTACTTTAACAGCTCTGAGATGAAGGATTACATTAATACAGTTGCTAATGAATTAGGAACAGACCCTAATGCTGATGCTTATTGGCAGGGTAAGGCAGTACATCCATTGGCTATTACAGCATTAATGGCAGATCAGATTGGTGAGACAGAGACTAGAGATGTATTGTTAAAGAAACTTAAAAAGATTATGGTGGATTGGTTCACATACAGTGGCGGTGAGGATAGATGTTACTTCATCTATAATAAAGATTGGGGTACATTATACTATCCGGAAAGTTCATTCGGTGCCAATGCAGCAATCTGTGACCACCACTTCACATACGGATATTTCATGTTCGGTGCATCAGTGTTAGCTACATATGATAGAAACTTCTACAATGAATATCATGATATGATTGAACTCTTAGTAAGAGATTACGCTAACCCTGAGGAGCCTGAAAATGACGGAAATATGTTCTGTAAGTTCAGAGCGTTTGACCAGTATTCAGGACATTCATGGGCCGGTGGATACGCAGATAATAATGATGGAAATAACCAGGAGTCAGCATCTGAATCATTATTCAGTTGGGTAGGTATGTATCTCTGGGGTGAAGCATCAAAGAGTCAGAAATATATTGACGCAGGTGCATATGGATTTACTACAGAGATGGAAGCAATACTTCAGTATTGGTTCGATTACGACGATACAAACTGGTTACAGAAATATAAAGATTACTTCAAGGGAACAGGACAGATTTACGGAGCTACATACAGCTATGGAACATTCTTTGGTGGAGAGCCATTATACGTATACGGTATCCAGTGGCTACCAATTTCAGAGTACCTAACAAACTATGGTATGAATCAGGCTAAATGTGCTGAGGTATATCAGGGACTTTGGGATGAAACAAATTATGCTATTCAGGCTGTTAGAGATACTAGAGACATTAAGGTAGAAGAAGCTAGAAATCAAGGTAAGTCAGATGCTGAAATCCAGAAGATTATAGATGACTATAATCACACAGCTGATAATTATACTAATCCTGATAAAGGATGGCAGCATATTACATGGCCATTCTTATCACAGACAGATCCAGCTAGAGCATATAACTTATTTGAGGGTCATGTAGAGGAGATGCAGAAGGAAGATAGAGCCAACACATTATGGTTCGTTTCTGCTATGGATCAGTTAGGATATAGAACTGATGATTATGTTATTACAGGAGCTACATTAACAGGTTCTGTATATAAGAAAGTATCAGGAGGAAAGACTACATACACAGGTGAAGTTTGGAACCCTACACAGGGAGTTAAGACTGTTAAGGTTGTAAATCCTAAGACAGGAGCAGTATTAGGTAAAGCAAAGGTTGGCTCAAAAGGTTTAGTACAGTTTGAAATTAAGCCAGAGGGCGGATTCCTATATGTACAGAATGCAGCACCAACTATTAAGGCTACAGGATTAACAGACGGAGAAGTTAGAAATAATATTTCAGGAACAGCTAGCTTCGAAGATACACAGGTAGTAGAGTTATCTACTTCAGAAGAAAACGCAAAGATTTACTATACAACAGATGGAAGTGCACCAAGCACTAAATCACCTGAGTATAAGGGTAAATTTATTGTATCAAGTGATACAACAGTTAAGGCTATCACAGTTAAAGAGGGCAATATTGATTCAGCTTATGCTTCAGTTACAATGAAGATTGACGGTGATGAGATTAACAGTGGAGATAATTTAGCATTAGGAAAAACAGTTAAGGCCAGCTCAGTACAGGATAAGGCTAGCAACATCGTAGACGGTGATGAGAGCACTTCATGGCAGGGAGAGGCTAATAATAACGAGTGGATTCAGGTTGATCTAGGTGCTACAAAGGCAATCAATGCAGTTAACATTAAGTGGGAAGCTGCTTTTGCCAGCAAGTATGAGATTCAGGTTTCTACAGATGGAGAAACTTGGGAGACAGTTAAGGAAGAGACAGGAACAGCGGGTTATGTTAAATCTGTATTCGAGGCAGTAAATGCCAGATATGTAAGAATGCAGGGAATTAAGAGAGCTACAGTTTACGGATATTGCATCTTTGAGATGGAAGTATACGGTGCTAATCAGGCTAAGGCTCCTATCATTAATCCTGTTACAGGAACATATAATACAGCTCAGCAGGTTTCAATGGAATCTACAGTTAAGGGTGCTGAGATTAAATATACTACAGATGGAAGTGAGCCAAACAAGAACTCACAGACATATTCAGAGCCATTTACAGTAGATAAGTCAACACAGATTAAGGCTGTTACTTATAGAAAGGGAATGGTACTATCAGATGTAGTTAAATCTGATGTATTGATTAACGGTACATTAGGATTAAATAAGACAAAGGCTAACATCGCAGTAGGCGGAACAGTTAAGTTAGCGCCATTGACTAATCAGAATGTAACATGGACATCTGATAAGACAGGAGTGGCTACTGTAAATGCTGATGGTTTAGTTACAGGTAAGGCAGTAGGTAAGGCTACTATTACAGCTAAGCTTTCAAACAATGTAAGTGCTACATGTGAAGTTAATGTAACAGCAGCTAAGCATATTACTAAGGTTGAAATTAAACCTTCAATCCTTAATATGAAGAATAAGTCATCAGACACAGTGGGCGTAGTAATTACACCTGCTGATACAACAGATGACACAACAGTAACTTGGGAATCAACTAAACCTGATGTGGTTAGTGTGACAGATGGTGGAACACTTACAGCTAAGAAGCAGGGAACAGCTACTATTAAGGCTACAGTTAACGGTATTACAGGAACTTGTGCCGTAACAGTTGGAGCTGAAGCTACTGTAAAAGAAATGATTACAGATTCTAAGTACAACTTAGCATTAGGTAAGGCGGCGTCTATCTCATCTACTTATCCAGGTGAGGGGACTGAGAATACAAATGTATTAACAGACGGAAATATTAATAGCAACTTTGTTTGTACAGATTGGACTTCTGTAGGTAATGAGAGTATTATAATTGATTTAGGAAATCTATATAATACTAGCGGAATTAAAGCGCTAGCATTACAGTTTGTAAATGTTTTAACATATGGTGAAAACTATCAAGTATCATTATCTGATACAGGAATAAACTATACTGATATTCAGAATATTAACGGATTAACATATGAAGGATCAGACAATGGATTATTTACTATCCCATTAAATGACGCTTCATCAAAGATTGCATCAACTAGATATGTTAAGATTACAATTCTAGGTCATAAGGCTTATGGATTCCAGATTAGAGAGGCAGCAGTTCTATCAACAGATATGAGTGCTAAGCCGGTAGCAGGAGATTACTGTGACAATGCTACAGGATTTGTGGTTGACACTAAGACTCCTAAACAGATTGGATACACAATCGATGGAACTAACCAGAATGGATACAAGTATTTCATAATGCTTGACGGAACAAAGGTTACAGATTTAATTAATGCCGGTTCATATACAATTGATGTAGAGCCAGGTAAACATAGTATTGCAGTTATTTCTTACTACAACGGAAAAGTTTCTGAGGGAATCAAGAAGCAGGTTGAAGTAAGTGACGGATCATTAAGAGATTATGTAAATACTCCAATGAACCTAGCTAAGGGTGGAACAGTAGAAATATTTGATATCTATGAAAATGAAGGAAGTAAGAATACAGCAGTATTAACTGACGGAAATATTAAGGGCGATAAAGTAGAGACAGTTTGGGGACAGAAAACTCAGAGTGCTATCGTAACATTGCCTAAGGCAGTATCAATAAATGATATTTCAGAAGTATTAGTAGCTTATGATAATCAGAACACATATCCATCTGATTATCAGGTTCAGATGTCAGCAGATGGTGTTAATTACAAAACAGTAGTTAATGCAACTAATGTTAAATACACATCACCTATCGAAAATACTATTGATAAGAGCGGATATACTTACGGAACTGTTAAGTATGTTAAGTTCCTATTCAATGGAAAGAATGCTCAGTACGGTTACCAGATGCATGAAATTGCAGTAATGGGAACACAGGAAAAATATATGCCTAGTCAGGTAGAGGGATTAGCTCTTTCATCTCCTGCAGATGGCGAGATCAATGTATCATTCTCATCAAATAATACTAACGGACAGTCATATAGAATTTACATTGATGATGAGTTAAAGGCTATGAACTTAGCAAGTCCTGGCACATATAATTTCAAGGCATTATCTGGCGGAGCTCATATTGTTAAGGTAACTTCATTACTAAATGATATTGAGTCAGAAGCTGTATCAGCTAAGATTTCAATTAAGGAATCAGCACAGCAGGTAACAACTGAGGCAGATGGAGATGACGACGATGATAGCGTAATCCCAACAACTCAGAGAACTACAACTGCTCAGGTAACAACTCAATCAGGCGGACAGCAGGTAACAACTAATGCCGGTGGTCAGGTTACAACTAACGCTGGCGGCCAGGAAGTTACAACTGATGCCAATGGCCAGGAAGTTACAACTAATTCAGGGGATACTCCTATAGAGAGTGTAACTGTTAAACCAACACAGAAGCCAACTATTGTTGTAGCTAAAACAGCAGTTAAGAAAGCTACTAAGAAGAAGTCAGCTAAGAAGATAAAAGTATCACTTAAGAAAGTGGCTGTGGCTACAGGATACGAAGTACAGATTTCTAAGAAGAAGAAATTCAAGAAGAAATTTATTGTACTAAAAGCCAAAGTAACTAAGGCTAAATTAGTTAAGAAAGCTGTATTCACACTTAAAGGCGCTAAGCTTAAAGGAAAGAAGAAACTTTGGGTAAGAGCTAGAGCATATGCAGTAAACAATGGAATTAAGATTTACGGCAAGTGGTCAAAGGTGAAAAAAGCAAAAGTTAAATAGAGTGCTAAAGCAAATGCTTTAAATCTTAAGGTACTACCATATGAAAGTATGGTGGTACCTTTTTTTTAGGTTTGGTGGAAGTATTTCAGCATTAATTGTATGGCCAATATAGATATTGTAATATTAAAATGTAGATATGCGTGATGTTTATATTAGAAAGCGAGGAAGGGTTATATGATTAATAAGAAATTTGGAAAAAAAGTGATGACAATGGCTTTGTCATTGGCGATGGTGGTAACATCAGTTACATATGCGCCTAAAAATGTAGAGGCCAGCGTTACACTATCAGGCGGAAACAGCGGCTGGAATATGGTTTGGTGCGATGAATTTGACCAGACTGTAGGTAGTGGTGTAGACGCAAACACTTGGAATTATGACACAGGTCACGGAAGTAATGGCTGGGGTAATAACGAGGTGCAAAACTATACTACTAGCACTAACAACGTATATATCGCTAATGTCGATGGCGCATTAGACGGAAAAGCATTGGCCATTAAAGCTAAAAGAGAAGGTGGCGAAATCACATCAGGTAGATTGCGTACAGATGGAAAATTCTACGGAAGATATGGTCGCTATGAAGCTAGAATAAAAATGGAAAACGGAATGTGCGACGGTGTTTGGCCGGCATTCTGGATGATGGGAAATAATACCGGATTATCATGGCCTGACTGTGGTGAAATTGATATTATGGAACACAGAAATCTGGAAAATAATATCATTGGTACACTTCACTGGGGTATTGGTATTGGAAATGATGGACATAATTATTCCGGAAGTGAAACTAATAACTCCTACGGCTATGTTGACACAATGGATGAATGGCATACATACGCTGTAGATTGGTTCGAAGATGGAATGAAATTCTATGTGGATGGCAGCTGCTATGAGACATTGAATACTAGTGTGGCTAACAACCAGGAAGAATTTAATAAAGCGCACTACTTGCTATTAAATTTAGCTATCGGAAGCACATCATCTCCATTTACAATTTCAAAAACAGTGCCTAACGACTGGCAGGAGTCTACTATGTACGTAGATTATGTTAGAGTATATCAGGGAGATGATAACGATTTCCAGAGAAATAAAACATATCAGCCGGAAGTAGCAACAGTGGAGACTACCACAGAAGATCCTAACGGTCATTGGATAAATATAGGTGAAGGATACTCATATAACAGCAATAAAGTGAATTGCAACGTAGTAAACATTCAGCAGCCAGGTTTTGCTCATGAACGTGGAATTTATGTAAATGTGCCGGCAGGTATTTCAGAAGTAACTATTAATGGTAATGCTCAGACTGAGGCCATTGACGGCGCCGGCGTAGTTTTATATTTATCAAATCTATCACAGAATATTAATGAGGTAGTTATAAAACATGGATTAGGTACTTCTAGCATAACTATTAAAAATGTAAATGGCACACAGACAGCCACAACAGCTCAGGTTACAACAACAGCCCAGGCTACAACTCAGCAGGTAACAACACAACAAGTTACAACTCAGCAGCAGACTACTCAGAACGAAAATGCACTTAAGTGGACTGAATTATATGATTCAAAAGGTACTGCGACAGTAACTAACACATCAACTGATAAAACATATGGTGCCAGATTCGTAGGATTTAATACAGATATGGGTTGGGGAGGCAATAGTGTATGGCAAGGACAGGCTAAGCTTTCCGAAATCCAGGTTAAATCAGGAAGCAAATATAAAGTTTCATTTGATGTCGATGCCTCTCCTGATAAGAGTATATTGGTACAGTATCTATCAGGTGAACAGTATCAGAGCGAGACATACAATACATCTTTAGGTCACATTGAAATGACTAAGACTGTATCAGATAATGAGTTAGAGTTAGTGTTAGGATTTGGTGCAGTTGATGATAGCGAAATTGGAACTTATGACATTGAAATAAGCAATCTAAAAATAGAAGAAGTAGAAGAGCAGAATACAACTGCTGAAACTGTAACACAGCAGACAACAACTCAGCAGACAACAACTCAGCAGGTCACAACTCAGGCCGCAGGTTCATATGATTGGAAAGCGTTAGGAAATGGTATCGGCGAAGGCGGAAACGGCTTTTACTATGATAAGAATAGTGCTGAAAATGTAAGTTTCGTAAATGTACAGAAGCCAGGGTGGACAGCAGAGGCCGGTATATATTCTACATATCCTTCTGTTGTACAGTCAGTAGAAGTCAATGGAGTTGAATTGGATTCTTCATGTAAGCAGGGCACAGGTGCGTTAATCTACTTATCTGCATTGAATAAGAGAATCAACAGTGTCACTGTAAACTATGGCAGTGGTGTTGTAACTTTCTTTGTAAAGAATGAAAATATTGAAGAGCAGCAGGCTACAAAGTACACAGTTACAGTAGACGGCGTGTCAACTGAGTATGACGAAAACGCAGTAGTACAGCTTCCAAACGACGGAGTAGGCTATTACGAGGTCAACGAAAATGCAGCATATAAGCCTGACGAGGAAATTACAGTAACAAAAGATTACACATTTAATAAATTTACAGTAACACCAAGCATTGAGAGCGGCGCAGCCATCCGCGTTAACGAAGAACAGGATAAAGACAGCGCAGGATTTATCAGATTTAAGGCAGCCTACGCAGTAAGCAATTCTGCAGCATACAACAATACTGATATCTTCAAGGCTGGTATGCTTATCACAA
This sequence comes from uncultured Lachnospiraceae bacterium, assembly GCA_902783775.1. Lineage (GTDB taxonomy): Bacteria > Bacillota > Clostridia > Lachnospirales > Lachnospiraceae > Eubacterium_G. The sequence goes on from CACZSI010000034.1 coordinate 13,273, forward strand.
CAAAGTCAGCCTTCGACTCAAATGAGAATGTTCTATCAATCGGATCAGAGAGAGCAGTAAACATCCTAAATGAGTCATCAGCATTCGTTGATGCAGAAAAATCATTCTACTGCGCACTATCAAACATCAAGTCAACAGGCTATGCTAAGAAGTACATTGCTAAGTCATACGTATTAGTAAACTTCCACGATGGCGATAGCGCGGTAGTATATTCACAGGGAACAAGCAACACTGAGGGAAGATCAATTGCTCAGGTAGCAGCCCTAATAAAGGCCAGCGGATATGGCTCATATACAACAGAAAAGCAGAGAGAGTACATCGACTATTTTGCAAGCTTCAATAGCTAGTAAATCTACGGCGGCAGCCCATAAACTTAAAACATAAGCTCATCGGCGAGAACAATCTCGCTGGTGAGCTTTTTCGGTATAAATATTTCTTCTGCGGTGGCATAATTTCAGAAC
>CACZSI010000035.1 GCA_902783775.1 uncultured Lachnospiraceae bacterium
CCCCGATACTTGTCAACTAAAAAATGAAAATTTTTTAAAACATTTTTTTATCGCCTTTTAAGGCGAGCTTTTTATGTTATTAAGCATCAAAGTTTCACGGCCTAAAAGAGGTAAAATCATATCTAAATTCCATTGATTAATTAAATGTCAGGTAGTAAAATTTTAGTATACTTTGGACGGAAGTTTTTTTAAAAATTAATTGTCGTTTTACGGTATGAAAGGTAGGAATATATGAGGGGCTTTAAAAGATTAACAGCTGTAATATTAATAGTTATTTTATCCATTTCTTTAGCGGGATGCGATAGTTCTATGGATTTAGAAACTACTAGTGATATTGCCATTAGTGAAAGTGCGTCTAATGAAATAACGAGAGCGCGTGAAACTAAAAAAGAAAGTGCGCCGTCTAAAAAGGTAGTAGCCGCTAAAAATAAAGCTGAAACTAAAAAGGTAGTTATTGAAAAAGAACACAGCGAAACTAAAAAACAGGTTAATAAAAATAAGGTTAAAGTTAAGTATGCCAGCTCTAAGCTTAAGCTTTCTCAGATTCCTAATTATAAGGCGGTAAATGCGCCATATGTTAGAATCAATAATAATAAGCCGACTTTTAAAAACAGTGAAATTAAGAAAGTGTCTTTTGAAAGCTACAGTAAATTAGATAGCATTGGAAGATGTGGTGTGGCTGTGGCATCTGTGTCTAGAGATACTATGCCTAGGAGTAAGAGAGGGTCTATTAGCGAGGTACATCCTAGTGGATGGCATTCCTACAGATACAGCAGTGTGGAAGGCCAGAGCCTTTATAACAGATGCCATCTTATTGGATTTCAATTAACAGGTGAGAATGCCAATGAGCGAAATCTTATTACCGGAACCAGATATTTAAATACTGAGGGTATGTTGCCTTTTGAAAATCAGGTGGCGGACTATGTTAAAAGTACCAATAACCATGTAATGTACAGAGTTACGCCGATTTATTCCGGAAATGAATTGGTGGTTCGTGGCGTTCAGATGGAAGGTTATTCCGTGGAAGATAAGGGCAGGGGAGTTTGCTTTAATGTTTATTGCTACAATGTCCAGCCGGGCATTAAGATTAATTATGCCAATGGCACTAGTAGTGGAAAAGGCTTAATCTCCTATAGCTGGAAGTCTGGCCGGACTAGTAACTCTAAAGGTGTAAATAAATCTAATAACGCTGCTAAAAATTCTGTAAACAATAGCTTAAAAAATAAGTCCGGCACTTATATTTTAAGCTTAGGCACGAAGAAATTTCATCGTTCTAATTGCCCATCAGTTAAACAGATTTTAGCTAAAAATAAAGGGACCTTTAACGGCAGCAGAAAGACTTTAATTGATCAGGGTTATGCTCCGTGTAAAAACTGTAATCCATAATCATAATAAACACTTTGATAATAAGTGTATTATATGTATAATATAAAAGTATAGTAATATAATATGATTTAAAATATTGACGATTTTAAAGGGAAATGGAGAAGAAAATGATTAGTGATATTCAGCAGGAAATTTTAAAGTTAAAGAAGGAAAAAGATATTTGTATTTTAGCTCATGTATATCAGAATCCTGAAATACTTGAGATAGCAGATTTTACAGGAGATAGTTTTGCGCTTTCTCAGAAGGCTGCAGAGACTACTAATAAGATAGTTATTATGTGTGGTGTTAAATTTATGGCTGAGACAGTTAAAATTTTATCACCGGATAAAACAGTTTATTTAGCCAATGGCGATGCAGGTTGCCCAATGGCTGAGATGATGGATAAGGATTTGATTTCAGAGGTTAAAAAGCAGTATGAGGATTACACTGTGGTAGCTTATATTAATACTACTAGTGAATTGAAAACTATCTGTGATGTATGTGTTACTTCATCATCTGCATATGAGATTTGTAAAAAGATTGAAAATGATAAGATTTTATTTATTCCGGATTGTAATTTAGGTGCTTGGGTAGCTAAGAAGCTTCCTGAAAAGACTTTTAAATTATTAAACGGTGGTTGTCCTACTCATGCCAGAATGTCTGCAGAGGATGTTAAGAAGGCTAAGGCTAAATGGCCTAACGCTAAATTCTTAGTTCACCCTGAGTGTAAGCCGGAGGTGGCAGAGCAGGCTGATTATGTAGGCTCAACTACAGGAATTATGAATTTCGCTAAACAAAGTTCAGATAAGGAATTTATCATAGGAACGGAGAATAGCATTGTAACACACTTACAGATGGAATGCCCTGATAAGATTTTCCATCCGCTATCTAAGGAATTTATTTGTCCTAATATGAGAATTACAACTCTTTCAGATATTTTAGCTTGCTGTAAGGGTGAGGGCGGATTAGAAATCACTGATGAAATTCTTTCACCTGAAACTAGAGAATTAGCGAAAAAGAGCATCGATAAGATGATTGAACTAGGTTAAATTTTTTAAGGTTATAAATTGGAGATTAATATGGAAAAAGCTTTAATTGCCATGAGCGGTGGCGTGGATAGTAGTGTGGCTGCAGTTCTTATGAAGGAAAAGGGATATGCGCCGATTGGAGTGACAATGAAACTCTATGATAACGAAGATATTAATATTAACAATGAGAAAACATGCTGTTCTCTAAGTGATATTGAAGATGCCAGAGCGGTGGCACTTAAGGCAGACTTTCCTTATTATGTTTTTAATTTTAAAGCTAGTTTTAAAGAAAAAGTTATAGATAAATTCGTATCATGCTATATGTGTGGTAGAACCCCTAATCCATGTATTGATTGTAATAGATATCTTAAATTTGATGAGCTTTACAGACGTGCTAAGGAACTAGACTGTGAGTATATTGTCACAGGTCATTATGCCAGAGTTCACTTCGATGAAGCATCAGGTAAGTACCAATTACTAAAGGGAAAAGATGATAGAAAAGATCAAAGCTATGTTCTATATCATCTTAATCAGCAGCAATTAGCCCACACTATGTTTCCTTTAGGCGAATATACTAAGGATGAAATCAGAGTAAAGGCAGAGGAGTACGGCTTACTCAATGCCAATAAAAAGGATAGTCAGGATATTTGTTTTATTCCCGATGGAAATCATATGAATTTTATTGAGGAATTTAATAATAAAAAGATTGGCCCGGGTAATATCTTAGATATCAATGGAAAAGTTGTGGGAAGACACAAAGGCTACTATAAGTACACCATTGGTCAGAGAAAGGGACTTAGCGTGGCTAGAACAGGAAAGAATTACGTGGTAGAGATTAAGGCTGATACCAATGAAATTGTAATTGGAAGAAATAAAGATTTATTTAAGACTACCCTTATTGCAGATTCATTTAATTGGATAAGCGGTGAAGCGCCAATTGAGCCTGTTAGAGTGCAGGCTAGAACCAGATATCATCAGGCTTTAGCTGACGCTACAGCTGAAGTTTTAGAGGATGGCAGAGTTAAGGTAGTTTTCGATGAACCCCAAAGAGCTATGACTAAGGGACAATCAGTAGTTTTATATGACGGTGAAGTAGTCGTAGGTGGCGGCGAAATCGTGGAAGTTAGTTTCTAAAAGGATGGAAATGTCTTTATGGCATTTCCTTTTTTTTATAAAATATTTAAAACCTATTGACATAGTAGGAATTAAATGTTAGTATTTCCTTATCGCATATAAGCGATATATGTATTATACTAAATAGAGGAAAGGAGAGCGCATATGACTAATGTAAAAGAGAACTTTAATTATTGTATGAGAATAATTTATTGTCAGTGCTGTAAAAAAGAAATTAACGCTAAAGAAGATATGGAGTCTCGAATGTGTTGTTGTATGAGCTCTATTAAATAATAATTAGTTTTTTAGGAGGATATTATGTCAAATATATATAAGGACGCATCAGAATTAGTAGGAAAGACACCTATATTAGAATTAGGTAATTATCAGAAAAAAGAGGGCGTAGATAACGCTACTATTTTTGCTAAATTAGAATACTTTAACCCAGCTGGTTCTGTAAAGGACAGAGTAGCATTAGCTATGATCGAGGATGCAGAGGAGAAAGGTTTACTAAAACCTGGAGCTACAGTTATTGAGCCTACATCAGGTAATACAGGAATCGGCATTGCCAGTGTGGCAGCAGCTAAGGGATATAAAGTGGTTATAACTATTCCTGAGACTATGAGTATTGAGAGAAGAAACATTATCGGTATCTACGGTGCTCAGATTGTTCTAACAGATGGAACAAAGGGAATGAAGGGTGCTATCGAAAAGGCAGAAGAAATTAATAAAAACACACCAGGATCTATTATCCTAGGACAGTTTGATAATGAAGCTAATCCTAAAGCACATTATAAAACTACAGGACCTGAAATCTGGAATGACTTAGATGGAAATGTAGATATCTTTGTAGCAGGTGTTGGTACTGGTGGAACAGTTACAGGTGTTGGAAAATTCCTTAAGGAGAAAAATCCTAATGTTAAGGTTGTGGCAGTTGAGCCAGAGAGCAGCCCTGTTTTATCAGAAGGAAAATCCGGGGCACATAAAATTCAGGGAATTGGAGCAGGATTTGTGCCTAACGTTTTAGATACTGAAATATATGATGAGGTTATAACTGTATCTAATGAAGATTCATTTGCTACAGGAAAGAAGATTGCAGCTTCAGAAGGAGTTTTAGTAGGTATTTCTTCAGGTGCGGCTTTATACGCAGCTACACAGTTAGCTAAAAGAGAAGAGAATAAAGGAAAGAATATTGTAGTATTATTACCTGATTCAGGTGACAGATACTATTCAACAGATCTTTTTAATTAATTAAATATAAATAGTAAAGGACGGTAAAAAATATGAGTAGAGAATATAGATTTGAAACAAAGCAGTTACATGTAGGTCAGGAAAGTGCAGATGCAGTTACAGATGCTAGAGCAGTTCCTATTTATCAGACATCATCTTATGTATTTCATAACAGCCAGCATGCAGCAGACAGATTTGCATTAAAGGATGCTGGAAATATTTATGGTAGATTAACTAACCCTACCCAGGATACTTTTGAGCAGAGAATCGCAGCCCTAGAGGGAGGCGCAGCAGCATTAGCAGTTGGTTCAGGTGCAGCAGCTATCACTTATGCTATTGAAAACATTACTAAAGCAGGTGACCATGTAGTAGCATCTAAAAATATTTATGGTGGGACTTATAATTTATTAGCACATACATTAGTAGATTACGGAATTGAAACTACATTCGTAGACGTTAACAATTTAGATGAGGTTCAGGCGGCTATTAAGGATAATACTAAATTAGTATTTATTGAGACATTGGGTAATCCTAGATCAGATGTAGTAGATATTGAAGCTATTGCAGATATTGCACATAAGAACGACTTACCATTAATAGTAGATAATACATTTGCCACACCTTATCTTGTTAGACCTATTGAGTACGGTGCAGATATCGTAGTTCACTCAGCTACTAAGTTTATCGGTGGACATGGAACTACTATCGGTGGTGTTATCGTAGATAGCGGTAAGTTTGATTGGACTAAGACAGATAAATATCCTGGATTAACAGAGCCTAACGCTAGTTACCACGGAATCAGTTTTGCAGAGGCAGCAGGCCCTCTAGCTTACATTATTAGAATCAGAGCTATTTTATTAAGAGATACTGGCGCTACATTATCACCTATACATGCATTTATCTTCTTACAGGGACTTGAGACATTATCACTAAGAGTGGAGAGACATGTAGAGAATGCATTAAAGGTAGTAGAGTACTTAAATAATCACCCATTAGTAGAGAAGGTTCATCATCCATCAGTGGATGACAGCCAGAAGGAAATCTACAATAAATACTTCCCTAATGGTGGTGGTTCCATCTTTACATTTGAGATTAAAGGCGATGAGAAGGCTGCACAGAAGTTTATTGATAACTTAAAGCTATTCTCACTATTGGCCAATGTAGCTGACGTTAAGTCACTAGTAATTCATCCTGCATCAACTACTCATGCAGAATTAAATGATGAGGAGAAGAAGGAGCAGGGTATCTATGAAAATACAGTAAGAGTTTCAATAGGTACAGAACATATTGATGATATTATAGAAGATTTAGATGAGGCATTTAAGGCTTTATAAAATATAATAGTTAAGATTATAGTCTTTTATAAGACCACTAAATTTAGAATTTTGAGACGACCTTGGAGTACACTTTGGTCGTCTCTTTTTGTTATCCACGACGAGCCAAGTGAAAATTAATTTTTTAACAATCTTTATTACTAAATGCCTGTATTGCTTGCAATTAGCATACTTAATTTACATTGTGTAAAATTAATAGTGGTGTAAAAAGTCTTTACAAGATTATAGAAAAGCGTTATTATACATATGTAAAAATTTTTTATAAGGAGGAAATATTATGGCAAACTCAAACATTACAAGAAATGCATTGGCAGCTAGTTTAAAAGAATTAGCACAGGAAAAATCTATTGTTAAAATTACAGTAGGTGAAATTTCAGAAAGATGTGGTGTAAACAGACAGACTTTCTATTATCATTTTAAGGATAAGGGAGAATTAATTTCTTGGTACTTTAACAAGCAGTTAATCACACCTTTAACAACAGACTTAAGTACAGATAACTGGATCAATAGATTAATCGAGATGTTCCACTTAATGTATAAGGATAAAGAATTTATCTGCAGCATCGTTAAGGATTGTGAGCAGTATTTCTCAGATAATTTATTAAAGATCTTAGATAACATTATCACAAAGTCATCTTCAGAGAATGAATTAAAAATCGTTGGTGATGAGTGTGAGAAGAAGGTATTATCTAGATTCTTAGCACATGGTATCACAGGTATCGTTATCGATTGGATTAAGGCTGGTATGCCATTAGACGAGGATGATGGAAAAACTGTTATCACAAATATTATCAGAAATATGGATACAATTAAGGCTATCTTAGAAAACCATGTAGAAGACTAAAATTTAATTGTAAAAAATGTGTTGAAAAAAACTATTAAATGAATAGAAGGTGAGAATTATGAGAGCAAGAACGTATAAGGCAGTCAGCGCAGTTTTGGCTCTAGCCATGACTACCACTATGTTAGTCGGGTGTGATAAGGGGTTAAGTAATAATGAGAAGTTACAGTCTGAAAAGAAGAGGGCTGAAAATGAGCAGAATGTAAAGGATATGTCTGCTATCTTAGAATCTAAGATAGATGATGTCTCTAATACAGATAAGGACGAATCAGTTTTTGTGGAGATGAATTCTCAAGGAAAAATTTTAAAAACGACAGTAAGTGACACCTTAAAGAATTCAGGTAAAAATAGCATCAAGGATGAGAGCGAATTAGATGATATCGTAAATCTTACAGGAGATGAGAAATTCGCTAGAGATGATGAGGGGAAAATAATCTGGGAAAACAAAGGTGAAGACATAAGATATCAGGGGACAACACAAAAAGATGTACCGGTTGCTATAGAGATAAATTACTATTTAGATAACAAGTTAACTGACCCGGAGGCTATGGCCGGAAAAAGTGGTCACGTGGACATTGAATATAAATATGTTAACACAACAAAGGGTAACGACTACGTTCCTTTTGTTGTGCTAACCGGTATGGCTTTTGACCGTGAAAAATTTAAGAATGTAAAGATAAATCATGGAAAAGTGGTAACTTATAATGATTCCCACTTAGTATTGGGATTTGCGATTCCAGGATTTATTGATGAATTAAAGAGAAGAGTTGATCAAAAGACAGATGCACTAGATAAATTAGATATTCCTGACTCCATAACAGTTTCAGCTGATGTAGAGGACTTTGAGACATCTATGGCAATGACCTATGTAACATCAGGTTTAATTGATAAGGATTTATCAGGAAGAATTGATTTATCTGATATTACTGATAAGATGAGACAGCTTCAGGATGGAGCGGACAGATTATCAGATGGAGCTAGACAGTTATCCGATGGAACACACAAACTTAAAAGCGGTGTGGATGACCTATCAAAGGGAACTGGAAAGTTAGCAGATGGAAATAAAACTCTGTTTACAGGTTCAGATAAATTATTATCTAAATATAGTGTATTTAATAAATCCCTTTTAGAGGCATTAGATAAGTCAGCTAAGGGCACTAAGAAGCTTTACGATGGCGTTAAGCCACTTAAAAAAGGTGCTAAGGATTTAGATGACGGTGCTAAGCAGTTAGATAAGGGAGCTAAGAAAATTAAAGATGGCTCACAAAAGTTAGATGAAGCTACAGGTAAGGTTAAGGATGGAACAGCGAGTTTGAAATCCGGAACAGGCGCCATTGCCAATGGAAGTAAAACTTTAAAGGAAGGTCTATCAACCCTTAAGAGTGGATTCGATGGAGATAAGAAAACAACAGGTCTTAAAGACGGTGCTAAGGCAGTTAAAAATGGAATGTCAGCATCCAATGAAGGTGTTAAGGAATTAGTTAATACATTAAACCAGACACCTAAGTCTTTAGGCGACAACATAGATGCGATAGTAAGCAAGGTTAGCGCTTCTAGTGGCGGTGCTATTGCTAGCAAGGAAGCTTTAAATGCTACTGTCGAAGGAATTAATTCTGCTGTAAAATCAGGCATAGAGTTAAGTGCAGTTTTACAGAATAAAGGATTAGATACAGCCACATATTATAGCTTATTAGAAGCTTATTACAGTATTAAAACACTTGAGAGTGTTAAGACAAATATGGAAAACAGCATTGCCGCTAAGAAAGATGATATTGAAAAATTGTTAGCAGGCATGCAGCAGTTAGTGACTGCATCAGATCAGATTTCAGATGGTATAAATAAAGCGTCAAAGGGTGTTGAAGATCTATATGTAGGTTCCGTAACACTAAATAAGGGTGCTAATGATTTGGATTCAGGTGCAGGTCAATTAAAAGATGGAACTACCCAGTTAAAGGATGGAACTAAGAGTTTAGCTGACGGTGCTAAGTCACTGGCAGATGGAACTAATAGTTTATCAGCGGGTACAAAGAAATTAAAAGACAGTAGCGATAAATTAGTTTCAGGAATTAAGATACTAAAAGATGGCGCTGTTTTAATGGATGATAAAATCGGTGATGCCAGTCCTAAGATTAAGAGTGGCATTCAGCAGCTAAGAGATGGAGCAAAGACATTAAAAGATGGCTCAACTAAGATAGATGAAGGTGTGGCCACTTTAGATGACGGTGCTACTAAGCTAGACAGTGGAAGTAATGATATAAAAGAGGGTGTGGATACCATAAATGAAAAAGGTATCAGCCAGATTACTGATATTGTCGGTGACAATGTCCCTAAAGCCTTAGAGGAAATCGAAGATATCTTAAATAACGGCAGAAATTATGATAATTTCAGCGGTATAACTAAGGGAATGTCCGGCGAAGTTAAGTTTATTTACAAAACGCAGGAAATTAAAAAGTAGGGGGGATTGGCTATGGATAAATTAAGCAAAGCGATTGTAAAGTATCGTCATTTGATACTTGTTTTAAGTGTTATCCTCTTAATCCCGGCTGCGATTGGATATTTTAATACTAGAGTAAATTATGATCTTTTATATTATCTGCCATCTGATATTGATACTATGAAAGGCCAGGAAATAATGCTTAAGGATTTTAAGACTGGTGCTTTTGGTATAGCAATGGTAGATGGGATGAAGGATAAAGAAGTATCCGAACTCATAGGTGAAATGAAAAAGGTGAAGCATGTGCATAATGTGCTATGGTATGACAGCTTTGATGCATTGGGCATGCCTAAGGAAATGCTTCCCGGAGATATATATAATAAATTTAATAAAGATTCATCCACAATAATGATGATTATTTTCGATGACTCCAGTTCCGGTGAGGGAACTATGCAGGCGATAGAGGATATTAGAAAGATTACAAAGCACAAGGCTATGATTTCAGGAATCTCCGCTATTGTTACTGACACAAAGAATTTATCGGAAAAGGAAACTCCAATATACGTAGCCATTGCGGTGTTATTATCCATCATTATTTTAGGAATACTAATGGAGTCTTGGTTGATTCCGGTTCTAATGCTGGTAAGTATTGGCTTTGCCATTGTTTACAATTTAGGAACTAATATTGTATTCGGTGAAATATCCTATATCACAAAAGCCTTAGCGGCAGTTCTTCAGTTAGGTGTTACTATGGATTACTCCATATTCTTATGGCACAGCTACCTAGAACAGCGAGGGGACAGTGATGATAAGGTAGGGGCAATGGAAAATGCCATTAAGATGACTATTTCATCAGTTTTAGGAAGTTCCATAACCACAATAGCGGGCTTTATAGCTCTATGCTTTATGAGTTTTACCCTAGGTTTAGATATGGGTATTGTAATGGCTAAGGGCGTAATTTTCGGAGTGATTGGCTGTGTAACTATATTGCCGGCGTTTATTCTAATATTTGATAAGCCATTGCTTAAGCTTAGACATAAGTCTTTATTGCCTGAGTTTAATAAGATTCCGGCCTTTATCACAAAACATTATAAGCCGATTATCGCATTATTTATTGTGATTTTAATACCAAGTATTTACGGTGAAAAAAACGCGGCTGTTTATTATGATCTGTCGCTGTCATTGCCACAGAATTTAGAGAGTGTGGCGACTCAGACTAAGCTTAACAATGAATATAAGTTTGGATCAGCCAGTCTTATTATTTTAGATTCCAAGACCAAGGAAAATGATAAGACAAGAATGCTTAAGGACTTAGAAAAAGTGGATGGCGTGGAGGCTGTTATAGGCGTTGAGAGCTTAACTAGCGGAGCAGTGCCAATGGCGTTTATTCCTAAGGATATGCTATCCGCAGTTAAAAATGATAAGTATCAGCTAGCCATATTTATGTCTAAGTATAAGACGGGGTCAGATGAGGCAAATGCCCAGAGTGATAAGGCAGAAAAGATTATTCATTCATATGATAAAAAGGCAATGCTAGTGGGTGAGGCGGCTTGTACTAGGGACTTAATTAAGATAACAGATAAAGATTTTAAGGTTGTAAGTTTTGTTTCAATCTTTTTAATATTGATAATTATCGGATTTGTATTTAAGTCAATCTCATTGCCAGTAATTTTAGTGGCGGTAATCGAGTTTGCGATTTTCTTAAACATGGGAATACCGTATTATACTAAAACGGTATTACCTTTCGTGGCTTCAATTGTTATTGGAACTATCCAATTAGGTGCCACAGTGGATTACGCTATTTTAATGACGAATAGATATAAGTACGAAAGAAGATTAGGACACGAGAAGCATGAAGCTTCATTTAATGCCCTTAAAGTTTCTATGAAATCCGTAATTGTATCGGCGCTAACATTCTTTGGTGCCACCATCGGAGTGGGATTATACTCTAGTATCGACATGATTTCATCACTTTGTATTTTGATGGCTAGAGGTGCTATAATTAGTATGATTTCAGTATTATTTATTCTACCTGCTATGTATATAGCGTTTGATGGATTGATTGTAAAAGGAAGCAAAGACTTTTTGAAAAAATAGTAGTTAAAGGTCAAGTAAAATGAGGTGACCCCTCAAAATTTACTTGACCTTTTTTATTTTTTGATACATTTAGAATGTGTTATGTGTTAAAATGGTAGTAGTTATAAGAGATGGAGGTGGAAGTATGTCACAAATTTTAATTTCAATCGGAAGAGAGTACGGAAGCGGCGGACATATAGTAGCTAATAAGGTAGCGGAACATTTTGGCATTAAGCTATATGATAAGAAAATTCTATCTGAAATCAGTAAAGAGGGTAATTATAGTCGGGAAATAATGGAGAGGTTCGATGAGCGTCCTGTAAATACTACCTTCGTGCCTATTTCATTTAACGGATACGGATTATCAATTGAACAGGAAATAGCTATGAAACAGTTTGATTTTCTGAGAAAAAAGGGAAATGATGAAAGAGAATCTTTCGTGGCTGTGGGAAGATGTGCAGACGAAATTTTGGCTGAGAATGAAAATCTGGTTAGAGTATTCATAATGGCGGATGAGGAGTATAAGATTAACCGAATTATGGAAACTGAAGAGCTGGATAAAAAAGAAGCCACAACTAAGATGAAAAAGGTTAATAAATTTAGAAAAACATATCACAATTATTATTGCGAAAATAAGTGGGGCGATTCTAGAGGATATGATCTATGTATTAATTCTGCTAAGATTAGTTTCGACGCTGCAGCTAAGATAATAGTTGATTATGTTGAATCATTGGAGAAGTAAATTGGAAAGTATAAAAAAAATAGGGTTAGGAATTATATGTTTAGCGGCGACTTTAAGCTTTACTCAGATGGTTAGCGCTAAGCAGATTGATTTAGAAAATGCTACAATTGAATTAGTAAATGATGATAAACTTATTTACAATGGCTTAGAGCAAAAGCCTGAGATTAATGTGTATGTAAAAGGAGAGCTTGTGGATAGCAGCCTTTATACAGTAAGCTATTCTAATAATGTGGATGCCTCAGCATATTATGGTATATCTTATGAGGAAAGAGTGAATAAGGTATTAAAAAATACTGATTTTACAGTGAATTATCAAAAGCTTCTAGAGGATAATAATACTGACGATGACATGTCTGAGGAAGGCGACATTGACTATGAGGATTTAGTGGACGATGGAGCTTTCATAAATGAGCAGAAGCCTATGCCGGAAATAAATATCCAGGGTGTGGGTGAAGTTAGCGGCAGTGCTAAGTGTTATTTCACAATTTATCCTAAGAGCATTACTGAAAAAGATATAGTGTTTGACACTTCGAACCTAACTAGACAATATGCATTTGAAGCAAAAGATAAGGTGCCGCCTGTTCTTATCAGGGACAATGGCAGAGTCCTTAACACTTTTATTGACTATGTTCCGGAATATCAGAATAACTATAATGTAGGAAAGGCTACCCTTAAGATAACAGGGGAGAATAACTACTGTGGTGAGGTGGTTAAGACCTTTAATATTGTAAAAAGAAAGATATCCGATGTCACTATTAAAGCGTATTATGATAAAAAGGATAATCTGATAGTTAAGTGCAATACAGGCAGTTATACTATGACAGCTAATAAAGAATTTAAGTACAGTGTAAAATACTTAGATGACGGAAGTGCATTAGTTACTGTGGAAGGAATAGGTCAGAATTACACCGGTAAGGAAGTGGTTACTATTTCTAAGGAGGATAATCCTTTTGCAGAAAAGTATATAACAAAAGCTGAGATTAAGAAGGCTAAGAAAAAGAAAACTTCTCTAAAGAAACCTAAGAATGTAATTGTCAGAAATGTAATTATAAAGTGGAATGCGAAAAAAGATGTAACAGGTTACCAACTTCAGTATTCTACTAATAAGAACTTTAAAAAGAAAAAAACTAAGACAATTAAAAATGCTAATAGCATTGTAATCAGAAGATTAAAATTAAAAAAATATTACTTTAGAATTAGATGCTTCACAGAAATAGGTGGTAAGAAATATTATGGTGATTATTCTAAGACTGCTAAAGTTAAAATTAAAAAATAAAGAAAAGAAAGGATAGAGACTATGGCAAATATTATTTTTAGAGGATACAGAGTGGAGGAACTAGATTTAACAAATAAAATTGAGGCGGATAGAGAGATTGAAATCTCACAGAGATCTCAGTTTAATGTAAAGTACACAGATGACTTTAAGCATTGTGTAGCTAATTTAATTGTGGATATTATGGATCAGAATAATCCTATGGAATTCAATTATAAGATTAGTGGACTAGCTTACTTAGACTGTGAGGGAAACATTGATCAAAAGGAAATTCATAAGTTAGCATATGAGGAGATTTTCCCTCATGTTAGAGCTACAACTATCTCAGTAATGGCTCAGGCAGGATTACCTCCTATTGGAATCCAGAAAATTAAAATCGATGATAGTAATATCGAAGTGGTAGAGGGAAATAAAGACCAGTTTACCAGCTAATTATTAGTGATTTTTTATAAAAATAAAGGTGAGTTTTTTGCCTACAGATACTACATAAAAATGTTTTTATAAAAAATAAAGGGTTTTTAATTGGGTAAAATTTAATAGAAGGGTTAGAAAATGTATAAGTTGCACAAAAAAATAAGGTTATAGAAAGTGAAAAGACCTTATATATAGCAATAATACACAAAAGTTTAGGTACTCCTTTTTGGTATATTGTAAAAAACATTTTTAATTATTAAACTATAAGAGTATTAGATTTTTGGTAACATAATAATCTAAACCCTTTCAATTTTTTCAGGCATCCCTGGCGAGGGATGCCTGAAACTTTTTATACTTAAATAAGTATTGACTATGGCTTATAAATAGTGGTAAAATACTAAAGATTAGTGTTTTATTAGGAGGCAAGCAATGAAGAAGTTAATTTTAGTTACATCACCACCGGCATGTGGAAAAACATTTGTTACAAAAAAGTTGGCAAAAGCGATGCCTAATTGTGTGTATTTAGATAAAGATTCACTTATCACATTATCTAAGCAGATTTTTGTGGTAGCTAATGAAGAATATAATAGAAGTTCAGATTTCTTTGAAGCTAATATCAGAGATTATGAATATGATTGCATTATGGAAGTAGCTGAGGAAGCATTAGAGTATAATGACACAGTTTTCATTAATGCACCATATACTAGAGAAGTTAGAACAGAAGGTTACATGGAGAATTTAAGACAGCATCTTTTAGAGAAGAAGGGTGCTGAACTTATCGTAGTTTGGGTACAGTGTGACGTAGAAGTTTGTAGACAGAGAATGATTTCTCGTGATTCAGACAGAGATACATGGAAGCTAGAGCATTGGGATGAGTACGTTAAGAAATTAGATTTCTCTATCCCTAAGGGAATCCATAATTTATTCTTATTTGATAACTCTTCTGATGAGAAGTTTAGTTCATCACTAGCAGAGGCTGTTGATTATTTTAGAGATTTCCAGCTTAGATAAATAAAGAAATTATGTAGACATCTAAGGGCTGTTGCTAATGCATCAGCCCTTTAAATATGAGAAGATATAAGGAGTAATTATGAGTAAAATTAGAACAAGATTTGCCCCAAGTCCAACAGGTAGAATGCATGTAGGAAACTTAAGAACAGCTTTATACGAGTTCCTTATTGCTAAACATGATGGCGGAGATTTCGTATTAAGAATAGAGGACACTGACCGCGAAAGATATGTGGAAGGTGCAGTAGATATTATTTATAAGACTTTAGAGCAGACAGGATTGAAGCATGATGAGGGTCCTGATATGGATAAGGGATATGGCCCATATATCCAGAGTGAGAGACAGGCTACAGGTCTTTATCTTAAGTATGCTAAGGAGTTAATTGAAAAGGGAGAGGCATATTACTGCTTCTGTACTAAGGAGAGATTAGAGACATTAAAGACTAGCGTAAGCGACGACGGAAAAGAGATTACAATGTATGATAAGCATTGCCTTAGCCTTTCAAAAGAAGAGATTGAAGAAAAATTAAATAACAATGAGCCTTATGTTATCAGAATGAATATGCCAACAGAAGGCACAACTACATTTATAGATGAATTATACGGCGAGATTACAGTGGAGAATAAAGAGTTAGACGATATGATTTTAATAAAGTCAGACGGATATCCTACATATAACTTCGCCAATGTAATTGACGATCATTTACAGAACATTACTCACGTAGTTAGAGGAAATGAGTATATCTCATCTTCACCTAAGTACCAGAGATTATACGAGGCTTTCGGCTGGGAAGTTCCTAAGTATGTTCACCTTCCATTGATTACAGATGAGAATCATAAGAAGTTAAGTAAGCGTTCAGGTCACTCATCATACGAAGATTTAGTAGAGCAGGGATTTTTACCGGAGGCTATCGTAAACTATATTGCCCTTCTAGGATGGAGCCCTGAGGATAACAAAGAGATTTTCTCATTAGATGAGTTGATTAAGGAGTTCGATTATAAGAAGATTAATAAGTCACCATCTGTATTCGATATCAATAAATTAAAATGGATGAATGGCGAATACATTAAAGCTATGGACAATGAAAAGTTCTATGAGTTAGCTCTTCCATATGTTAAGGAAGTAATTACAAAGGACTTAGATTTAAATAACATTATGGACATGGTGAAAACTAGAATTGAAGTGTTCCCTGAAATTGGTGAGATGATTGATTTCTTCCAGGAAATGCCTGAGTATGATGTGGAAATCTTTACACATAAGAAGATGAAAACTAACTCAGAGATTTCTCTGGAAATTTTAGAAGAGTTATTGCCAATCCTCGAGGATACAGATGACTATTCAGTAGACGGATTACATGACTTAGTATTTGAGTATATTGCTAAGAAAGAGTGTAAGAACGGTCAGGCTTTATGGCCATTAAGAATAGCTGTTTCAGGAAAGAAAATGACACCTTGTGGAGCTTTCGAGGTATTAAATGTAATCGGAAAAGATGAGTCAATTAAGAGAATTAAGACAAGTATTGAAAAATTAAAGAATGCATAATTATTTAACCTCCCTTTCGGATATCCGGTAGGGAGGTTATTTTTGTATTGCAATCACACAAATAATATGATACCTTAGCAATAGAGAGAAACATATATAGTTTATGTTAAATAGTGAACAGATTAAAGCCATTAATCATTTTAAGGGACCGGGATTAGTTTTAGCAGGACCAGGCTCTGGGAAAACTACGGTTATAGCTAACAGAGTTAAGTGGTTAGTGGAAGAAAAATGCATTAATCCTAACAGTATTTTAGTGCTTACTTTTACTAAAAGTGCGGCTATAAATATGAAAAAAAGATATGTTGAAATGGTGGAGAATAAGAATGCCCTAGTACATTTTTCTACTTTTCACAGTCTTTTTTATTCAATAATATCAGAGGATAAATCTCATACCAGAAAAGGTGTTATATCAGAAAGCGATAAAATTAATATTATTAAGGAAGTTGTGATTAGGCTAAAGCTTAATGTTAGTATGCTAGATGATTTTGCATTGGGATTAGTGGCAGAAATTAGCAGGTATAAGGGTAAGCTTAATAAAGAGGAGTTTGAGACTAAATATACATCTATTGATAATTTTAGAAAGATTTTAGAGGGCTATAATAGGGAGTTAGAAGCTCTAAATAAAATGGATTTTGATGATATACAGTCTATTTGTAAAGAGAAATTAGATAAAGATGAAAGTTTAAGATTAAGACTTAGAGAGAAATTTAGCTTTGTTTTAATCGATGAGTTTCAGGATATAAATGATATTCAGTACTATATTATAGAGAGTTTGTTATCTCTAGAAAGAAATATTTTTGTGGTGGGAGATGATGATCAGTCTATATATGGATTTAGAGGTGCCAGGCCAGAGCTTATGCTTAACTTTCCTCATAAGTTTAAGGATACGAAGGTGTATCATTTATTAGCTAATTACCGATGCGCCCCACAGGTTATTGATATTTCTAAGAAACTTATTGCTAATAATGAGGATAGGTTTGATAAAGAAATATATAGTGGTTTAAATGGATTTAGTGGCAGGGTTAATATGCGCTTATTTTGCGATTTTAAAGACCAGATGGAGTGTGTTATAAGAAATATAAGGTCACACCTTAAAGAGGGCTTAAACCTTAGAAATATGGCTATATTAGTAAGGGATAACAGTCAGATATATGGCATTGAGCAGATTCTTAATAATAAAGGAATTAAAACTAAATATAATAAAAAAGCTAAGGTGGTATTACATGATTATATTTTAGATATTTTAGCTTATTTAAGTGCGCCTGATTTTATTGGTGATATTACTAAAAATGAAGCCTTACTTAGAGTGATTAATAAGCCTCACAGATTTATTTCTAGGGAGATTATAGCAAAGTGTAATTCTATTGAAGATATAAAAAAGTATTATCCCTTAGATTCTGATTGCCATAAAAATATAAATGACCTGATATTTAGTCTTAATATGATTAAAAAACTAAAGCCGGATGCAGCTATTATGTTTATTAGAAAGGCTGTAGGTTATGAAGATTATTTAAGAGATGTGTGCAATGATTCAGGGCTTGATTTTAAGGAGTGTATTAGGCAGATTGATAGTTTAGAATATAAGGCTAAAAACTATAAGTCTAGAGTGGATTTTATTAAAGCTATGGCAGATAATAAAAGAACTGATGATGCGAAAGATATGATTAATATAATAACTATGCATGCTTCAAAGGGATTAGAGTTTGACGTAGTTTTTATTGTCAATGTAAATGAGGATATTATTCCATCGAAACAGTCTGCTAGGGAGGGAAATATAGAAGAAGAGCGAAGGCTTTTATATGTGGCAATGACTAGAGCTAAAGGCTTTTTATATATTTACTATATACGAAGAGATGGAGCTAAACTTATTAATCCATCTATTTTTCTAAAAGAATTAGATGAAAACATATATTAAATTTAGTATAGATAGATAAAAGATGGCTAAATATTGCTTTTTTTCTCATATTCTGATAAAGTATCATTAGAAAAAAAGGACGCAATGGAGGTAATAAATGGGCAACGTAGAATATGATGATGAAGATTTATTTGTAACACTTACGCTTGAGGATGATACAGAAGTTGAGTGTCAGGTGCTTACTATTTTTGAGGTAGAGGAACTGGGAAAAGATTATGTGGTTCTTATGCCTGTAGACGATTTAAATAGTGATGAAAAAGAAGGGGAAGTATATCTATACAGATATTTTGAAGATGAAGAAGGAAACCCAGGATTAGATAATATTGAAACTGAGGAAGAATATGAGACTGTTTCTGCTATTTTTGATCAGATTGTTGAGGATCAGGAATATGATGAGTATATAGTAGAAGACGGACAGAGAAGTGATAACTAAACTAGAAGAGGTGAAAGAAATGTCAGAGAGAGATGATGAAATCAGAAGAATGGAGCAGAGAAGAACTAGAGCTCAGCAGAGAAGAGAGCAGGCATTAAAGCAGAGAAATAGAATGCTTTGTACCATAGCAGGTATTGTGGTTGTGATTCTTTTCATTATTGTTTTCGCTATTTCTTGTTCCCGTTCTAAAAATACAGAGGTAGCTAGTGAAGCTGTTACTACAGTAGCTCAGACTACTACAGCAGTGGAAACTACTACAGCACCAGAGACTACTGCAGCACCAGAGACTACTACAGCAGCTTTAGCATCTAAGATGGTAGCTACAGATGATGGAATTAACGTTAGAGAAAAGCCTAATACTAGCGCTGGAATTATTAAGCAGTTAGATAAGGGTGAGGAAGTTAATATCCTATCAGATGAAGGTGAGTGGTATAAAGTAGACGTTGAAGGCAGAGTGGGATATGTTTCTAAAGAATTTTTAAAGGCTTCTTCAGATAGTGATGAAGAGACAACTTCTGTGTCAGACGAGGAGACTACTACAGCTGATGAAGATGAAGAACTTGATACTATGGATGAGGCTGAATAATAAGAATCAATAAAATAGTATATTATGGCTGTTGCATTGTGCAACAGCCATTTTTATCGATAGAGAATATGGAGATATTATGAATTACAGTGAAGCTAGAGAATATCTAAGACAGGTTAGAGGTTATGGAAGCCATCCTGGTCTGGAGGTAATAAAAGAATTACTAAAAAGATTAGGGGATCCTCAGGATGATTTAAAGATTGTTCATATATGTGGTACTAATGGAAAAGGTTCAACCATCGCCTTTTTAGAAAGTATCTTATTAAAGGCTGGCTACAGTGTTGGAAAATTCTGTTCCCCGGCAGTGTTTAAGTATAGAGAAATAATCAGGTTTAATGATGAATATATATCTAAAGATGATATGGCTGAAATTCTTACTGAAATCAAGGCAGTTTGTGACGAGATGAAAAAGGACTTTAGACATCCTACAATCTTTGAGGTGGAAACAGCTATGGCCCTTTTATACTTTAAGAAAAAAAGTCCGGATATGGTTCTTTTAGAGTGTGGAATGGGTGGTTTAGAAGATGCCACTAATGTAACAAAAACTGCGCTATTAAATATCTTTACCACTATAAGTATGGACCATATGAACTTTTTAGGGGATACCTTAGAAAAGATAGCTAAGACTAAGGCAGGAATTATTAAAAATAAGGCCAATGTAGTTGTAGCTAATCAGTCTGAGGCTGTAATTGATATTATAAAAAATGAAGCCAAACTTAAAGATGCTAGGGTTACAGTGGCAGGAAAGCCTAGAAATATAAGCGTTATGGGATATAAAACTAAATATGAATATCAGTCTTCTAATGGCAGAAATTTTAAAGTGGTTTTAAATGCTATGGGTACTTACCAGATTACTAATTCTATTCTAGCTATCGAGGCTGCCATTGCACTGGAAAACAATGGCTTTAAGCTTAGGGATTATATAGAGGAAGGCTTGTTAAATGCCGTGTGGAATGGCAGATTAGAGATTGTTAATAGAAATCCATTGGTGGTTATTGACGGAGCACACAATGAAGATGCAGTGGTGGAACTTAAAAAATCCCTAGATTCATATTTTACAAATAAAAGAATAACATTTATAATGGGAGTGCTGGCTGATAAAGATATTGTAAGGTTTACAGCATCACTTTTGTCTAGAGCTATAAAGGTGATTTGTGTTACCCCTAACAATGAACGAGGGTTGGCAGGTTGGAAATTAGCTGAGATGGTTAAGGCGCACAATGAAAATGTGGAAGCTGCACCAACCTTTGAATCAGCGATTCGTTCAGCGTATGAGACTGTTTACAATGATGAGTCAGACATGATTATAGCTTTTGGCTCATTATCATATCTAAATGATATTAAAACAGAAGTAAAGTGCATAGAAAGCGCTAAGAGGGATTAATGATTAAAGAAATAAAGATAAAGAAAAATGATGGCTTTGTTGTTTTAAAGGGCGATGATTTATCAGAGCTAAATCCTAAAAAAATGAGTTTCAGTGATTTTAAAGAGGCAATGAAGCTTTATCCTAAAATAGAATCTATTGAATACCATAATACTGTGGAGGATGTGACCTATGTGGACTATTACAGTTGGAATAAGCTATATTTAGCGGTGGTATCTAATGCAGATAATATGGATGAAATAAATGATATAATAGATGAGATATATGATGACGATGCCTGCAGAGTGGAAACTGTCTCCTCTTTTTATAATTATTTAAAAAGCAATGGAGAAAGCATTGTCTGTGGTTGTATCGGACTAGATACCTTAGATAGTATTAAGGTTTTAAAAGAAAAAATGTTTAGTATGAATACTGATAATACTAAAGTTTATTTATTGCTATTTAATGACGAGATTATTGAATATCCCGATTTGATAATTCCATATGAAAAACTTAGTGAGAAGTTATTTATGTTGGAGCCGTTAAATGAGATTGCCACATACGCCTTTGAGCCGGTTTCAGGAAAAAGGATAAAGGTTCTTTTAGATGAGATGAAGGGCGATAATAAATGCGATGGCTGTAGTGGATGTAGCAAATGTAGTGCGAGAGGATAAAA
Source organism: uncultured Lachnospiraceae bacterium (assembly GCA_902783775.1). Lineage (GTDB taxonomy): Bacteria > Bacillota > Clostridia > Lachnospirales > Lachnospiraceae > Eubacterium_G. The sequence goes on from CACZSI010000035.1 coordinate 21,375, forward strand.
AAATGAAAGATTTAGCAACTAGTAGAAAAGAAATTGATAAAATTGACAATCAGATAGTGGAGTTATTTGAGAGAAGAATGGAAGTTTGTAAGGATGTAGCCACATATAAGCTTCACACAGGTAAACCTGTTCTGGATAGAAAAAGAGAGTTATCTAAAATAAGCTCACTAAAGGCTATGGCTAAGGATGATTTTTACGGCCACGGTGTGGAAGAGTTATTTGAGCAGATCATGGCAATGAGCAGAAAGATGCAGTATAAACTTTTAACTGAGGAGGGGGTTAACACTGACATTGGTTTTGATGTAGTGGATGAACTTCCAATGGATGATGTTAAGGTCGTTTACCAGGGACTTCCTGGAGCATACTCTCAGCAGGCTGCATATGAGTATTTCGGCGAGGATACAGATTTTTCTAATGTAACGACATTCCGTGATGCTATGAAGATGGTAGCGGATTCTGAGGCGGATTATGCTGTATTGCCATTGGAGAATTCATCAGCTGGAATTGTAACTGATGTCTATGATTTACTAGTGGAGTTTAACAACTATATTGTAGATTCCTTTGATGTAAAAATCGAGCATTGCGTTTGTGGTTTAAAGGGAAGTAAGATTGAGGACATTGAGTCTGTTTATTCTCATCCACAGGCATTTATGCAGAGCAATAAATTTATTGAAGAGCATGGCTGGATGAAGGTTAACTTAGCTAACACAGCTATTAGTGCCAGATACATTTCAGAGCAGACAGATAAGACGAGAGCTTGTATTGCCAGTGAGAATGCGGCTAAGATTTACGGTCTTGAGATTCTTCATAAGGGAATTAACTTTAATAAGACTAACACAACTAAATTTATTGTGGTAAGTAAGAAAAAGATTGCCAGAAAGAATGCGGACAGCATATGTATTAGTTTTGAGATGCCTCATGAGAGTGGTACATTATATCAGATGCTATCTCATATCATTTATAATGATCTTAATATGACTAAGATTGAATCAAGACCTGTGCCTGAGAGAAAGTGGGAGTACAGATTCTATGTAGAGTTTGACGGAAAGGCGCATCAGCCGGGAGTAATTAATGCATTAAGCGGAATAAATGCAGAATCCATAAATATGAAGATATTAGGAAATTACTAAGATAATAAATTAGCCAATATAAAACAGCTATGGTATATAACCATAGCTGTTATTTTTTAGGGGTATAAGCTCTAAATATAATCTGTTTGTGTATCTATATTGGCCTTAAATTCTAAGAATTTCATTATATCATCGAAAACTTCATCATTATTAGGCTCATTAAATACTTCGTGTCTCATATCCTGATATAACTTACTGTAAGTGTTAGGAAAGCCCATTCGCTTAAGGCTTAAAACAGATTTCTTAAAATAATCATCATTTACTCTGCAAGGGTCGTCAGCCCCGGAGATAAACATAATAGGAAGATCCTTATTTTTAGAAATCCAGCCCAGTTTATTGTATGCTGACATCATTAAAGACATAAGAATATTGTAACCGTTTAAAGTAAACATAAAGCCACATTTCTTATCTTTATTAAACTTATCTACCACACTCATATCACTGCAAATCCATGAGTTTCTTATACCTTCCTTAGAGAAGACTTTATTGTATCGGCCAAATATAAGCTTAGAAATAAAAGGGCTTCTGTATCGCCAACCTCTAAATAGCGCACATAGATGAATTAACACGCGAACAAACTTAGGACCGAAAACATCAGAAGGAGTACCGCTTAAAACAACGGCATCCACATCCTTAGAATGCTTCTTTAAATAAACCCTGCTAATTAAAGAGCCCATACTATGTCCAATTAAGATAATTGGAAGGTTAGGATATTCTCTTTTAAGATGCATAGTATATTCGTCTAAATCCTGCAATAAAAGCTTGTAGCCCTTAGAGGAAAAGTAGCCTAAGTCATCATCTGTTAAAACTCTGTCACCGTGGCCGCGTAAATCATATATTGCACAGATAAAACCCAGCTTATTAAAACGTTCAATAGTTTTTTCGTATCTGTGTCTGTGCTCACACATTCCGTGTACAATTTCAATAACACCTAAGGGTGTAACGCCCTTAGGTGGATATGTTACAGTTTCAAAAATCATTTAAAACCTCTCTTTTAGTTGTCGTCATCCATACCTTCAGTAGTATAGATAGTTCTCTTTCTAGCCATCTCATCGTTAGCTAGATACTCATCGTAAGTAGTAACCTTATCAATTAACTTACCGTTTACAATTTCCATAATTCTATTAGCAGTAGTCTGAACTACCTGATGATCTCTTGATGCGAATAGAAGAACGCCAGGGAACTTAACTAATCCGTCGTTAAGAGCTGAGATACTTTCCATATCTAAGTGGTCAGTAGGCTCGTCTACGATTAACACATTAGCTCCGGAAATCATAAGCTTAGAAAGCATAACTCTAACTTTCTCACCTCCGGATAAAACTCTAACTTTCTTCATACCGTCATCACCTGCGAATAACATTCTTCCTAGGAAACCACGAACGTATGTAGGATCCTTATCCTCAGAATACTGAGTTAACCAATCTACGATAACATCATCGCTGTCGAAATCTTTTGTATTGTCCTTAGGGAAGTATGACTGTGAAGTAGTGATACCCCACTTATATGAACCCTCATCCGGTTCCATCTCGCCGGCTAAAATGCTAAATAGAGTAGACTTAGCAATTCCGTTTGATCCAACGAAAGCAATCTTATCTTCACGACCAACGATGAAAGAAATATCATCTAAAACCTTAACACCGTCAATTGTCTTTGAAAGATGTTCTACAGTAAGAACCTCATTTCCAATATCACGCTTAGGTCTAAAGTCAATATAAGGATATTTTCTGCTAGATGGCTTGATATCATCTAACTCGATTTTTTCTAGGGCACGTTTTCTAGAAGTAGCCTGTTTTGACTTAGAAGCGTTAGCGCTAAATCTCTGAATAAAGTCTTTTAACTCTTTAATCTTTTCTTCTTTCTTTCTGTTAGCATCCTGCATCTGCTTAATGATAAGTCTGCTTGACTCATACCAGAAATCATAGTTTCCTGCGAATAACTGAATCTTACCGTAATCAATATCGGCAATCTGTGTGCAGACCTTATTTAAGAAATATCTATCATGGGATACCACGATAACTGTATTTTCAAAGTTGATAAGGAATTCCTCTAACCATTCAATAGCATCTAAATCTAAGTGGTTAGTAGGCTCATCTAATAATAAAATATCAGGATTTCCAAATAATGCCTGAGCTAGAAGAACCTTGACCTTTAAATTACCGTTTAATTCTTTCATAGTGCAGTAGTGGTATTCAGTGTCCACACCTAAACCATTAAGAAGAGTGGCAGCATCAGCCTCAGCATTCCAACCGTCCATCTCAGCAAACTCAGCTTCAAGCTCAGATGCTCTGATTCCATCCTCATCGCTGAAGTCAGGCTTCATATAGATGGCATCTTTTTCCTTCATAATCTCGTACATTCTCTGGTTTCCCATGATAACTGTATCCAATACAGTATTTTCATCATACTGGAAATGATCCTGCTTTAAGAATGAAAGACGCTCGCCTGGAGTGATAATAACCTCACCGCTAGTTGGCTCGATTTCGCCGGTAAGAATTTTAAGGAAAGTAGATTTTCCGGCACCGTTAGCACCGATTAATCCATAACAATGTCCTGGTACGAATTTAATACTAACTTCCTCGAATAATGCTTTTTTTCCAAATCTCAATGAAACATTACTTGTACTAATCATTTTATTACCTCACATTTTTATCTTATTTAAGAGAGAAAATATATACGTAAATATTTATTTCTTCTTATTGTATGCAACAAAAAGAAGTATAACAGTTTTTGAGATTATATTCAATAACGGGACTTGAGTTTTAGGGCATTTATTTGTATAATATAAGTAGATAAATTAGTAACGGATGGATAGGTTAGAATGGAGGTGGTTTCTATGATGACAATGCACACTATTGAGACTAAAAAGTTAGAATTTGAAACTGCTGACGAGAAAAAAATTAAGGTATTACTATTTGCGATTATCTTAGGAGTAGCTGTCAGTATTTTAGTATCAATTGTAGATTTTGGTGGTTTCGCAACTAATGTAGTAACTGAATTATTCCAGGGGCAGAATGCAGTCCATAAGATCGTAGATCAGAAAGATAAGAATTCAGATTACGAAGAGTTGGTAGGAAATGAGGATTATAACTAGGCGAACGACCATGCCGGTTATAATTAATTTAAAATCGCAGTGCTTCTTAGAGAAGCAAATATGGAATATAGGCACCAGGGTATTTGAAAAAAGTACTCTGGTGCTTTTATATTGCCTTATGCCTTATAAATAAATGTTTTCTTATAATACTTCATGTGATATAATTAAAAAGATTGTTTATTATGTTCGGAAAAATTGATTGTCATAGTCCGAGACAGTAAAAAAATATAAATTGATAAATTTATATAGGCAATAAGTGGGAGGAACAATGAATATTAAAGATATAAAAATTGAAAGAGGAAATCCATTAATAATGGGAGCGACTGTAGTGGGAGACGCAGTTAATTTCGCTATAAACGCCAGCTTAGGTAGCAAGTGCGAATTAATCTTATATAAAAAGAATAGCGCCCAGGAGTCATTAAGAATTCCATTTGAGAATGCTCAGCGAATTGGAACTGTCTACGCCATGACTATATCAGGTTTCGATTATCATGAATATGATTATAATTTTTCCATTGACGGTAACATAGTAACTGATGAATATGCTAAGGCTTTAAACGGCAAGAAGGAGTGGGGAAAGGTCCCTGAGTCCTTAAGAGGAATTATTGTCAGCGATGAGTTTGATTGGGGAGATGACGCCCCACTAAAATATCCTTTCGAGGACACCATTCTATATAGATTGCACGTAAGAGGTTTTACAAAGCACAGCAGTTCTAAGGTTAAGCATAAGGGAACATACAGAGGAATTATTGAAAAGATTCCTTACCTAAAAGAATTAGGAATTACTATGATTGAGCTGATGCCTGCCTATGAATTTAATGAGGTTAAGGCTGAGGAATATACATCTATGCGCGGACAGTTTTCTATCCAGAACCCTGTACTTAATTATTGGGGATACACAGATGGATATACATTTGCGCCTAAATCTGCCTTCTCTTCTGAGAGTAATCCGGGAGATGAGGTTAAAGAATTTAAAACAATGGTTAGGGAACTTCACAAGAACGGAATCGAAGTTTCCATGGAGTTTTTCTTCCCTGAGGGAAGTAATCCTAATATGATAAGAGATTGCCTACATTATTGGGTAATGAATTATAGAATTGACGGTATTCATATTAACTGCGAGGAAGCGGTAATGCGCTTAATTCAGACTGACAATTTATTGTGCACTACTAAGATTTTCACTTACAGTTTTCCGTCAGATACAGATTTCTACAATGCCAATAGAGGAACTAGAAATCTGGCTAACTTTAATGATGACTTTATGGTGGATGCTAGAAAGTTCATTAAGGGCGATGAGGATATGTTAAATAATATGGCCTACAGAATTAAAGCTAATCCTCCGGGAGCAGCTATGGTTAACTATATTGCTAACCACAATACATTCACATTATATGACTTAGTTTCATATGACAGAAAGTATAACGAGGCCAATGGCGAAAATAACCAGGATGGTGCCATCTACAATTACAGCTGGAACTGTGGTGTGGAGGGCGATACTAGAAAAAGAACCATTATGGATCTTAGAAAGAGACAGATGAAAAATGCTCTATCTCTGGTTTTATTAAGTCAGGGCGTGCCAATGATTTATGCCGGCGATGAGATGGCTAATTCACAGAAGGGTAATAATAACCCATATTGTTTAGACAATGAAGTTTCATGGACTAACTGGAATACAACAGCTATCGCTAAGCAGATTTTAGAATTTACTAAGAAACTTATAGCCTTTAGAAAAGAACACAGAATCCTTCACCAGAAGAATGAGACCAGACAGATGGATTATAAGTCTTTCGGCCAGCCGGATATGTCATATCACGGAACTAAAGCCTGGTTTGGAGATTTTAGTTCCTTTAACAGACACTTCGCTGCAATGTATTGTGGAAAGTATGCTTTACTGGAAGATGGCGTGGAAGAAGAGGATATTTATATTGCATATAATATGTATTGGAAGCCTCAGCAGTTCGGTATTCCTACAGCCCGAGACGGAAAAAAATGGGAAGTAGCTTTCTCCACTAATATGATTGTAGATAAAGAAAAGAAGGAAATCGGAAAGATGTATTTTGTGCCGGGACGTAGCATCACAGTCTTGGTGGCTAAATAGGAGTTTTAATGTATAAATTTAAAGAAAACATACTAAATAGCTTTGGCCTTACGAATTTTCAATTAAAATTATTGGCCTTGATATTTATGTTATGTGATCATATTGCAATTAAATTTTTAGATAAAAATACTTTATATTACTTAATGCGAACAATCGGAAGGCTTAGTTTTCCGATTTTTGCTTTTTTATTGGCGGAAGGATTTCTAAAAACTAAAAACAGAAAAAAGCATGCTATATTACTAGGAGTGTTTGCTCTTATATCAGAACCGATTTATGACTTATTTAACAAGGGCGGATTAGACTTTACTAAGTTCAATGTATTGTTCACATTTCTATCAGGCTACATCCTTCTATGGCTTATAGAATTAATAGAAATAGACTGTAAATTCTTTAAAAGCTATATGTTAAAGTATGCCGCTAAAGTAGCAGTATTTCTAGTTATAGCATTTATCACAATGCAATTAAATTTTGAGTACAATATAGCCGGAATATTAATGATTTTATTATTCTATAATTTCCACTTGGAAAAAAGTGAAAAAGTTAAAGACTTGGTAAATGCCGGCACAGTTATAGGTGTTAACACCTTATTGTTTTCTAGAAGCATCCAGTGGTTTGGAGCACTTTCAGCTGTTTTTATTTACTTATATAATGGAAAGCCGGGAAGTACTAAAAAATATAAATATCTATTCTACATATTTTATCCAATGCACTTGTTAGTTCTATGGGGGATTTCTAAAATCTAATCCCCCATTTTTTTATGCCATAAAATCATATCTTACATATATGAAATCTTAGAATATCCCAATACTTAGCTAAAAATGATACAAAACAAAAAGTGATAAAAAAATGATGGTTTTTAAAAACGGCCAATAAAAATTATGCACTTTTTATGAAAAAATAAGTCTTTTCATTGTTTTTTTATGGAAATATACTAATCTTAGTGATAAAAGGAAACGTTATCAAAAAAATAATGAAGGAGAAAAGAAATGAATAAGAAACTTTTAAAGAAGTTTGGCAGCATAGCTTTAAGCACAGCTATGGCTGTATCAGCACTAACAGTATCAGCTAAGATTGATACAACACAGGTAAAGGCGGCAGCAACACCTAGCTCTAAGTTAGTATGGAGCGATGAATTTAACGGAAATTCATTGGACACATCAAAGTGGGGTTATGAAACCGGCGGAGGCGGCTGGGGAAATAACGAGTACCAGTACTACACAAACAGAACAGATAATGTATATGTAAGTGGCGGATCACTTCATATTAAAGCTAAGAAGGAATCATACGGCGGAAGAAATTACACATCAGGTCGAATTAACACAGCCGGAAAATTCACAATGACTCACGGATATATTGAGGCTAGAATTGCATTACCATCATGTCAGGGTATTTGGCCTGCTTTCTGGATGTTAGGAGCTAACATCGGTAGCGTTGGTTGGCCTGCATGTGGTGAGATTGATATTATGGAAGCTATTAATGCAGAGTCAAAATCATATTGTACATGTCACTGGAATGCAAATGGACATGCAGAGTACGGAAATAACATTGGTTTATCTAACAGAACAGGATACCATACATATGCAGTACAGTGGGATGCAAACTACATTAGAGGTTTCTTAGATGGAAACAAATATTATGAAATGTACATCGGTGGAGGAGCTGGAGATACAGAAGAATTCCAGAGACCATTCCACTTATTATTAAACGTAGCAGTTTGCGGTAACTGGCCAGGATTCTCAATTGACGAAGGCGCATTACCACAGGAGATGAAGGTAGATTACGTTCGTGTATATCAGGAAAATCCTAACTTCTCAAGCTCAGCTGGACAGAGCGTAGACCCTAACAAAGGATCAAATAATACAGGTTCTAACTCAGGATCAAACAATTCTGGTTCAAACAGTGGTTCTAACACATCTACACCAGCTTCAGGAATGGGAGTTAACTACTCAAACTCTAACACAGCTACAGCTTACGTTAATAACTCTAAATGGGCTGACATCCATTACTCAGTAAATGGTGGCGGACAGCAGAACGTAAGAATGAATCAGAGCGGTAATAAAGCAACATATAATATTGGCGGATTATCAAACGGAGCTAAGGTTGATTACTGGTTCACATACAGTGATACATCAGGATTCGTAAGAGATTCAGCTAAGTATTCATACACACATAAATCAGGTTCATCTAGTTCAGGATCTAACTCAGGTTCTAACTCAGGTTCAAACAACTCAGGAAGCGTTAGCAACACAGCATCAGGTGATGTTTATGTTTACCAGGACATCAATTACGGTGGAAGAAAAGCTTCTTTAGGATTAGGAAATTATAACTTAGCAGCTCTTCAGGCTAAGGGATTCAAGAACGATGATTTATCATCAATCAAGGTTCCTTTCGGATACAAGGTTACATTATATGATAATGATAATTATGGCGGAGCTTCAAAGGTATTAACAAGTGATTCAAGCTGGATTGGAAATGATTGGAATGACAGAGTTTCATCAATCAAAGTAGAGAAAGCTAAATATGTAATTAAGAGTAAACACAGTGGAAAAGTATTAGATTGCGCATGGGCTGGAACAGCTAACGGAACTAACGTACAGATTTGCGCAGCTAATGGAAATGATGCTCAGAAGTGGTATATTAAGCAGAATAGTGACTACAGCTGCACAATCACAAGTGTGCTTTCAGGTAAGGCATTAGACGTTGATGCTTGGTCAAAAGACAATGGCGCTAACGTTCAATTATGGGATTGTGGAAACAACCAGTCTAACCAGCAGTATTGGATTACAGATTTAGGAAACGGATATTCAAGCATTATCAATAAGAACAGTAACCTAGCTTTAGATGTAGCAGCTTGGGGAACAGCTGATGGAACAAACGTACATCAGTGGGCATACGCTCAGAATGATAATCAGCAGTGGAAATTCGAATTAGCTAACTAGTATAAACTAGCAGTAGCTTAAATATTTTGGTAATAAGGAATACCTTATTAATAAATTTATAACCCTATGGAAAAACCCGATGTTTTATGACACCGGGTTTTTCTAATTTTAAGGATATTTTACCTATATCAATACATTGAATGAAAAGCTATTTTTTGGTACAATAGAAAAGGCTTTATGAACCGAATATTAGGAAAGGATGCGTTTAATACGCGATTTTAAAAATGCTAAACGATAAAAAAGTTTTATATAGTGCAATGCAGTCTACAGGAGTTATCACTCTAGGTAACTATATGGGAGCTCTTGATAACTGGATTAAGCTATCAAACGATGATAATTATGATTGTTTTTTCTGCGTGGCTGACTTACATTCTTTAACAGTAAGACAGGTTCCTGCAGAGTTAAGAAAAAGGGGAATGGACCTTATAAAATTATATATTGCAGCAGGATTAGATCCTCAGAAGAGCTGCATTTATTTCCAGTCACATGTCAGTGCTCATGCTGAGCTTGCTTGGATTTTAAATTGCTTTACTTACATGGGTGAGTTAAACAGAATGACACAGTTTAAGGATAAATCAGCTAAGCATGCTAATAATATTAATGCAGGTTTATTTACATATCCGGCATTAATGGCAGCAGATATTCTATTATACCAGTCTGATTTAGTTCCTGTAGGTGTGGATCAGAAACAGCATTTAGAGTTAACTAGAGATATTGCACACAGATTCAATGAGATTTACGGAGATGTATTTACTGTTCCTGATGCTTATATTGGAAAGACTACAGCTAAGATTCAGAGTTTACAGGATCCGTTAAAGAAGATGTCTAAGTCTGATGAAAATCCTAATGCCAGCATTTTATTAATGGATGATACAGATACTATCATTAGAAAGTTTAAGAAAGCTGTTACTGATTCAGTGGGTGAGATTAGATATAGCGATGAGCAGCCGGGTATTAAAAACTTAATTAATATTTACGGAGCTGTTAACAATAAAACACCGGAGGAAGTGGTTAAAGAATTCGAAGGAAAGGGATATGGCGATTTTAAATTAGCAGTAGGCGAGAGCGTGGCTGACAGATTTAAGCCAATTCATGAGAAATTCGACCAGCTATCTAAGGAAAAAGATTATCTACATAAAATCTTAAAAGAAAATGACGAAAAAGCAGCTTATTATGCTAATAAAACTCTTAGAAAAGTTAAGAAAAAAGTGGGATTGGTAGAGAATTTTAGATAAATTTAATATGAAATATGATGTAAAAGTGGTGAGTTTAATTATAGACGAGCCACTTTTTTGATGCTATAATTTAAGTAAGATTTAGGTCGATACGAGGGAAAATTGCATATAAAAAGGAGCTAATCCGGAAAGGAGAAGCTATGAAGAGATGGATTGTTTTTATCCTATCGATTGCGTTTTGTATTGCTCCTTTTAGTGACATTGGGGTTAAGGCAGAAACTATCGATGGAAGTAACGAGAAAATCAGCGAGATTATCATAAATGATGATTATGTATCCGATGAAGATAAGGATACAGTTATTGCTGATATTAAGGCTTCGGCTAAAAAGATTATTGTAAAGAGTAGCGCTCAGATTTCATCGGAAAACGAATTAGTTAATTATATTAGAGAACAGTTAAAGAAGAGAAATGAAAGTATATCAGTAGAATTTATGGCAGATAATATGTCTTCATGGAATGGAGATGCGTCAGGATATTTTGATGTTGTTATGGATAAGGTAATTGAAGAGACTGATGATCCATACGGTGGCGATTATATTACTAGACATATTTTAGCATATGAGATGTCAGGCCAGATTACCACTGACAGATATGGAAAAGTAAAGATTAGATATAATATCTCAGCTTCATTTTTATCTACTGCTAGTCAGGAGGATCAGGTTAAAAATTATGTTGATAATAAAACTTCAGAATTAGGTTTAAAATCTAATACTAAATCTAATATAGAAAAATTAAAAGCTATTTATGATTGCGTAAGAACTAATAATACATATGATTATAATGCAGCTAATGCGGATGATAGTCAGATAGCTGATTACTATTATTCATACACCGCCTACGGTGCAGCTATTGTAGGAAGAAGCGTATGTCAGGGTTATTCATCATTAGTTTATGCGCTATGTAAAACTGCAGGAATACCGGTAAGATTTGTAAATAGTAACGAACATGGATGGAATATTGTATCCATTGATGGCGGAAAGAGTTACTATAATATCGATGCTACTTGGGATGACACAGGTGATGACATATTAAAGCATAAATATTTTTTAAAGAGTGATGATGATATTAAAATAGGAAATACATCTCATAATAAGACTTATGAATTTAATACGGCATCCTTTAAAAATAGTTATCCTATGGCTAAGTATTCGTATTATAATTACGAAATTACTGAAGATAAGCATATTGGAAGATGTGCTTATAACAATGAAATCGAGGTTGATGAAAATCATAAGTGGGTGACAGTTAATGGCGATACTTACTGCGATAAATGTGGATATGGCAGAAATCAGGATATAGAAGTTACCACTAAAAATGACAATAATCTAAATGATAATGATCATGACATTTATGAGCTTTTAAATGATACATCAGATAAAAATGACTCAGTAGATGTTATAAAAAAAGAAATACAGGGAAAGAAAGCTAGTATTTCTAAGGTATCAAGAGTATCAAAAACTAAGATTAAGCTTTCCATTAAAAAAATTAAGGGAGTTAGTAAATATCAGATTCAGATAGCTAAATCTAAGAAATTTAAGAAAAAACAGATAGTTTTTAAAAAGACAGTGGGAACAAAAGCTGTTATTAAGTCTAAGAAATTAAAGACTAAAAAACTATTTATAAGATGTAGAGGCTACTATAAATCTGATGGTAAGATTTACTATAGTGCTTGGTCTAAGAGTAAAAAAATATAACTGTATTTGTTAGCGAATGCATTTGATAAAACTTTGATTAGAAATAAGTTAGGGTTTGATTTAGCTACAGATATGGGGCTAAATTATATTAGTCAAAGTGAATTCGTGGATGTATATTACAATGGAGTATTGTTAGGTAATTATCTGATTACGGAACCTGTTGAGACAGGAGCTGGGAGAGTAGATATCACAGAGGATGATACTACTACTGATTTCATGATTGAAATTGAAAGAGAGAGATTTGAAAATGACGTAACTTATATCTATTCTAAGAATGGAATAAGATTCGCTATTAACTCTCCGGAGGTACCTACTAACAACCAGAAAAGTAACATTGAAAATGTGTTACTAAACGTGGAGAAATCTTTGAAGACTTACAGAATGTCAGAGTATTCTAAGTATATCGATGTAGATTCTTTTGTTAACTATTACATTGTTTCAGAGATTTTCAAGGCAGTAGATTTTAATTTTAGTTCAACTAGATTTTATTATAAGAATAATAAACTTTACGCTGGACCAATCTGGGATTTAGACCTATCTTGTGGTAATGCCTCAAAGCGTTTCTATAAGGGCTACTACAATGGAGATAAGGCCTATGAAAAACTTACTTGCACGGAAATGAAATGGTACGGTTTCTTAATTAAAAGTGATGAGTTTGTAGCAAAAGTTAATACCAGATTAGCTGCAATGAAAAATCGAATAGCAAATATGTATATGGCTAATTCATTGGGAATAAGCCAGATAGATAAGTTGACCAGCCTATATGCTGAGTCTTTTGCTAGAAATTATGATGCAGCAGGTAATGGAGGTGCCGGTTGGAGCTTAACAAAGAGATATTCTATTTGCGATAATCCGCTGGGATTAGAATATGACAATCAGCCAGCTACATATAAGGGTAGCGTTGATATGTTAAGAACATGGTTAAACAACCGAGTAACTTATTTAGAAGGTGCTTGGAAGGAAATACATAACAACGGTGTAGATGGATTAGAGGCTACAAAGAAAGGTGCCACAAAAGTTAAACTTTCATGGTTTATTGATGGTGTAGCTGATGGCGTTGAAGTTTATATTAAAAAAGGAAATGGAAAATATAAGCTTTATAAAACTATCAATGGCGAGGCCGAAGAATGTATTGTTAAAAAAATCAAACCTGGAATAAAGTATTATTTTAAGGTTAGAACTTTTGCTCGAAGCGGTAGCGATGTAACTTATTCAGCTTTTGCTAAAGTTTCTAAGAAATTAAAAATATCTAAAGTTAAATTTAAAAAGAAAATAAATAATAATAAAGTTAGCTTATCTTGGAAAAAAGTAGCAGGAGCAGATGGTTATACTGTATATGGCGGAAAGGACAAGAAACATTTAAAGGTTTTAAAAAATTTAAAAGCTAAAAAACTTAAATTCTCTAAAAAGGGAAGAAAGTACACAGGTAAGTATGTGTTTAAGGTTAAGGCTTTTACAAAATCAGGTAAGAAAAAATATTACTCCTAGTAAGAAAATGGGGCTTGATACATTTGTATCAAGTCCTTTTTCTATGTTCAATATATAGTTAGAAGTGTTGAAGAAAGGCCCTAGATATAGTATAATAAAGTGGTATTATTGGGTAAAGATAATGCAAATATACTACATTAGAAAGTGAAGAGAAGATGCAGATTTTAAGAGAGACTCCTACAGTAGATGTCTATTTAGAGTTAAGAAAAAAAGTGGGGTGGAAAGACTTAACTAGAAAGCAGGCAGAGATGGCATTATCTAATAGTTTAGCCGTTTTTGTGGCATATGATAATGATAAGCCTATTGGAATGGGAAGATTAGTAGGAGATGGTGCAGTTATTTGCTATATTCAGGATCTGATAGTAGTACCACAAAGTCAAAGTCAGGGCGTAGGCAGTGTGTTAATTGATAAGATAATTGAATATGTTAAAGAGATATCCCAGGATGGTACAGAGATGATGTTAGCACTTATGTGTGCTAAGGGACGAGAAGTTTTCTATCATAAGCATGGATTTATTTCCAGACCGACAGATTCTTTGGGACCGGGAATGATTAGATACATTAAAAAATAAAGGGGGCACATATTGAACATTTATTTGATAAGGCACGGACGACAGAATTCTAAGTTATGTAATGTGGATGTGCCGTTGGCAGAGGAAGGTAAGAGACAGGCCGATTTAGTAGGAAAGAGATTAGAAAAATATAATATAGACGCAGTTTACTCTAGCCAGTTAATTAGGGCTGTGGAGACAGCGGATATTATAAATGAACATCTAAATAAGCCTAGGGTCATTGACGAGAGATTTATGGAGGCCGACTTTGGAGATATGACAGGACTTAGCAATGAGGTCCTTAAAGAGAAGTACGGCGAATTTTTAAAAAAGAGATCCACTATGGAGGAGGATGAGCCTTATCCCGGTGGAGGTGAGAGTGGCCTGGATGTATATAAGAGAGCTAAGGAAGGTTTAGATGAATTAATAAAGTCAGGCTATGAAAATGTGTGCCTTGTAACTCACGGCGGAGTTATAAGAGCGCTGTTAGCAGGTATAGCAGGGGCGCCATCTAAGAGATGGCTGGTGTTTGGAAGACAGTTAGAAAACTGTAGCATAACTCATTTGATGTACGATGAGAAGATGGGAAGTCTTCATATCGAGAGGGTCAATGATTATGCTCATATAGAAGATTATGACGAACTGTTAAGAAAACATTTCGGCAATGGATTTTTTAACAGCGATAAAAATGTAAAAATATAAGCGGTAAGATAAGGGGATAATAATGGCAGAGAAAAAATACGATGGTAATAGTATTGCGGTCCTTAAAGGATTAGAGGCGGTACGTAAAAGACCAGGAATGTATATTGGAAGCGTTGGAACAAAAGGACTTAACCACTTAATCTATGAGATTATGGATAACTCTGTAGATGAGCATCTAGCCGGATACTGTGATGAAATCTCAGTTACATTGGAAAAGGATGGCTCAGTTACAGTGGAGGATAACGGTCGAGGAATTCCGGTAGATATTAACGATGAATACAAAAAGCCTGCGGTAGAGCTGGTTTTTACTGTGCTTCATGCCGGAGGAAAGTTCGATGAGGGTAACTATAAGATTTCAGGTGGACTTCACGGTGTAGGTTCATCTGTAGTAAATGCCTTATCTAAGTGGTTAGAGGTAAACGTTAAAAGAGACGGTAAAATTTATAATCAGAGATATGAATTAGGTAATGTCTGCTATCCGCTAAAGGTAGTGGGAAAATGTAGAAAAAATGATACAGGTACTACAGTAAGATTTTTCCCGGATGCAGATATTTTTGAGAAGATTTATTTTAAGGCTGACTCAATTAAAAGTAGATTACATGAGACAGCGTATCTAAATCCTAATTTAACAATAAACTATATTAATAAGCGTGTAGGCGAGGAGGAAGAGCAGAAATTCCACGAGCCTGACGGAATAAAGGCTTTCATCAGTGCTATCAATAAGGAGCACGAGAAAGTGACAGATATTATTTATTTTAAGAAGGAGCAGGATGGCATCGAATTAGAGGTGGCATTCCAGTATACTAACGAATTCACTGAAAATATTTTTGGATTCTGTAATAACATTTACACTCAGGAGGGTGGAACTCATATTACAGGATTTAAGACAACATTGACACAGACAATTAACCAGTATGCCAGAGAATTAGGAACTCTAAAGGATAAGGATAAGAACTTCACAGGAGCTGATATCAGAAATGGTATTGTGGCTGTTGTGGCAATCAAACATCCAGAACCTAGATTCGAGGGACAGACTAAGACTAAGTTAGATAATCCGGATGCGGAAAAGGTGACTAAGTCTATATCTAGCGAGCAGCTAGAGCTCTTCTTTGATAAGAACCTAGATACTCTAAAGGCGGTTATTGATTGTGCTCAGAAATCAGCCAAGATTAGAAAAAACGAAGAAAAAGTAAAAACTAACTTACTTTCTAAAAGCAGATTTTCCGTTGATAATAACGGAAAACTATCAAACTGTGAGAGCAGAAAACCTGAAGAATGCGAGATTTTTATCGTGGAGGGTGATTCTGCCGGCGGCTCTGCTAAAACAGCTAGAAATCGAAAGACACAGGCTATTATGCCTATCAGAGGTAAGATTCTAAATGTAGAGAAGGCTACTATCGATAAAGTGTTAGCCAATGCAGAGATTAAGACAATGATAAATGCTTTTGGATGTGGTTTTTCTGAAGGATACGGAAATGATTTTGATATTGAAAAGTTGAAATTTCATAAGATTATTATTATGACCGATGCCGACGTAGATGGATCACATATCGACACATTGCTTTTGACATTTTTCTACAGATTTATGCCGGAGCTAATTACAGCAGGTCATGTGTACCTAGCTACACCACCTCTTTACAAGGTAATTCCTAGAAAGGGTGAGGGCGAGTATCTATATGATGATAAGGCCCTTGAAAAGTACAGAAAGAATCATTCAGGATTTAAATTGCAGAGATATAAAGGTTTAGGTGAGATGGACGCAGACCAGTTGTGGGAGACTACATTAAACCCTGAGACTAGAATTTTAAAGCAGGTAGAAATCGAGGATGCTAAGATGGCATCAGATGTAACTACTATGTTGATGGGTAGTGAGGTAGCACCAAGAAGAGCGTTTATTTATGAGCATGCTAAAGATGCACAGCTTGATATTTAGGAGGAGTTATGGCAGAGAATATTGTAACTACGGAATATTCCGAAGTAATGCAAAAAAGTTATATAGATTATGCAATGAGCGTAATTTGCGCCAGAGCATTGCCGGATGCCAGAGATGGATTAAAGCCGGTTCAAAGAAGAGTTTTATATTCAATGGAGCAGTTAGGCTTAGATTATAATAAGCCTCACAGAAAATCAGCCCGTATCGTGGGAGATACAATGGGTAAATATCACCCACACGGTGACAGTTCCATTTATGAGACATTAGTAGTTCTAGCCCAGGATTTTAAGAAGGGTAAAGCCTTAATTGACGGCCATGGTAATTTTGGTTCCATCGAGGGTGATGGAGCGGCTGCTATGCGTTACACTGAGGCTAGATTAGAGAAGTTTACACAGACAGCTTTTTTAGCTGACTTAAATAAAAATGTGGTGGATTTCGTACCTAACTTTGATGAGGAGGAGAAGGAGCCGGAGGTATTGCCGGTTAGAATTCCTAATCTTTTAGTTAACGGTGCTGAGGGTATTGCCGTAGGTATGGCTACATCTATACCAACACATAACTTAGGGGAAGTAGTGGATGCAGTTATTGCATATATCAGTAAGAAAAGTATTAAGACTGAAGAATTATTAGAGTATATGCCAGGTCCTGATTTCCCTACAGGTGGAATTGTGGCCAATAAATCTGATTTATTAGATATCTATGAGACAGGTTGTGGAAAATTAAAACTTAGAGGTACTCTAGAGTTTGAAAAGGGTAAAGGAAAGAAGAAGGATCATTTAGTTATCACATCTATTCCTTACACTATGATAGGAACAGGAATATCTAAGTTTATCGGAGATGTAATTGATTTATGCGAAAATAAGACTATTACAGATATCACAGATATTTCTAATGCATCGGATAAAAGTGGAATTAGAATTGTATTAGAGTTAAAGAAGGATGCGGATGTTGAGCGTATTAAAAATATCCTTTATAAGAAGACTAAGCTAGAGGATACATTTGGTGTAAATATGCTAGCCATTGCAGATGGAAGACCTGAGGTAATGGGACTTAAGCAGATTATTAAGCATCATGTAGATTTTCAGTATGAATTAGTTACCAGAAAATATAAGACATTATTAGATAAGGCTCTAGAGCAAAAGGAAATCAAGGAAGGTCTTATTAAGGCTACTAACATTATTGATTTGATTATTGAGATTATCAGAGGATGTCAGAACAGTAAGCAGGTTAAGGCATGTCTTACAAAGGGTGAGACAAAGGATATTAAGTTTAAAAATCCTGAGTCAGAGATTTTTGCATCACAGCTAAGCTTTACTGAAGCCCAGGCTCAGGCTATCTTAGATTTAAGATTATCAAAACTTATCGGTTTAGAGATTCTAGCCTTAGAAAAAGAGTATCAGGATTTAGTAAATCAGATTAATGAATACGAAGATATATTAAATAATAAATCTTCTATGACAAAGGTTATTAAGAAGGATCTTAAGGAACTTAAAAAAGAGTTTGCCACACCTAGAAAAACTATTATTGACGATTGTAAGGAAGCTGTATTTGATGAGAATGCTTTCGTTGAGCAGGAGGTAGTATTTGTTCAGGATAAGTTCGGATATGCTAAGCTATTAGAGCCGGCAGCCTTTGACAGAAATATTGAGTCAATAAAAGAAAATAATAAATATTATTTCCATTGTATGAACACAGATTCAGTAATAATTTTCACTAACAATGGAAATGTTCACAGAATTAAGATTAGTGCTATTCCATCTAAGAAAGTTAGAGAAAAGGGTGTTCCAATCGATAACTTAGGAAATTACAGCAGTAAGGGTGAAAGTATTGTGGCTCTTGTATGTGCCAGTGATATTATGAACAAGAAATTATTGTTTGTAACTAAGAATGGATTAGTTAAATTAGTAGATGGTAGCGAGTTTGACTCAAATAGAAAGACAATGGCAGCTACTAAGTTAGGTAAGGATGACGAGATAGTTTCCGTTAAGGTTACTAGAATATCTGATAAACCTGTAATGGATGAAATGATGGATGATATGCCAGTGGGAATTACCGGCGGATCAGATGATTTCGAAATGTTAGATGACAATCAGATGCAGATAAGCTTCGATGACTTCGAGGATGATGCCAAGACAGAAGATAAGGACAGTGGATTACAGTACACTAGGGAGATATTAGTTCTTCAGACTAGTGAAGGAGTATTTTTACGATTCCCTCTAAAGGAAGTGCCTGAGTTAAAGAAGGCTACATTAGGTGTTAAGGGAATTAGATTAAATGCCGATGACTATGTATCAAAGGTTCACCTTTTAGATGTGGGAGACAACGAGATAGTTAAGGTTGGCTCAAAGAAGGTAGACTTAAGAAAACTTAAAATTTCAAAGAGAGGTGCCAAGGGATCAAAGGTCAGAGGAAATAAATAAAAAAGGAGAGTGTTATTATGGGAAAAAACATATTTAAGAGATTAATAATATGTATTTTAGCATTGGCCCTTGTGGTACATATACCGCAGGTTTCACCAGTATGCGTGGTAAAAGCCGATGCTTTCGAAGATAGTATTAAAAGCTTCCCGGATAGCTATAAGCCATATCTGAGAAATCTTCATAAGAAATATCCTAAGTGGAAATTTATCCCATATAACACTAATTTAAAGTTTAAAACTGTAGTAAATAAAGAATATGAGAATAATAAAAGCTTAATAGAAAATTCATCCAGCAATTACCTTAAGTCCAATGCATCAGGGGATTACAAAGGTGGAAAATATATTGCTAAGGATGGAGGTTCATGGGTTAGCGCATCAAAGAATTGTATCGCATACTTTGTGGATCCTAGAAACTTTTTAAATGATACTCATATTTATATGTTTGAAAAGTTAAGCTTTGACAGTAGCGAGCAGACAGCAGAAGGCGTGGAGGCTATTTTACAGGGTTCTTTTATGTATAAAACAGCCATTGGATATTTAACAGCTTCCGGTGCTTATAAGAACACTGGAACTAATTATTCTACTCAGATTATGACTGCAGCTAAATTGTCACAGGTTAGCGCATATTATATTGCATCAAAGATACTTCAGGAGATTGGTACTAGAAAAAATGATAAATACAGCGGAATGGGTGCTAGCGGAAGTATCAATGGAAATTATTCATCCACCTATAAGGGCATTTATAATTTCTATAATATAGGTGCATACTCAGGGGCGAACCCTATTGCCAATGGCCTTAATTGGGCTAAGTCAGGGACTACATATTCTAGACCTTGGAATACTCCGATAAAGTCAATTAACGGTGGTGCGGCATATATTGGTGAGTCCTATATTAACTGTGGTCAGAATACCACATATTATCAGAGATTCAATGTTAATAATTCTAGCAAATATTCATTGTATTCACATCAGTATATGACTAATATTTACGGTGCTGCCAATGAGGCTGCTTTAACTGCGGATGCCCATGAGAGTTTAAATATTGCATCTCATGCTAAGACATTTATCATCCCGGTTTATACTAGTATGCCTGCTAATGGAACTACGGTAACATTGGGCTCATCTAAAACTAAGAATGCTACTGTAAGTTCAGATGTGAATTTAAGAAAGGGCGCAGGAACATCTTACGAATCTATAGTGATGATTCCTAAAAAATCCAGAGTGCAGGTACTAGATGGCTGTAGAATAAACAGCATTTTCAATTATAAATTCTTAAGCAATCCGTATTGGTTTAAGGTTAAGTACAGCGTTGGAAAGAAGTCTTATACAGGCTATGTGGCGGCATCTTTCCTAACTTTTGATGTGGAATTGAATTTCCTAAAGGGAACAAAGACTAAGGCGCCAAAGAGTCTTTCTCACAGTGAGACAATATATTATCGCTCCACAACGCCTAGTGTGGCCAGCATTTCTGCAGCAGGAAATGTAAATGCTAAAAAGGTAGGTAAAACTACACTGTTTACATTTACCGAGGCAGGAGATGTGTGCGCTACCAGAATTCAGGTTTTAGAGACCGGTGTGGCATTAAATGCATCTAGCGGAACTCTAAAAGTGGGAAGTTCTAAAACTTTAAAGGCTACAGTGGCTCCGGCTAATGCTAAGGATAAAACTGTAACATTTACCACAAGTAATAAGAATGTGGCTACAGTTTCTAAGAAGGGAAAAGTGGTAGCTAAAGCACCGGGATTAGCAGTTATTACTGCATCAGCTAAGGTAGGCGGAATTAAGTCTACATATAAGGTGAGGGTAATTCCTACTCCGGTGGCATTAAATACATATCAGTTAGATGGAAGTAAGGCTGTATTGACCTGGAAGAAGAGAGCGAAAGATACAGGATATAAGGTTTACAGAAAGAGTGGAAAGAAGTATAAAAAGATAGCCACAGTTTTATCAAACCGCGGTTGGTATATAGATTACAATAAAGGATATAATAAGAGTTATTCATATAAGATTAAAGCGTATAAGAGCGTTAATAAGGTTGATTATAATTCAGCTTATTCTAACGTGGCTACAGCTAGGATTATATTGCCACCGACTAAGCTTAAGGCTACTAAGAAGAAAAATAGCGTTAAGCTTAAATGGACAGCTTCAAAGCAAGCTTCAGGCTATATAATCTATGTTAAGAAACCGGGAAAAACGAAATTTAGTAAACTAAAAACTATAAAAAATAATAAAACGAAGTCATATAAACATAAAAAAGTATTGTTAAAAGGACAATATTCTTATAAAATTGTTCTGTATAGAACTATAAAGAAAAAGAAATGTTATGGATTAGACTCCAATACTGTAAATATTAAAAAATAAATAGCAGTTAATAATCTTAGGAGGCAAAAGATGATAAATTTTGTTGTATCCAGTTTGGAAGATACATTAATTGGGGAAAATGAAAAACTAATATCTGAAGAAACACAAGATTTGATTCTAAAATTAAAAAATAATAATATATTGTTTGGCGTGGCAACCGGCAGAAATTACGATGCAGTTTATCCTATGTTTGATAAGGTTAAAGATGACATTGTTTATATCTGCAATGACGGCGGCAGCGTGATTTATCAGGATAAGGTGATTTTTAAGGAGCCAATTGACAGATTAATAAGTTTAGACGTGGCTAAAGAGCTAGAGGATGATAAGAGATACAGACTTATTTATTCTAGCGAGCGCAATGCTATGATTAACACTAGAGATTATGAATTTAGAAAATTTTTAGAGTCCATGAATATAGAGGCTGAATATGTGGAGGATTTAAAATCCATAAGAATGCCGGTCACTAAAATTACGATTTGCGCTAAGGATGGCTTAGATGAGCAGACATATAAGACCTTCTTTGAAAAATGGTCTAAAAAGTCAAATGTGGCGGTCTCAAACCCTAACCAGGCATTTATCACAGCAGAATATGTAAACAAAGGTACAGCATTAAAGTATGTACAGGAATATTTTGAGATTTCAAAAGAAGACACCGTGGTATTCGGCGGCGGCTATAGCGATATAGAAATGTTTGACAGAGCATATTTCAGTTATGCAATGCAGTATGCGGACGCTCAGGTAAGAAGAGAGTCAAAGCATATTGCAGAGAATGTTAATACTATATTAGAGGATATTTTAAGAATCTAATCACCGTTAGGAGGCAAAAATGAAAAAGAAAAGAATAGCTACACTGGCTTTAACATTGGCAATGGGTTCTTCACTTTTAAGTGGATGTAGCGTTAAATCTGACACCCCGGTAGTAGGCTCACTATTTGGTCTATCATCAGATGAGGTATTTCAGATTAAAGATTTAGTATGTACACAAGAGGAATTTAAGCTGGTTCTTATGAACATGGCTAATAATTATAAGCAGGGCTTTGGAAACCAGATAGATTGGAATTCTAAAGTAAACGATGACTTAACTATTAAAGACTATGTTTTAAATAAAGTTAAGCAGGAAGTATCTGTTAAATATGCAATGGCATCTATGGCTAAGGATAAGGGCGTAAAGTTAGATACTGAGGAGAAAATCCAGGCTGAGTATGCGGCTAATAAATACTTTAATTCATTGAACAATGAGGAGAAGGAATATACAGAGGCTAAAAAGGAAGACGTGGAAAGACTTTATCAAAACTATATGTTAGCTGATAAGATTTACGATAAGCTAACTGTCAGCATTGATGATCAGGTAAGCGACGAGGAAGCTCGTGTAATTAAAATAGAGTACATTAAAATGACTGACAAAGGCCAGGGCGGTGATGAGATAAAGAGCACACTATCAAAGGTTAAAAGCAGTATGAAGAAAGGAAAGAAGACTTTCGAACAGTGCGTAAATCTCTACAATGAAGATGAGGAAAGCGAAAAGACTATAAAGAAAAATGAAGCTAAGGCTTTATTTGAGGTTAAAGCATTCACATTGGGAAATAATAAGATTAGTGATGTTATAGAAGATGGAAATGATTATTATCTAGTTTACTGTAAGAACAGTTATGACAAGGTAGCATCAGAAAAGAATAAGGCAGTTCTAATAAAAGAAAAGAAGGCAGAATTCTTTAATCAGAACTACAATGATTTTATTAATAAATCAAAGAATGATTTTAATACAGATTGTTTTGAGGAATTAGAACTACCTAATTCTGGTAATATAAAAAGCTCAAACTTATTTGAAGTATATAAAGAAAAAACACAGGATTAATAAAATACTCCGGGAGATGATAAGATATTATCTTCCCACATAAAAAGCTATGGCCCTATGGCCATAGCTTTTCTTATATTAAACAGATATTATAGTTCTTTATTTTTTAGCTGCATTTCTCTTATCATCTTTTTCTTTAGACTTCTTAGCAAATGCGATTATCTTATCTTTAAATATGATTCCTAAAAGAATAATTACACATAGAATTGTGAGTAACATACCTGATAAGAAACCGCGTGGATGATAATCAAATGTAACTATATGATCACCTTCTGGAAGAATTACACCTGTTAAAGCTCCGTCGCAGATAGGCTGAACTTCGCTTTCTTCTCCGTCAATCTCAACGCTCCATCCCTCATCATATGGGATAGAAGTATACATTAGTCCATCCTGCTTAGCATGAATCTTACCTTCGACTAAAGTATCTTCGAACTTAGTAACCTGGAAAGGTGATTCAGCTAATAAAGCGTGATCAGTTGACCAAGCATCCTCATCAAATGCATAAGCATAGCAGTTTGTGATATTCTTTCCATCTGAACCTGTAACAGTAACCTTAGCGCCCTTAGGAATATTTCCTAAATGACAGATGTAGTTCTGGTCAGTAGATGAGAAAGTCTTAGTATTTGTATTGCCCACATCATCCTTGCTAGAAGAAATATTGCCACCGCTTACTGTAGCTGTAAGTGACTGAGAATCAGTATTACAGAAGAAGTAAACATCGAAAGTTTCTTCCTTACCTGTAGGGCTAAATGGGTCATCGTTGTCTAAGTTGTATTCAGCCTCAAAACTTCCTACGTTCTGTCCTGCCTTAAGCTTATGGAAAATAGTTTTACCGGCAATGGCAGTAGAAACGAAACTGTTCTGTGACAAAAATGGATTTCCGCTCTTTAAGTTACATGTAGAAGTAGTGCTAGCATTAATCATAAAACCTAAAGGAAGAATTCTATTATATTTATAAACATTTAATGTACCATTAGCATTTGGATTATCTGCTGATGTAGGATAATTTGCTGAGCTAAGTAAAGTCATATCATTAGGCAATGACCCCTCAGAAGTAGAGAACTCATAGTTAACATTAAACAATGCTGCTGTAAGTGGTGTGTGACCTAAGTAGTCATAAGCATTGAAAGATGTCTGTAATCCTATATCATCATAATAATTCTGCATTGCAGCAGATGAAACAGAAGAGAATGTTGAAATACTTCTGTATCCATATCTAGCTCCGTCATTACGTGTAGCGTGAGAATCTGTCTCTGCTCTGTAGAATTTAAGATTGTCTTTCTTAGCATCCTCATCAATAATGCCCTCTAGATCTTTATAAGCAGTAGTCTGATTATAGTAATCAAACTTACTTGAGCAGCTAGCAATACCAGTGATTGAGAAGTTAATAGTCATCTCACTAAAGAAAGCTAAAATTAGTAAATATGTTAAGAAAGTATTATACTGTGGCTTTCTTCTGTAGAAATAAATAAGTACTGCATAAATTCCTAAGAATAGAAGACTTAAGTATGTAATCTTAAGAATGTCAGTTGAGATTTCTAAGTCACTAAAGAATTCTGCATTCTTAAAGATTTCTTCGAATAGAAGAATAAGAGAAGTACCTATTGCAAAAGAGATACCAATGTGCTTAGCCTTAAATTCTCTTAAGTGAATAAATGCCTGATATCCCATTGTCACTAAGATAAATACATAGATAAATGACTGTCTACATGGAAGGCTGTTAGGAAAATGGAATCCATGCCAAATGTAGTTAGGGATATTAAACTGAAAAC
The DNA here is from genome assembly GCA_902783775.1 of uncultured Lachnospiraceae bacterium. Lineage (GTDB taxonomy): Bacteria > Bacillota > Clostridia > Lachnospirales > Lachnospiraceae > Eubacterium_G. The sequence continues at coordinate 46,643 of CACZSI010000035.1, forward strand.
TTAGTAGCATAAATATTGCTAAGATTGTCTTTCCGATTCTCTCTTTAGTGTTAATCTTTTTACAGAATAGGAAGAGTGGAACTAGGAAAAACATTGCAATTGAGCAATAAATATTAGGGTCGTATGCGTATTTTAGATCCGCTACAGGAATAGCCATCTGTGATCTAAATAGCATATATATAAATGAATAATACTTTTCTAATCTCTCAGGGAAAGCTGTGTCCGCTGATTTAGTAGTAAGTAAGTTAAAGTATTCAGGAAGAATAACGCATGAAGCAAGAAGTCCGCCTAGAAGTGAGTAAAGAGCGTAATCCTTAAAAATTAATAATACATTAACTAACTTAGAATGTTTTAAGTCATCGTGAAGTTCATTTACGCAAAGAGCGTAGATAAAGTAAACCACACTGAATATACATAGCATAATACCAATATAGTAGTTTGAGAAAATACCCAATGCCAATGCGATACAGTATGTGTAGCATTCACGTTTAGTTACTAACTTATCAATACCTAAGATGATGAATGGGAATAACCACATACAATCAAGCCACATAATATTCCAGCTAAATGCTGCAAAATATGCTGAAAGAGCATAAAGTAATCCGAAGATAACTGTAGCCATATTCTTCTGGCCATATTTCTTAGTTAGATAGTAAGTTACTGAGAAAGATGAAAGTCCCATCTTTAAAATAATAAAGAAGCTGACCACATCTGAAATCTTGCCCGGGATAAGTAGAGTTAAAAAGTTAAGTGGGCTAGAAGCATAGTAAGCGATAACGGCAATAAAGTTCATACCGCCACCAATGTTCCATGTATATTTCAAACTCTCCATATTAGCTATTTTATCCTGAAGAATCTGAAGATAAGGTGCGTACTGATGATAGCAGTCAGAACGCAAATACATAAAGTCTCCGAATGGCTGAACATCCTTAATAAAGTAGACAACTAGCATAGCTATTACCGGCAATATAAATGATAATAAATAAAGCTGATTGTCCTTACACCATTTAAGGAGTGAAAACTTAGATTTTTTTTGATTATTCATTTTTGGTAATCCTTTCTTTTTAAGTAAATTTATAAATTAATCGGCATCCTTTTTTGATGCACAATTAGTTTCTTTAATAATATAAATAGGTCTGTCTTTAGCTTCAATATAAATTTTAGAAATATACTCGCCTAAGATACCTATGGAAAATTCCACAAATCCTCCTAGGAAGAATATGGCAATCATAATAGAAGCAAAACCTGAAACATTAATTCCTAAGAAGAATTTTCTGATAAGCGTTACTATAACTCCTAAAAAGGCCATTAGAGAGATAAACAATCCTGATACAGTAACGAACTTAAGTGGATAAACTGAGAAAGAAGTAATACCTGTTAGAGCGTAAGTGAAAAGTGATTTAAAGCTCCATTTAGTATCTCCAGCTATACGCTCCACATTCTCATAGGAAATCCAAGCTGTCTCATATCCTACCCAGGCAAATAATCCTTTGGCAAAACGATCTTTTTCTTTTAATTCCACAATATTTTCAATCATCTGATGTGACATTATTCTAAAGTCAGTGGCATTTTGAGTTAAGTCCACATCCGTGATTTTATTGCTAATCTTATAATAAAGAGAGGAGAACATACTCTTAATCTTAGATTCGCCGTCGCGATTTTTTCTCATAGCCGCGCAACAATCATACCCTTCCTCTATCTTTTTTATCATCTCCGGTACTAGTGAAGGAGGATGCTGTAAATCTGCATCCATTAATATACAGTAGTCAGAGTAAGAATGGCAAAGACCGGCGTAAACAGCTGCCTCCTTACCGAAATTTCTGGAGAATGATATATATTGTATATTTGAAAATTCGCCAGCTAGAGAGCGAAGAATGTGATAAGTATTATCGCGACTGCCGTCATTAACGAAAATATAATTAAAGGAATAACCCTCTATTTTTTCGTAAATTTCCTGAGATTTGCGATAAAACATTTCTAAGACATCTTCCTCATTATAGCAGGGAACTACAATGTCTATTGTCTTCATAAAAACCTCCGATAATTCCAGTGTTAAAAAACACCATAATTACTACTATTTTACAATAAATAGGCTAATAAGTAAATGAAATAAGCCCTTATAATACATAAAAAATAGTAGAACATAGGATAATAAATGGCCCTAGATTACTAGGGCCTATAAATTCTTATTTCTTAAATTTTAAAGTTTTTTTAATCTTCTTTGCGACCTTTCTAAAATACTTAACTTTATTCTTAGGACAGGTAATATAGAAGCCGGCATCAGTTTTGTATTTCTTAGAATAGCAAATATAATAAAGAGAAACGTCAGTGGTGTGAGTTTCCTCGTAGTAGAAGCTGTACTTAGTAGTTTTAGTTTTCTTCATCTTCATGCCGTAACTCTTATATAACTTTTTATATTTCTTTCCTGTCATCTTCTTAAATGGCTTAGAACCATAAACAGCAAAGCTGGCGCCATTACCGTTTAAAGTAATTCCGTCACCATTTTGAGATTTGCTAACTACTTTAAAGTAAGTAGGATATTTAACGCTGTACTTAAATCTGGAATTCTTATATTTATTAGTTTTACCAGCCATAACCACGCCTAGATTAGCCCCTGCTAAAGATAGGATAAGTAAGCCTAAGATGGCAGTTTTTATAATTTTTTTCATATGTTCCTCCTTAATATTTTATCCATTTATTCTATATGGCAATAATACTATAATTAACTTTAAAAATAAATGTAAACTAAAATATGGGGATTAAACAAAAAAATAGAGGATTTCTATTAATAGAAATCCTCTAAAAATTAGCAATTAATTATTTGTTTTTCTTTTCTAATTCAGCATACTTCATAGCACGAACCTTTAGTGGTAAACCGAATAATGTGATGAATCCTTCAGCATCGTGATGATCATATAAGTCACCAGTTGTAAATGATGCTAAGCTTTCACTATATAATGAGTATGGAGAAGTAGTTCCTGCTTTAATGATGTTACCTTTGTAAAGTTTGAATTTAACTTCACCAGTAACATATTCCTGTGTGCTTTCAACGAAAGCCTGAAGTGCTTCACGAAGTGGAGTGAACCATGTTCCCTCGTATACTACCTGAGCTAATTTCTCAGCTACAGCCTTCTTAAATGTCATTGTAGCTCTGTCTAAAACTAACTCTTCTAACTGAGCATGAGCTTCCATAAGGATAGTTCCACCTGGAGTCTCATAAACACCACGAGATTTCATTCCTACTACACGGTTCTCAACGATATCAACGATACCAACACCATGTTTTCCACCTAATTTATTAAGTTCACGGATAATATCTGAAACCTTCATTTCTTTTCCGTTAACTGACTTTGGAACACCCTTTTCGAAAGTCATTGTTACATATTCACCTTCATCAGGAGCTTTCTCAGGAGAAACACCTAATACTAATAAGTGATCATAATCAGGCTCATTAGCAGGATCCTCTAACTCAAGTCCCTCATGGCTGATGTGCCATAAGTTACGGTCACGGCTGTAACTCTGGTCAGCTGAGAATGGTAAGTCAATACCATGCTGCTTACAATATTCAATTTCCTCTTCACGAGAGTTCATTGTCCAGTTATCATCTCTCCAAGCAGCGATAATCTTTAAGTCAGGAGCTAAAGCCTTAATTCCTAACTCGAAACGAATCTGGTCATTTCCTTTACCTGTAGCACCGTGGCAGATAGCAGTAGCACCTTCTTTACGTGCAATCTCTACTAATCTCTTAGCGATACCAGGACGAGCCATAGATGTTCCTAATAAATATTTATTTTCGTAAACTGATCCAGCCTGTACACATGGAACAATATATTCATCACAGAACTCATCTGTAATATCTTCAATATATAACTTAGTAGCTCCTGAGTATTTAGCTCTCTCCTCAAGACCATCTAATTCCTCTTCCTGTCCACAGTCGATACAACAGCAGATAACTTCATAATCATAGTTTTCTTTTAACCAAGGGATGATAGCAGTAGTATCAAGTCCACCTGAATACGCCAAAATAACTTTTTCTTTTGCCATTTTAGTTCCTCCTTAATTTTTCTCCATATTATTTCCTATTTAATTAACGAAAATCACTTCGCAAAAATCATTATACACATTAAATGCATAAAATGCAAGAAAAAGAGTGTAATTTTATGCATAAAGTTGCATAATATGCAAAAATAGTGTATATTTATAAAAAACACGAATAAAATCTTTTATTTAAAGTTGTAATTACTTAATTAAAATACTAAAATTTAAAATGAGGCTTTAAAAAATAAAGTTTTATTTCTAATTTATATAAAGAAATATTGGGAGGAAGAATTATGATTAAAGTTGGAATTATTGGAGCTACAGGATATGCAGGAAATGAACTTGTAAGATTGATAGTACAGCATCCGGATGCAGAGGTGGTATGGTACGGCTCTAGAAGTTATATAGATGAAAGATACGCAGATGTATATAGAAATATGTTTGAAATAGTAGATGAGAAATGTCTAGGAGAGGACATGGATAGACTAGCTAATGAGGTAGATGTTATTTTTACAGCCACACCTCAGGGACTATGCGGATCATTAGTTAATGAAGAGATATTAAATAAGGTTAAGATTATTGACCTTAGTGCAGACTTTAGAATTAAGGATGTAGAAACTTATGAGAAATGGTATGGTATTAAGCATAAGAGTCCACAGTTTATAAAGGAAGCTGTTTATGGATTATGCGAGATTAACAGAGATAAGACAAAGGATGCCAGATTAGTAGCTAACCCAGGATGCTACACTACTTGTAGTATTTTATCTATTTATCCAATGGTAAAAGAGGGATTAATTGATCCTAAGTCAATTATTGTAGATGCTAAATCAGGAACTTCAGGAGCAGGAAGAGGAGCGAAGGTAGCTAATCTATTCTGCGAGGTTAATGAAAATATTAAGGCATACGGTGTTACTACTCACAGACATACACCTGAGATTGAGGAGCAGTTAGGCTATGCAGCAGGGGAGGAAGTGCTTATTAACTTCACACCTCATTTAGTTCCTATGCAGAGAGGAATTTTAGTTACTGCTTATGCTAATCTTAAAAAAGATGTTACTTATGATGAGGTTAAGGCAATTTATGATAAGTACTATAAGAATGAGCAGTTCGTTAGAGTGCTAGATAAAGATGTTTGCCCTGAGACTAGATGGGTAGAGGGAAGTAACTACGTAGATGTTAACTTTAAAATAGATGAGAGAACAGGAAGAATTATCATGATGGGTGCATTGGATAATGTAGTTAAAGGTGCAGCCGGACAGGCAGTTCAGAATATGAACATTGTATTTGGTTTAGAGGAAAACACAGGATTACAGCAGGTTCCTATGTTCCCATAAAACATAGAGCCTAGGAAAGGAATAAATATGGAAATTATAAAAGGCGGAGTTACCGCAGCTAAAGGATTTAAGGCAGCTAGCGTGGCAGCCGGAATTAAATATGAAAACCGTGAAGATATGGCTATGGTTTATTCTAAGGAGCCATGTGAGTGCGCAGGAACATTCACTAGCAATGTAGTTAAGGCTGCATGTGTTCAGTGGGATATTAAATTAAATGAGTCAAATGAGAAGATGCATGCAGTGGTAGTAAATTCAGGTATCGCCAATGCTTGTACAGGTGAGGAAGGATTTGAAGCATGTAGAAAGACAGCTGATGCAGTTAATAAGTGCTTAGATGTGCCGGCTAACTCAGTGGCTGTGGCATCTACAGGCGTTATCGGAGCTCAATTGCCAATAGATAAGATTGTATCAGGAGTTGAGAAGATGGCTGATAAGCTAGGTGATAGCATTGAAGATGGAACAAATGCATCAAAGGCTATTATGACTACTGACACAGTTAATAAGGAAATCGCTGTGACATTTGAGGTAGGAGAAACCACTGTTACTTTAGGTGGAATGAGTAAGGGATCAGGAATGATTCACCCTAATATGTGTACTATGTTAGCCTTTTTAACTACTGATGTAGCTATCACTAAAAAACTAATGCAGGAAGCACTAAGTGAAGTAGTGAAAGATACTTTTAATATGATAACAGTAGATGGTGATACATCAACTAACGATACATTAATGATTATGGCCAATGGATTAGCGAACAATCCAGTGATTGCAGAAAAAAATGCTGATTATGAAAGCTTTAAGGATGCACTATTCTATGTGTGCCGCTATTTAGCTAGAAAGATGGCAGCAGACGGAGAGGGCGCTAGCAAGTTATTTGAGGCCAAGGTAGTTAATGCTAAGACTAAAGAGGATGCTAGAACATTGTCACGAGCTATTGTGGCATCAAATTTATCAAAGGCTGCTATTTATGGTTGCGATGCTAACTTTGGAAGATTCTTATGTGCAATGGGATATTCAGGAGCAGAGTTTGACCAGAAAAATGTTGAGTTGTTCTTTGAGAGTGAAGCAGGAAAAATGCAGGTATTCTCATATGGAACACCAATTGAGTTTGATGAAGATGAGGCGACTAAAATCTTATCATGCCCAGAGGTTATGGTATTAGTAGATATGCATGAGGGAAGTGAGGAGGCTACAGCCTTCGGATGCGATTTAACCCACGAATACGTAAATATTAACGCTGACTATAGAAGTTAATTAAGATAAGTTAGGAAAGAAGGAAGAGGATATGTTAATGAAAGGACAGCAGAATTTAGAGATGGATAAATGGATAGAGAAGGGAGATGTCTTAATTGAGGCATTGCCATATATCCAGAGATTTAATAGAAAGATAATCGTTGTTAAGTACGGCGGAAGTGCTATGTTAGATGAGGACTTTATGAAAAGTGTAATTCAGGATATTACACTTCTTAAATTAGTTGGATTTAAGCCAATTATCGTTCATGGTGGTGGAAAGGCTATCAGCCGTCATATTGATAGATTAGGAATGGAAACAGAATTTATTAATGGACTTAGAGTTACTGATGAGGAAACATTAGATGCCGCAGAGATGGTTCTTAACAGTGTAAATAAGAAACTAGTTCAGATTGTGGAACAGTTAGGTGTTCGTGCCATCGGTATCAGTGGTAAGGACGGAAAACTATTAACTGTAGAAAAGAAATTATCAGAGGGCGAAGATATTGGATACGTAGGTCAGGTTACAGAAGTAAACGCTGATATTTTATTAGATCTATTAGAGAAGGATTTCTTACCAATCGTTTGTCCTATTGGATTAGATGAAGAATTCCACGGATATAACATTAATGCTGATGATGCAGCCAGCGCCATTGCTAAGGCAGTTAAGGCTGAGAAGTTAGCTTTCTTAACAGATACTGAGGGTGTTTACACAGATCCTGATGATCCTAACACAGTTATCTCAGAGATGACAGTATCAGAGGCTCAGGGATTGATTGATGATGGAACTATTGCAGGTGGAATGCTTCCTAAGATTAATAACTGTATGAATGCCATTGAAAATGGTGTAAGCAGAGTTCATATCTTAGACGGAAGAATCCCTCACAGTATCCTACTTGAGATTTTCACTAACAAGGGTATTGGAACAGCTATTTTAGCAGATGATCAGGAAAAATTTTATACAGTATAAAACGAGGTAAATAATATGAATTCAAAAGAGATAATGGAATTAGCAGAAGAGAATTTTATTCATGCATATAATCGTTTTCCAGTGGTTATAGACCATGGTGAGGGCGTTTATGCTTACGATAAAGAAGGAAAGAAGTATCTAGATTTCGCATCAGGAATCGCAGTGCTATCATTAGGTTATGGAAACAAGAAGTACACTGATGCCCTAAAGGCACAGATTGATAAGGTGACACATACATCTAATCTTTTCTACAGCGAGCCGGCAGCAGTGGCAGCTAAAAAGATTGTTAATGCCACAGGTTTATCAAAGGTATTCTTCACAAACAGTGGAGCTGAGGCCATCGAGGGCGCACTAAAGGTAGCTAAGAAATATGCTTACAATAAAAACGGCGAAGGTGATTATGAAATTATTGCAATGAAGAGTTCATTCCACGGTCGTACTATGGGAGCTTTAGCCCTTACAGGAAATGAGCATTACCAGAAACCATTCGGTCAGATGATTCCTGGAATTAAGTATGCTACATATAATGATTTAGATAGCGTTAAAGAATTAGTAAACGATAAGACATGTGCCATTATTTTAGAGACATTGCAGGGTGAGGGTGGAATTCATCCGGCAGATGAAAGCTTTATTAAGGGGATTCGCCAGATTTGTGATGATAATGATATTATTATGATCTGCGATGAAATCCAGTGTGGAATGGGACGTTTAGGAACAATGTTTGGATATCAGGGATACGGAATTAAGCCGGATGTGGTTACAGCAGCTAAGGCGCTAGGTTGTGGTGTTCCAGTGGGAGCCTTCGTAGTAGGAGAAAAGTGTAAGGACACTATTGTGCCGGGAGATCACGGAACTACATATGGAGGAAATCCATTAGTATGTGCAGCAGTTAGCACAGTATTCGATATCTACGAAGAAGAAAACATCATTGAAAATGTTAAAGAAGTTTCAGCTTACCTAGAAGAGAAGTTAGATGAGTTAGTAGCTAAGAAAGATAGCGTTGATGCTCGTCGTGGAAAAGGATTAATGCAGGGATTAGTATTAAATACACCAGTGGGAGATGCTGTTAAAAAGGCAATTAGCGAAGGTGTATTAGTGATTTCTGCCGGGGGAAATGTATTACGTATGGTACCTCCACTAGTCATTACTAAAGAAAATGTAGATGAACTTATCAGTTGTTTAGAAAAATGTTTATAAGATTGATAAATTTTTCTTGCTAATAAGATACATTTTTGGTAATGTAAAAATTGACGGCCTATAAAGGCTAGTTAAGATGTTTATTAGTCGCTCTTTAAGAGGGATAATCATATCATTGGAGGAAAAAATGAATACAGCAACAGTAAATATGATAATGGAATTATTAAGCGGATTGGCCCTATTCCTTTTTGGAATGAATTACATGAGCCACAGCTTACAGCAGGCTGCAGGAGGAAAGCTAAGAGTTTTCTTAGATAAGTGTACTAAAAACAGAGTAATTGCAGCTTTATTTGGTACCTTTTTCACAGCCTTGATTCAGTCATCAGGTGCGACAACAGTAATGGTTGTAGGATTTGTTAACGCAGGAATCTTACCACTAGTTAAGTCAGTGGGATTGATTTTCGGTGCTAATATCGGTACAACTATCACATCACAGATCGTATCATTGAAGCTTACAGCTATTGCACCATTTATAGCATTTATCGGTGCAGCGATTATTGTATTTGGAAAGAGACCTATGGTTAAGACTATAGGAGCTATTATTTTCGGATTCGGTTCATTGTTCTTAGGAATCAACTTTATGACAGAGGCAATGGACAACATCCAGAAGACTCCGGTAGCCAGCATCTTTAAATATTTAGATGCTCCTATTATGGCTATTTTCATTGGATTTGTATTTACTGTTATTACCCAGAGTTCATCAGTTACCGTCTCTGTGTTAGTACTTTTAGCAGGTACGGGATTGGTAGAGCCTGTTTCATGTTTATACTTTGTATTAGGTGCTTACGTAGGTGCCACAACACCTGCTGTTTTAGCAGCACTTAACTCAAATAGAAATGCTAAGAGAGCTGCATTTATTCACGTTATGTTTAACGTGGTAGGAATGTTATTTATATCAGTATTATTGATATTCTTTAAGGATCCTATTATTGACTTCTTACAGAGTATCAGTGCGGATAATAAGCGTTTCGTGGCCAATGCAGATCTTATCTTTAAGACTAGTATAACCTTATTGTTATTGCCGTTTGCTAATTACATGGTTAAGCTATCTAAGTTAGTTATCCATGCTAAGCCAGGTGAACCTGATATCGAGGATGAAGAGATGGCACTTGTTTACATCAACGAGGGTGGAATTATTAACCCTCCTACAGCCTTAGTAGAAGTAGTTCACGAGACAGAGAGAATGGCTCTTATGGTTAGAGAAAACCTTAAGATTTCTAAGGAAGCTCTTATCGATGCAGATGCAGCCACAAATAAGGTTAAAGAGTTATATCAGAGAGAAAAATATATTGATTATTTAAGTCATAGAATTACTGAGTTCTTAGTAAAGGCTAACCAGTATGAGTTACCGATTGAAGATAGAAGAAGATTAGGTGGATTGTTCCACGTAGTAATCGACGTAGAAAGAATCGGTGACCATGCAGAAAATATAATTGAAGATGCTATCAAGGGAAGAAATGAGAATGTTTCTTTCTCAGAGAAAGGTATCGAAGAAATCGAGACTATGTTTGATTCTGTATTAAAGCTATATGATACAGCGGTAACTATTTTCGCTAACGATGATATGAGTCGTTTCGAGACTATCAATGATATGGAAGATCAGGTTGATGAAATGCAGATTAAGTTCCAGGAAGCTCATGTTAGCAGAATGGCTAAGAATGAATGTAGTATTGAGGCAGGTCTAATCTTTACTGACCTTGTTATTGGTTTAGAGAGAATCGGGGATCATGCGACAAACATCGCATACTCAATTATTCCTGATGATAAATAAAAATAAGGAAATCATTCGGGCTGCGTAGAAGGAGCGTGAATGAATAAAATAAAATTATTATTGTGCATAAGCTTTATATTCATTGTCACAGGGTGTAAGGACGATGAGGTATTGCTTGATGCACCAAAAAAACAGAATAATGAAACTATTGTTAAGACTGAAACAGAAAATAACTCTGAGATTTATGTCTATATTAAGGGAGCAGTAAAGCATCCCGGAGTATACAGATTATCTCAGGGTGACAGGCTGTTTCAGTTAGTTAAATTAGCAGGGGGAATGAAAAAAACTGCTAAGAAGGATTATCTTAACTTAGCAGAAGTGGTAAATGATGGAGATAGTATAAGAATTCTCACAAAGAAAGAATATAAGAAGCATAAGAAAAAACTAAAAAAAACTGGCAAGTCTGAGACTAGTATAGATAAGCCTAATTCTAACGGCATAAATATTAATACGGCTAGTGAAGAGGAGTTAACTAATCTTAGTGGAATTGGTCCATCAAAAGCAAAAGCTATAGTTGAATACAGAAATACTAACGGTAGTTTTAAAACTATCGAAGAATTAAAGAAAGTATCGGGAATAGGAGAAGCCACTTACAATAATATTAGTAAGGATATTTGTGTGTGACCAGGTTGTAGTAATTACATTGGATATTGGAGAGAAAAAATGAAGGTATTAGTGGTAGATGATGAAAAATTAATTGTAAAGGGACTTAAATTCAGTCTTTTACAGGAAAACTACGAAGTAGATGAGGCATATGATGGTAAGGAAGCGGTAGATAAAATCAGAGAGAATGAGTATGATATTATTCTTTTAGATTTAATGTTACCGGAATTAAATGGATATGAAGTTTGTCAGCAGGTCAGAGAGTTCTCTGATGTGCCTATTTTAATGCTTACAGCTAAAGGCGATGATATGGATAAGATTTTAGGTTTAGAGTATGGCGCAGATGACTATATTACAAAGCCTTTTAATATTTTAGAGGTAAAAGCCAGAATCAAGGCAATTACACGTCGCTCAAAGAAGAAGGCTGTGGAGGCAGCACCTAAGTCAAAGATTATAGAAAGTGGAAAGCTTAAATTAGATATTGATTCTAAGAGAGTTTATATTGATTCTAAAGAAATCAGATTGACAGTTAAGGAGTTTGATATCCTTAGAACATTAGCAGAGAATCCTGGAAAAATCTATGACAGAGAGCATCTTCTTACATTGATTTGGGGTTCTAAATATCCAGGTGATGCCAGAACAGTAGATGTAAACGTTAGAAGATTAAGAGAGAAGATAGAAGAAAATCCAGCTAAGCCACAGTATGTTCATACTAAGTGGGGAATGGGATATTACTTCCAAAAATAGGATAAATGATAGAAAAAAAGAAGAATTTTATTTTTGAATATTTAGGTAGTATGCGAGTGTGGGTATTTACCTTGGTTTTAGTGGGAATTTTAGTTCCACTAATAATTATGGGAGCCATTATCTCAGTGACTCAGAGACATAATTATAAGACCACACGACTAGATAAGTTTACTGCCACTAATGTAATGATAAAGAACGTCATCTTGTCTGAGGGATATATTACTAATCCCGGCTCAGAGGCGGTTAATGCCCAGATAAGTCAGGCTAGCAGACAGTTTAATTGCCGAATCGAGGTAATTAATAATGTGTATACTATCATTAAGGATACAGATGCAGCCAATGAAGGAAAAACCAGTATTTCCGAAAATGTAATTAAATGTCTCGAGGGAAAAGAGATAGTAGATGAGAAAAAAAGCTATATAGAATATGCCATACCGATTTATACCGGAAGCTCTAATGTAGAGGATAAGGGCAGTGAAACAGTGGCAGGTTGTTTATATGTAAATTATTCGCTAAAGGATGTGGATGATTTCGCCGGAAGATTACACAGAACTATGGTGGTACTATATAGTGCCTTAGTAATTTTAGCGGTGGCACTAGCTTGGTATTTCTCTATAATATTTACTAAGCCTATGTCTAGAGTGGAAGAGTTATTGTCTAATATAGGTGAGAAAGATATTTCTAATTTAGATAAAAAAGAGTTTACGGAAGTTAAAAATATTAGTGCTAATTTTGCTAAGATGATTGAGAAATTAAATGCACAGGATAAGTCTAGAGAGGAATTCGTTTCTAATGTGTCTCACGAGCTAAAGACACCAATCACATCTATGAAGGTATTAGCTGACTCCCTTCTAGGCCAGACCGGTGTGGATGAGGAATTATATCAGGAGTTCTTAAGTGATATTTCTAAAGAAATTGACAGAGAGAATGATATTATCACTGACTTATTAACATTAGTTAGAATGGATAAGTCAGATGCGATGATAAATATTGCACCTACTAATATAAACGAGATTGTAGAGACAGTTCTAAGAAGACTAAAGCCAATAGCAGAGCTGAAAAATATCGAGTTGATTTTCGAGAGCTTCAGACCCGTTGTGGCTGATGTGGATGGAACGAAAATCAGTAGTGTAGTTAACAACTTAGTTGAGAATGCTATTAAATATAATAACAATGACGGAATGGTTACTGTTTCACTAAACAGCGATCACCAGTATTTCTATTTCAAGGTTCAGGACAATGGAATAGGTATCTCAGAGGAAAATCAGAGACATGTCTTTGAGAGATTTTACAGAGTGGATAAGGCTAGAGCTAGAGAAACCGGAGGAACAGGTTTAGGATTAGCTATTACTAGAGATATAGTTCTAAAACATCACGGATCAATTAAGATTCACAGTAAGGAAGAAGAGGGAACTACATTTACAGTGAGAATACCACTTAAATATATTTCATAGTGAGGTAGGTAATGAAGAGAGCAATAGCATTGCTGTTGTGTCTAGTGTTAGGATTAACTATGACTTCCTGCGGCGAAAAGAAAAAAAAGACAGGAAAGCAGATAATAATCTATTACACAGATAAGACTAACAGCAAAATCTACAATGAAAAATATACATTGAAAAATACCGATATCAATAAGCAGATAGATGAGGTAATGAAAAAGCTATCTGCTAATGGCGCTAACGGACATAAGCGCGCCATTCCAGCTAAGGTTAAGGTAAAAAAATACTTTTTCTCAGCAGGATCATTTGTGGTAGATTTTAATGCTAATTACACTAAGTTAAAAAACAATGAGGAATTAATGTGTCGAGCATTGGTGACATTGACTATGACACAGCTTAAAAAGATAGACAGCGTGGCATTTACCGTGGAGTCTAGACAGAATAAACTAGCTAACGGCACATTTGCAGCTACAATGAGATCAGAAGATTTTATTTCCGGAATTTCCGGTGATTCCAATACCTTTACTAAGGGTGACTTTATATTGTATTTCGCCAATGAAAGTGGTACTAAGCTTAAGGAATATAAGCTTAAAAACGTTAATTACGGCGAGAAGTCTAAAGAAGAGTTTATTTTAGAGCAGTTAATAAAGGGACCGAAAAAAGGCGGCTATATTGCCACTTTATCTAATGATATTAAGGTATTAAATGTTACTACGAATAAAAATATCTGCTACGTGGACTTAGATAAAAAATTCTTAAGTCAGCAGAGTAAAGTAGTGGATAAGTTAGTGATTTATTCAATAGTAGATTCCCTATCGGAATTAAAGGAAATTCATAAGGTCCAGATTAGTATAAACGGAGACAGCCGAGTTTATTACAAGGGAGTGAATTTAGAAAATCCTTTTGTGAGAAATCTAGACATAATAGAAAGATAAATATTTAGGAGGCAATTATCAGACGACCTATTTTTAATATGTTGATTGCCTTTGTTTTTGGAGAGATAATAGCACAGTTAAGACAGATTCACCTAATTAGCCTTAGGGAATCTGTCTTTATGCTTTTTTTAGGGATTATAACTATTTTTATTTTATTTTTTAAATCAAAGATTAAGATAGCATTAAGCATAGCTTTTATGATGTTATCAGCTTTGTGGGCAATGTCTATTACCCTAGATTATTTAGAGTCAGAAAAAAATTTTTATAAGCATAATGAAAAAGAGGTTATAGCCACCGGATTTATAAGTAGCATAGAATTAGGACAGTATAATAATAAGATTTATTTAAAGGATGTTTTAATTAACAATAAAAAATATCCTTTAATAGTGGTGCTTAAAAATCCCAGCTTAGAGGATGAGTCATATTTTAAGATAGGGCGAAAAGTCGTATTTAGTATAGAGACTACTAAGATGGAAAGGCCTTCTAATCCGGGAAATTTTAACGAGGAAAAATATTATAAGTCAATAGGAGTGGTAGGTAAGGCTAAGCTTATTGATATTTTAAAGATTTATTCTAATTATAGTGACAGTCAGGAATATTTAAGTGATCTAAGAAAGTATTTAGAAAAAAAGTTAGATCAGATTAAAAGCTCTAAAAGTCCTATATTTAACACTTTAATTAACAATAATATTGGCATTTTTAAAACCATTCTTCTAGGAGAGAAAATGGAGGATGCCCAGAAAAAAGAGATATTTAGAATGGCCGGAATAGCACATATACTAGCTATTAGCGGACTTCATATTAGTATAATTGGTTTAGGTTTATATAAGCTAATTAGAAAGAAGCGAGGTATAAAACTATCCGCCATAATAGCCATAACTGTGGTTGTGATGTTTAGTGTGATGACTGGTATGTCATTGTCTGCTAAAAGAGCCATGATAATGTTTATAATTTATATGATATCTCAGGTGCTAGGAAGAAAAGAGGACAGCATAAATTCTATCAGTTTTGCGGCGTTATTTATACTAGCTTATAATCCAATGGCCATTATAAATTCAGGCTTTCAGTTATCATTTGTGGCCATAATCTCCATAAAAGTTTTATTGCCGATGATAATGGTGATAGTAAGAGATCTTAAAATTAAGTGGCTTAAAATTATTATTCCCGGACTTATGGTTTGGAGTATGATATGCCCACTTATAGCCTATAGCTATTATGAATTGCCGAGTTTTTCTATTATTCTAAATCTGTTAGTGGTGCCTCTTATGGTAATTCCTATGATAACGGGAATAATAGCACTTTTAGTATCGTTATTATCGCCAATAATCGGAGGCAAAGTCTTAGTTATTTCAAAAATACTATTACTTCCCGGAAGTGGAATTTTCGCTCTTTATTATAAACTAAGTGATATAGCCATTAAGCTTCCTTTAGGCAATGTAATAGTAGGAAGAGTCA
>CACZSI010000036.1 GCA_902783775.1 uncultured Lachnospiraceae bacterium
TCAGCTCCAGCTGGAAATGATCTTAAGACTATCGTATTCTCAGTAAACCAGGATACATTAACAGCAGACGATACAATCATCTCAGCTGCTTCATGTACTACAAACTGCTTAGCTCCTATGGCTGATGCACTTAACAAGTACGCAGCAATCCAGAGTGGTATCATGTCAACAATCCACGCTTACACAGGTGATCAGATGATTCTTGACGGACCACACAGAAAAGGTGATTTAAGAAGAGCACGTGCTGGTGCTGCTAACATCGTTCCTAACACAACAGGAGCTGCTAAGGCTATCGGTCTTGTAATTCCTGAGTTAAAAGGAAAATTAATCGGTTCTGCACAGAGAGTTCCTGTTCCAACAGGATCAACAACAATCCTTACAGCAGTAGTTAAGGGTAGTGATGTAACAGTTGAGGGAATCAACGCTGCTATGAAGGCTGCTGCATCAGAGAGCTTCGGATACAATGAGGATCCAATCGTTTCTTCAGACGTTATCGGAATGAAGTATGGTTCATTATTTGATGCTACTCAGACAATGGTTTCACAGATCGCTGATGATCTTTATGAAGTTCAGGTTGTTTCATGGTATGACAACGAAAACTCATACACAAGCCAGATGGTTAGAACAATCAAGTACTTTGCTGAATTAGCATAAGTAACAAATTAGATCCAATAGGGTCCGGCTTAAATGGGCCGGGCCCTTTTTTCACGAAAGCTAAAAAGCTTGAGAAAAAAGTTATATTTAGAAGATTGCAGATTGCAATGTTATGAAAGGAGCACAAAATGCTTAACAAAAAATCAGTTGATGATATCAATGTAAAAGGATTAAAAGTATTAGTACGTTGTGATTTTAACGTACCATTAAAAGAGGGAGTTATCACAGACGAGAACCGTCTTGTAGCTGCACTTCCTACAATCAAGAAATTAATTGCAGATGGAGGAAAGGTTATTCTTTGCTCACATCTTGGAAAGCCAAAGGGAGAGCCTAAGCCAGAGCTTTCACTTGCACCAGTTGCTAAGAGACTTTCAGAGTTATTAGATCAGGAAGTAGTATTCGCAGCTGACGATGAAGTAGTAGGCGAGAATGCTAAGGCAGCAGTTGAGAAAATGAACGACGGTGATGTAGTTCTTTTAGAGAACACTAGATATCGTGCAGAAGAGACAAAGAATGGTGAGGCATTCAGCAAGGATTTAGCTAGCCTTTGTGATGTATTCGTAAACGATGCTTTCGGTACAGCTCACAGAGCTCATTGTTCTAACGTAGGTGTTACAGAGTATGTTGACACTGCAGTAGTAGGATACTTAATGCAGAAGGAAATCGATTTCTTAGGAAACGCTGTAAACAATCCAGTAAGACCATTCGTAGCTATTTTAGGTGGTGCTAAGGTAGCAGATAAATTAAACGTAATCAATAACCTTCTTGAGAAGTGTGATACACTTATCATCGGTGGTGGTATGGCATACACATTCGTAAAAGCTCAGGGTGGTTCTGTAGGTATTTCATTAGTAGATGATTCTAAGTTAGATTACTGTAATGAAATGCTTAAGAAGGCTGAGGAATTAGGAAAGAAGATTCTTCTTCCTATTGATACAGTTGCTTCAGCTACATTCCCTGATCCAATCGATGCTGAGATTGAAACAGAGATTGTACCAACAAACGCTATTCCTGATGGAATGGAAGGTTTAGATATCGGACCTAAGACTAGAGAATTATTTGCTAACGCAGTTAAGAGCGCTAAGACAGTTGTTTGGAACGGACCTATGGGAGTTTCAGAAAACCCATGTTTAGCAGCAGGAACAATCGCTGTAGCTCAGGCATTAGCTGATACAGATGCTACAACAATTATCGGTGGTGGTGATTCAGCTGCCGCAGTTAACAACTTAGGATTCGGAGATAAGATGACACATATCTCAACAGGTGGTGGAGCTTCTCTTGAATTCTTAGAGGGAAAAGATCTTCCTGGTGTAGTAGCTGCAAATGATAAATAATATTGTATATAGACAATAAAAAATAATAGGAGAATCAAAATGAGAAAAAAGATTATCGCAGGCAACTGGAAAATGAATAAGACTCCTAGCGAGGCAGTTGCATTAATTAATGAATTAAAACCATTAGTACAGAATGAAGAAGTAGATGTAGTATTTTGTGTACCAGCTATCGACTTAGTACCAGCTATGGAGGCAGCTAAGGGAACAAACATCAACATCGGTGCTGAGAATATGTACTTCGAGGAGAGCGGAGCATACACAGGAGAAATCGCACCTAACATGCTTACAGATATCGGAGTTAAATATGTTATTATCGGACATTCAGAGAGAAGAGAATACTTCGCTGAGACTGATGAGACAGTTAACAAGAAAGTATTAAAAGCTTTCGAGCACGGAATCACTCCTATCATTTGCTGTGGTGAGACATTAGATCAGAGAGAGCAGGGCGTTACTATCGACTTTATCCGTCAGCAGATTAAAGTAGCATTCTTAAATGTTACAGCCAATCAGGCTAAGGAAGCTGTAATCGCTTACGAGCCAATCTGGGCTATTGGTACAGGAAAGACAGCTACATCTGATCAGGCACAGGAAGTTTGTGCAGCTATCAGAGAGTGCATTAAAGAAGTTTATGATGAGGCTACAGCTGAGGCAATCAGAATTCAGTACGGCGGATCAATGAACGCATCAAATGCTAATGAATTACTTTCAAAACCTGACATTGACGGTGGATTAGTTGGTGGAGCCAGCTTAAAGCCAGACTTTGGACAGATTGTAAACTATAATAAATAATTTAAATAAGGGCACCTTTTTAGGTGCCCTATAGATGTTTTTAGAGATTGCTAATTAACTGATAAATAAATAATCCGAAAGGTATATGGTGAAGAGAAATGAGTAAGAAACCAACAGTATTATTAATTCTTGATGGTTATGGTTTAAACGAAAATGAAAAGGGTAATGCCGTAGCACAGGCTAAGACACCTGTTATGGATAAATTAATGAAGGAATATCCTTTTGTTAAAGGTTATGCTAGCGGAATGAGCGTAGGTTTACCTGATGGACAGATGGGAAATTCTGAGGTAGGACATATGAATATGGGTGCCGGAAGAATTATTTACCAGGAGCTTACTAGAATTACTAAAGAGATTGAAGATGGTTCATTCTTTGAAAATGAAGAGATGAACAAGGCTATTGACTTTGCAAAAAACAATGACGGAGCACTTCACGTATTCGGTCTATTATCAGACGGTGGAGTACACAGTCATATTTCACACATAGAGGCAGCTATTGAATTAGCTAAGAAAAAAGGAATGGATAAGGTTTATGTTCACGCATTCCTAGATGGAAGAGATACACCTCCTTCATCAGCAGCTGATTATATGCAGCAGTTAGTAGATAAGATGGACGAGATTGGAGCAGGAAAGGTAGCTACAATCAGCGGACGTTACTACGCAATGGATAGAGATAACAACTGGGATAGAATTAAGATGGCTTATGATGCAATGACTAAGGGTGAGGGCGAGAAAGCTACTGATCCTGTAGAGGCTATTAAGACTTCATATGCTAATGATAAGACTGACGAGTTCATGTTACCAACAGTTATCGAGACAGACTCAAATCCTACAGCTACTATCAAAGATGGAGATGCTATTATCTTCTGTAACTTCAGACCTGATAGAGCACGTCAGATTACTAGAGCATTCTGTGCTGATGATTTCGATGGTTTTGACAGAGGAAACAGATTAAATGTGACATTCGTATGCTTTACAGAATATGATGTTACTATTCCTAATAAATTAATCGCATTTAAGAAGGTTGAGATTACTAACACATTCGGTGAGTTCTTAGCTAAGAATAACTTAAAGCAGGCTAGAATTGCCGAGACAGAGAAGTATGCTCATGTAACATTCTTCTTCAATGGCGGTGTTGAGGAGCCAAACCAGGGTGAGGACAGAATTTTAGTTAATTCACCTAAGTACGTTCCAACATATGATAAGAAACCTAGAATGAGTGCTTACACAGTTTGTGATAAGTTATCAGAGGCAATTACTAGCGGTGAGTACGATGTGATTATCTGTAACTTCGCTAACCCTGATATGGTAGGACATACAGGTGTATTAGAGTCAGCAATTGAAGCTATCGAAGTTATCGATAAGTGTGTAGGTGAAGTAGTTAACTTCATTAAAGAAGTAGACGGACAGTTATTCATCTGTGCTGACCACGGAAATGCAGAAATGCTAGTAGATTATGAGACAGGTGAGCCATTTACAGCTCATACTACAAACCCAGTTCCATTTATCTTAGTAAATGCTGATGAAAAGTATACATTAAGAGAGAATGGAGTATTAGCTGATATCGTTCCTACATTAATCGAATTAATGGGAATGGAGAAACCAGAAGAGATGACAGGTGAGTCTCTGCTTGTAGAAAAATAAATAATATCTTGATTTTAGTGTTGTGTTATGGTACACTTTACTATGTTTGAGATTATTAGGAGGTAAACGAAATGACTTGGTTAAAAGTATTAACATTAGTTTTTATGATAATATGTTTTGCTATTAATATCGTAGTATTAATGCAAGAAGGTAAGCAGGCAGGACTTTCCGGCACAATCACAGGTGCAGCTGACACATATTGGGGAAAGAATAAAGGTCGTTCTATGGAAGGTAAACTTATTAACATTACTAGAGTATTGACTGTTTTATTCTTTGTTATGGCTATTGTACTTAATTTACCATTCCTTAAATATTAATTAAGGTTTGATTATGGATTTGATGCAGGTGTAAGTATTGCTTACACCTGTTTCTTTATTATGAGGGTTTTTATGACAGAAAGAGATATAGAGATTAAACAGAAGAGTGAGTTAAAGAATGCTGACTATGTAACAGGTATCTTTATTGGAAATGAAAAGGGATTTGGTTTCGTAGAAGTAGAGGGGATGGAAGAAGACTTTTTTATTTCTAAGTCAGATGTTAATGGTGCTATGCATCATGATACTGTTATGGTTCAGGTTTACCCTGGAAGAAGTGGTAAAAGAAAAGAAGCTAAGGTGGTTAAAATCTTAGCTCATGAGATTAGAGAAGTAGTAGGATACTTTCAGAAAAATAAAGGATTCGGCTATGTATTGCCGGATAATAAAAAGATTAATTACGATATTTTTGTTTCTAAAAAAGATATGTATGGTGCCGTAAACGGGCATAAAGTAGTAGTTAAGATTAAAAAATACAGTAAGAACGGTAAGAAACCGGAAGGTTTTATAAAAGAGATATTAGGACATACTAATGATCCCGGCGTGGATATTATGTCCGTAGTAAAAAGTTATGGAATCGAATCTAAGTTTCCACATAAGGTTATGGAGCAGGTTGAAAAGATTCCGGACAGTATAAGTGAGGCGGATATTGAAGGTCGAAGTGATCTTAGAAATATAGATATGGTAACTATCGATGGGGCTGATGCGAAGGATTTAGATGATGCAGTAAGCCTTGATTTTGATGGAAAATTTTATACTCTAGGGGTACATATTGCAGATGTTACTCATTATGTAAGAGAGAACAGTCCTCTAGATAAGGAGGCACTTAAAAGATCTACTAGTGTTTATTTAGTAGACAGAGTTATTCCGATGCTTCCTCATAAACTATCTAATGGGTTGTGTTCACTAAATCAGTTAGAGGACAGATTAGCCCTAAGCTGTATTATGAAGGTGGATAAAAAGGGCGAGATAGTAGATCATTATATTACTAAGAGTGTTATCAATGTCAATAGAAGAATGACATATGATGAAGTAAATGGTATTATTAATAATGACAGTTCATTAAGAGAAAAGCACGAAGATTTAGTGCCTTTATTTGATAGAATGTATGAGCTATCTAGGAAGCTTAGAGCTAACAGAAATAGGAGAGGTTCTATCGGTTTTGAGACTAAAGAGTGTAAGATTATTTTAGATAAAATGGGGCATCCTACAGAGATTAAGCCATATGACAGAAATGATGCCACACTTATTATAGAAGATTTTATGTTAGCGGCTAACGAGACTGTAGCTGAAGATTTTTATTGGAGACAGGCTCCATTTGTTTATCGTAATCACGCAGAGCCGGATATTGAAAAAATAAAGGAACTTAGAACTTTTGTGAGAAGTTTCGGGCATTTAATTAAGTTCTCTAATAATAAAATATATCCTACGGAAATTCAGAAATTGTTAGAGGATATTAAGGGTAAGCCGGAGGAGAGCTTAATTAGTCGAATGGCATTAAGATCAATGCAAAGAGCAGAGTACAGTCCAGAGTGCAGAGGGCATTTTGGATTAGCCGCAAAGTATTATTGTCATTTTACATCACCTATTAGAAGATATCCTGATTTACAGATTCACAGAATCATTAAGGAAGCATTAACAGGCGGATTAGACGATAACAGGGCATCTCACTATAATAAGATTTTAGGTGAGGTGACTAAAGATTGTAGTGAAAACGAGAGAAGAGCTGAGGACGCAGAGAGAGAGACTGATAAGATTAAGAAAGCTGAATATATGATGAGATATATTGGCGAAGAGTTTAGCGGAATTGTATCAGGTGTCACTAATTATGGAATATATGTAGAATTAGAAAACACAGTGGAGGGTATGGTTCACGTTAGCACTATGATGGATGATCATTATAATTTCCACGAGGACAGTTACAGTATGGTAGGCGAGAAAACAGGTAAGGTTTACAGCTTAGGACAGAAGGTAAATGTTATTGTGGAAAATGCTAATAAGGTTAGCAAGAATATAGATTTTATATTGGCAGACTAATTTAGAAGGAAGGTTTAGATATGTCTAGTGCAGAAAGATTAATTGCAAATAATAAAAAAGCATATCATGATTTTTTTATACTTGAGAAATTCGAGGCGGGAGTGGTGCTCTGTGGGACGGAGGTTAAATCACTTAGAGCCGGTCATTGCAGTATAAAGGAAGCTTATGTGAGAATTGAAAACGGTGAGGTTTTTGTTTTCGGTATGCACATTAATCCTTATGAAAAGGGAAATATTTTCAATAAAGATCCCCTAAGACCTAAGAAGTTACTTATGCATAAAAAAGAAATTAATAAGTTGATTGGTCAGATAGGAGAGCAGGGTGTAACTATTGTTCCATTAAAAGTATACTTTAAGGGAAGTTTAGTTAAGATGGAAATAGGTTTAGCTAAGGGTAAAAAACTTTACGATAAGCGTAGAGATATAGCTAAAAAGGACCAGAGAAGAGAGGCCCAGAGAGAATTTAAAATTAATAATTTAAGATAAACGGCGATTTGAAAGGAGATAAAATGTTTACAGAATCATTAGTAAAATTAGGAAAAGTAAGATCAGAGATTAGAGAGATTTTTGAGTACGGTAATAAGAGAAAAAAGGAAATTGGAGAGGAGAATGTTTTCGATTTCAGTATTGGAAATCCTAGTGTTCCGGCACCTGAGAGTGTGGATAAGGCTATTATGGATTTAGTTAATAATTACGACTCAGTAAAATTACATGGATATACATCAGCTCAGGGTGATGCAGAGGTTAGAGGAAGTATTGCTGATTATATTAATAATAGATTTAAGACAGAGATTACAGCTGATAATATTTATATGACATGTGGTGCAGCATCCTCTCTTACTATTATTTTCAATGCAATCTTACAGAAAGATGATGAGTGTATTGTATTTACTCCATACTTCCCTGAGTACGGTGTATTTATGGAAAGAACCGGCGCTAAGTTAGTGGAATGTAAATCTGATGAGAATACATTGCAGATAGATTTTGATGAGTTAGAGAAGGTTATTACTGAAAAGACTAAGGCGGTGGTAATTAACTCACCTAACAATCCATCAGGTGTAGTTTATACAGAAGAGACTATCGAAAAGTTAAGTAAGAAGCTTAAGGAAAAGGAAGAAGAGTACGGTCATAGTATCTTCTTAATTTCTGATGAGCCATATAGAGAGTTAGTATATGATGGACAGGAGTTGCCATATTTAATTAACTATTATGATAATACATTTGTATGCTACTCATATAGTAAAGCATTATCACTTCCAGGTGAGAGAATCGGATATATCGTAGTTTCACCTAAGATGAAGGATGAAAAGGATGCTTACGCGGCAATCTGTGGTTCAGGAAGAGCGCTAGGTTATGTTTGTGCTTCAAGTATGTATCAGAGAGTTATCGAAAAGTGTTTAGATGACACAGCAGATACATCAATTTATAAAAAGAATAGAGATTTATTATACAATGCATTAACTGATATGGGATTTGATTGTATCTATCCTGACGGAGCGTTTTATTTATTTATGAAATCAAAGGGTGAGGATGCCCGTGCATTCTGTGAGAAAGCTAAGGAGTTTGAATTATTATTAGTTCCGGCTGACAGCTTTGGTACACCGGGATTTGTAAGAATTGGTTATTGTGTAAAGACAGAGCAGATTGAAAATGCATTGCCTGCGTTTGAGAAATTAGCACAGGCTTATAAATAGGAGGCTGTTATGGCAGGTCAATACAGTTGCGAATATTGCAGTAATTATGTCTATGACGAGGAGTACGAGGAGTACGCCTGCGTGGTCAATATGGATGAGGATGATTACGCTAGATTAATGCAGTTTAAAAACAGCTCATGCCCATATTTTTCTTATGGAGATGAATATAAAATAGTGAGACATCAGATGTAGGAAGGTGGAGCATGAAGAAGGAAACATATATAAAAATTACTGATACCATAAGAAAGAATGAAAAGTTAGAAAAGGCTATAATAATCGCTAATTTTGCTCTGACTTTTTTTATCTACATTCTCTTTGGCGGATTATTGTTTATGCTTCTTTTAATGAAGGACTTAAGGTTTATGAGGGTGGTTTTGACAACCGGAATTTCCTTTGTGGCATTAAGTATTGTCAGAAAGAAAATTAATTCAGTAAGACCATATACTAAATATGGATTTAAGCCTATAGTAAACAAGGAAAAGCCGGGAGAATCCATGCCGTCTAGACATGTATTTTCTTGCTTTGTTATTGGAATGGCATTTTTATATATTGATACATCCCTAGGAGTTATCGTCCTAATTCAGGGTGTGTTAATGGCTATTTTAAGGGTGGTTATTGGAGTGCATTTTCCTAAGGATGTTATTGTTGGCGCACTGGTGGGAATTATCAGCGGAATAATTGGTTTTTATTTAGTTCCGGGAATATTGTAAATTGGTATATATTTTCGGTTAGGGTTAAAAGGATTTGTGAGGAGTAAAATGAAGAAAACTAACAGATTTGTTAAGGATATGACAGAGGGCGTACCATATCAATTGTTATTGAAATTTACGATTCCTCTTTTATTTGGTAACATTTTTCAGCAGCTTTATAACTATGCAGATTCATATATTGTAAGTAGATATGTAGGTTCAAATGCCCTAGGAGCTACAGGTAGTACAGGATCATTAGTGTTCTTTTTCTTTTCATTGATAGCAGGACTATCTACAGGAATAGGAATTATCGTATCTCAGTACTTTGGAATAGGCAATGAAAAGAAAGTTAAGGATTCTATTGGAACCGGATTTTCAGTAATATTAGTCTGTTCCTTTGTGATGGCATCCATCGGCTTTTTTGCGGCAAGGCCACTGCTTACACTGTTAAAGTTAGATAAGGTGCTTATGACAGATGCAGTTAATTATTTAAGAATTCTAGCTATCGGTATGCTATGGGTAGGTATCTACAATGGCGTATCAAATGTGTTAAGAGCTTTAGGTGACTCAAAAACGCCTCTTATATTTTTAATTGTATCAAGTTTATTAAACGTAGGACTTGATTTACTTTTCGTAGTGGTATTTAAGTGGGGAGTAATAGGTGCCGGAGTGGCTACAGTTATGGCTCAGTTTGTATCTGCTATCTCATGTATTATTTACGCATACAGAAGTAATACATATTTTAGACTTACCAGCGAAAATTTAAGCCCGGATACTGCATTGATAGGTAAGATATGCAGATTAGGAATCCCAGTGGCATTACAGAATTCAATGATAGCATTCTCATTAGTAATTCTTCAGGCTATTGTTAACAGTTATGGACCGGTATTTACTACAGCCTTTACGGTAGTAGGAAGAATCGAGCAGTTGATTCAGCAGCCGTTTATGTCATTAGGTGCAGCATTAGCTACATATACAGGACAGAATATTGGTGCCGGAAAAATCAAGCGTGTAAAGCGTGGATTTAAATCAGCTACCATTATTAGTACTATATTTGCTCTTTTTATTATTGCAATATTCTGGGGATATACTAAACCGATTGTATCTACATTGGCTAGAAAAGAAGATGTAATGATTTATGCCATGGACGGTTTAAGAATTACATGTTTATTCTATCCGTTTTTAGGTTTAATCTATACTACCAGAAACGTGCTAAATGGTGCGGGAGATGCTATGTTTTCACTGTTTACTGGAATTGTGGAGTGTATCGGAAGAGTGGTATTTGCTTATCCATTGACACTAATTCCATTTATGGGAAAATATGGTGTATTTTACGCTACAGGTCTTACATGGTTCTTAAACGGAGGCTTTAGTTTTATCAGATATAAGTTGGGAAAATGGAAGACTATCAATGTGGTAGAGAATATAGTGGAATAGAAATATGAGGATATAGATGTACGAAACAGAAGAGAAAAAAGAAAAAGTTATATTAGTTAGCGCCTGCACTACTAGTGAGAAGGAGGGCATAGAGTCCTTAGAGGAACTAGAGGAGTTAGTTAAGACTGCAGGAGCAAAGCCAATAGGAAGAGTTTTACAAAACCTTGACAGAGTTAATTCAGCTACATATGTGGGCTCAGGTAAGGTGGAAGAGATTAGAGAGATAATCTTAGAATCCGGTGCTGATGGCATTATCTGCGATGATGAATTATCTCCTATGCAATGCAAAAACCTAGAGGAGGCATTGGGAGTTAAAATCCTAGATAGAACATTGCTTATTCTGGATATTTTTGCCGGAAGAGCTAAGTCAGCAGAGGGTAAGATTCAGGTAGAGCTAGCCCAGCTAAGATATCGCTCCAGCCGACTAATTGGTATGAAAAATCTAACCAGACAGGGTGGCGGTATCGGAACTAGAGGTCCCGGAGAGCAGAAACTCGAGGTGGACAGACGAATTATAAGAGATAGAATTTCCTGGTTAAAGGGTAAGGTGGAACATCTAGAGGAACATAGAAATGTTACTAGAGCTAAGAGAATGGAAAGTCCTGTGCCAGTGGTAGCTATAGTGGGATATACCAATGCAGGAAAATCCACATTACTAAATACATTGACTGATGCAAAGGTTTTAGAGGAGGATAAGTTGTTTGCCACTCTAGATCCCACTACTAGAAATTATAAATTGCCTAATGGACAGGAAGTGCTGCTTACAGATACAGTAGGTTTTATAAGAAAATTGCCTCATCACTTAATTGATGCTTTTAGAAGTACTCTAGAGGAGGCTAAGTATTCTGATATTATAATTCACGTGGTGGACAGTTCTAATCCGGTTATGGATGATAATATGAAGGCGGTATATGAGACTCTTAGACAGCTAGGTGTTAAGGATAAAAAGGTGATTACAGTTTATAATAAGATAGATAAACTTGAGTTTACACCGGAGACAAAACCTATTTTTAGGGATAATAACGCCGATTATGTAGTGGAGGCAGCCATCAAAAAAGAGATGGGATTAGATAAAATAGATGAGGCTATTGAAAGCGCACTTAAGTCAATGAGAATTTATATTAAAAAGACTTTCTCATATGCTGAGGCCAGAAAGCCTGGAATAATAAGAAAATATGGGCAACTAATTAAAGAGGAATACAGGGAAGACGGAATCTATGTTGAGGCTTACATTCCTAAGGAGATTGAGAACAAGCTATAGGAGAGAAATATGAAAGAATATAGTACAATTGAAGCTTCACAGATAATATTAGATACCATAAAAAAAGAGTACAATGACTTAGAGACCCTAAATATTATGCTTTTAGGAAAGACCGGCGTGGGGAAAAGTACTTTAGTGAACAGTGTGTTTAATAAAAATATTGCTAAAACCGGTGTGGGAAAGCCTGTTACCAGTGAAATTAGAAAGTACGAAATACCGGATTTTCCATTGGCTATATTTGATACGCCGGGAGCTGAACTTAGTGGAGATATGAGCACTGAAAATCTCTTAAATGAGGTGGTGGATAAAATTCACGATGGATTAAGAAGTGACAATATCAAGAATGCAATTCATTGCATATGGTACTGTATAAATGCCTCTGCTAACAGAATTGAGCAGGCGGAGATTGATTTTTTAAATAAATTGACTAATAGAATAAAAGAATATAACGTGCCAATTATCGTTGTTTTAACACAGTCCATATCTGATAAGGCTGCATTGGCATTGCAAAAGGAGATTGAAAAAGAGAATCTTCCAATAACCGGAATTATACCGGTTTTAGCCATAGACTATGAAATAAATGATGAGTATGTGGTGCGAAAAAAAGGATTAGATGATTTATGTGAAATAACTAATAATGTATTGCCAGAGGTTATTAGAAATACCTTTGTGGCTATTCAGAGTGTAAATCTTCAGTTAAAAAAAGATAAAGCCCAGAGGATAATAGCAACTGCGGTGGCCTCTGCGGCAGCTACAGCGGCTACGCCAATTCCTTTGGCTGACGCGACATTGTTAGTTCCGGAACAGATTCTTATGTTAGCGAAACTTACTTCTCTTTTCGGATTTAAGTTTGAGAAGGCGACATTGATGACTTTCTTATCATCCACCATAGGAACAGCTGGGGCTACATTGTTAGGAAGAACCGTGGTATCAAGCTTAGTAAAACTAATTCCGGGAGCTGGATCAATAGCAGGAGGAATGTTTTCTACAGCTACGGCAGGAACTATTACTTATGCTTTAGGTATGACATATCTAAAGATATTAATAATGATTTCCGAGGGAAAGATGGATGCCAAAACTCTATCTACGCCAATGGGTAAAAAAATTATTAAAGATGCCTTTGAAAAGCAGTTATCACGCCGAAAAGATTAAAAAATGAATATAATTTAATATTGTTAATTTATAAGATATTTATTATAATATTGTTATAAGCAATCGGATAAAATTTAATAAAAAAGTCTTATAATTTAACAAACTAAATAGCCACAATAATTTTATTGTGGCTATTATTTGTTTAAAGAAGGGAATGGTGCATATGATTTTTATAGATAGAAAAACTACATTTAAAGTCATAGTCACATCTATGCTTTATTTTTTTATGTTTGCATCTACAGTCTATTGCTTACTTATAAGGGGCACCGCTATGCAGAGGTCATATATTTTTAATGAAGGTGTGGACCTTTTGGGTATGCTTTTTGGATACGTACTATTTGTATGTTGTTTAATTGACGTTCAAAAAACAGGCAATGATTATATTTACTTCTTTTACCTGCTAAACATAGCTTATTGGGGATTATTCCTGGATGCAAATGCATGGATGGTAGATGGTATAGTAGGCTTAAAGAGTTTGAACTATATAATTAATACATTGTATTATATGGCATCTCCTATGGCATCCTGCTTTTTCTGGTTATATGTAACTAGATACATTAAGATGAAGGGCAGAGCCATAACTATACTAGACTACATTGTTAGGTTTGGATTAGTAGCAGCGTTGGTTGTAAGAATAATTAATTTATTCGTATGTGTATTTTTAAATAGCAAGGGATTTTATTTCTATATAGATTCTGCAGGAAAATATGTAAGAGGTGATCTTTATATAGTAAGCCTTATATATAGCTATTTCGCTATGCTAGCTACATTGTTTGCAGCAATAAAGAAACGAAAACACCTAGAGACCTACCAGCTTGTATCCATACTGCTTTACGTGGTAGTACCACTTATTGCTACTACCATATCTTCTAAGTTTTATGGTGTGTCCATTATCTACGGCGTAGTTATGGTGGTAATGTTATATATGTATTGTGTATTAAACGTATCTCAGGGAAGAGAGAAGGTGGTGGCGGACAGAGAGCTAACGCTTGCCTCTCACATACAGGAAGAAATACTTCCTAGCACATTTCCATTTCCTACTATGAGAACGGAGTTTGATATATATGCATCAATGACACCGGCTAAAGAGGTAGGTGGCGACTTTTATGATTTCTTTATGGTGGATGATGATCATGTGGCTTTGGTTATTGCAGATGTATCAGGAAAGGGAATTCCGGCGGCTCTGTTTATGATGGTGGCCAGAACATTAATTAAGAATCAGACTCTATATAATAAAGAGTTAGAGCCAACAGAAATCTTTAATAAGGTCAATGAACAGCTTTGTGAAAATAATGGTTTGAATCTTTTTGTGACGGCATGGTTAGGCATTTTAAAGATATCCACAGGAGAGCTTAAATATGCTAACGCCGGTCACGAGTATCCGGCATTTTCCAGAAATGATGGAAAATTTGTGATATTAAAAGAAAAGCATTCACCGCCCCTAGCTACTATGGAGGGAATCCAGTTTAGAGGTAATCAGGTAGTAATGAAACCGGGGGATTGCATTTATGTTTACACTGATGGAGTTACGGAAGCTTCTAATTTTAAAAAAGAATTATTTGGAATTGATAGAATGCTTGGTTCGCTAAACAGAAGTGTAGGATTATCAACTAAGGAGATAGACCAAAATATACGAAATGATATAAAGACATTTACTAGAGATGAAGCACAGTTTGATGACATAACTATGTTATGTATGAGGTATTATGGTTAGGAAAGTGGCTAAAAATATGAAAGGAAAATATATGAAAGAAATAACAGTCGAAGCGAAAATAGAAAACTTAGATAAAGTTCAGTCTTTCATCGAGGAACAATTAGAGAGTATTGGTTGTTCAATGAAAACCCAGTTACAGGTTAATGTTTCGGTGGAGGAACTGTTTGTCAACATAGCTAGATATGCATATCAGGATAAGGTGGGAGAAGCTACTGTAAAGTTAGATTACTCTCAGGGAGATACGATATTAGAAATAACATTTGTAGATGAAGGTGTTCAGTAT
Source organism: uncultured Lachnospiraceae bacterium (assembly GCA_902783775.1). Lineage (GTDB taxonomy): Bacteria > Bacillota > Clostridia > Lachnospirales > Lachnospiraceae > Eubacterium_G. The sequence continues at coordinate 15,001 of CACZSI010000036.1, forward strand.
AATCCTTTAAAGAAAGAAGATCCGGATGTCACGTTGTCGGCAGAGGAACGGCAGATAGGTGGACTTGGAATATTCTTAGTAAAGAAAAATATGGACGATATCAAATACGAATATAAAGATGGAAAAAATATTCTATCTATTAAAAAGAAAATATAAAATAGTAAATAGCATTTAGGAAAGGAATTATTATTATGGATATTAAGAAAATTAACAATGAGAAGGAATTAACAATTATTTTAGAGGGAAGATTAGATACATCTACATCACCTGAATTAGAAGCTGAGTTAACAGAGTCATTAGATGGAATCACTAGTTTAGTATTTGATTTTGCTAAATTAGAGTATATTTCATCTGCCGGACTTCGTGTTCTATTATCAGCCCAGAAAACAATGAATAAGCAGGGTGAGATGGTAGTTAAAAATGTATCATCTGAGATTTTAGAAATCTTTGAGGTTACAGGATTCTCAGATATTTTAAATATTAAATAAGATTATAAAAATCGTGTTTTAGAATTTTAATGGAGAAAAAATATGGCAAAGAATTTAGCTAAGCGTGGGAATATAAATGATAGAATGGAAATCGTTCTAAATAAATTTAAGTCTAGAATGACATCATATCCACCGGGAATGTGCCCACTAGTTATGTATAAATCTATATTGCAGATGTCTATGAATCAGAGCTGTGGAAAGTGTATTCCATGTAGAGACGGATTAGTGGAAGCCGAGAGAATGTTACAGGACATTTTAACTGGTGATGCTAAGGAAGATACAATTGAAAGATTAGAAAAACTTTGTATTATGATTTCTGAGACTGCGGACTGTGCGGTAGGAGTGGTGGCTGCTAACACTGTTTTAGATAGTTTAAGAGAATTTCCAGATGAATATGAGAGTCATCTAAAGAGAAGGGGATGTGCTGAGAGTGTAACTCAGACGGTTCCTTGTATTAGTTTGTGCCCGGCACATGTTGATGTGCCAGGATACGTTTCATTAATTAATGAAAAAGATTATGAGGGTGCTATCAAAATAATTAGGGATAAAAATCCATTCCCAACAGCATGTGCTATGGTATGTGAGCATCCATGTGAAAAAAGATGTAGAAGATCGATAGTGGATCAGCCTATTAATATTAGAGGCTTAAAGAAGTATGCTGTAGATCAGGTTTCAGCAGATAAGATTGAAACGCCTAAGAGAAATGTTTCAACAGGAAAGATTATAGGTGTAGTAGGTGGTGGCCCATCAGGCTTAACAGCTGCATATTTCTTAACATTAATGGGCCATAAGGTAGTTGTTTACGATGAACATGAAAAATTAGGCGGAATGCTAAGATATGGTATTCCGGAATATAGACTACCTAAGGAAAGATTAGATGAAGATATAAATGCCATTTTAAATAGTGGCGATATAGAAGTAGTTTTAAATACAAAGGTCGGAAAGGATATTACTGTAGAAGAGTTAAAAGAAAAATATGATGCAGTATATCTAGGTCTTGGTGCTCAGATAGGAAACAGAATGCCTATTGAAAATGTTAACTGTAGCAATGTAATTCCTGCAGCAGATTTCCTTTTGAAAATTGCCAACGGTGAGGAAATGGACTTGACAGGAAAAGATGTTGTGCTAATTGGTGGTGGTAATGTGTCAATGGATGCTGCTAGAACAGCCATCAGACTTAAAGCTAAAACAGTTAATGTATTTACCAGAAAAAGAGATGATTACACTGCTCTAGAAAGTGAGATAGAGAGTGCTAAGGAGGAGGGTGTAAGATTTAGAACCCTTCTTAGTTTCTTACATTTAGAGGAGGATAAAGAGGACGATGATAAGATTTGTGCTGTATGGCTACAGCCACAGATTGTAGGTGAGTTTGATTCTATGGGATTTGTCACTACAGAACATTCTAGTGCATATCCTTATAGATTTAAGTGTGACCTCTTAATCTTAGGTGTAGGTCAGCGCTGTGACGTGGAAGATTTTGAGAAGGCCGGAATCCCTGTAGAGAGAGGAAAAATTTTGGCAGATACTACCTGCAGTGTTATGTTTAAGGAAAGTCATAACGAGGATGAAAGCATTGAAAATAGTCAGGGAATATTTGCCGGTGGCGATTGTGTAACCGGTCCATCAACTGCTATTAATGCCATTGCAGCAGGACAGGTTGCAGCATATAATATCGATGAATATTTAGGATATCATCATAAGGTAGAATGTGATGTTAAGGCTCCTTTTGCAATGCCTAACAAATGTATTCCTACAGGAAGAGCTGAAATCGAGGAGAGAAATCCATTTGAGAGAAGAAGAGATTTCGAACATGTGGAAATTCCAATGACAGACGAGGAAGCTCAGAGGGAATCTAGCAGATGCCTTAGATGTGACCACTATGGATGTGGTTCCATGGAGGGAGGTAGATGCATATGTTAAACATTGTAATTAATGGTAAAGAATATCAGGTAGAAGATAAGAAAACCATCTTAGAGGTGTGCAATGAACTAGGTATTTACATTCCTACATTATGCTATCTTAAGGATGTCAATGAGATTGGTGCATGTAGATTATGTATGGTGGAAATAGAAGGCTACAAGAACTTATTTGCGGCTTGTAAAACCATGCTAAAAGATAAAATGATAATCACTACAGAGAGTGAAAAGTTAACAGCTTACAGAAAAGAGATGTTAGAGCTTATTTTATCAAACCATCACACTAACTGTATGAGCTGTCCTGAAAATGGGGCTTGTAAGCTTCAAAAATTATGTAATGATTACGGTATTGAAGATACACAGTATGAGGGATCTAGATCTGCTATTGAAAGTAAGATGCCGGTTTTAGATGATAACCCTTATATTAAATATGATCCTAGTAAATGTATTCATTGCCAAAGATGCGTAGCTGCCTGCCATAAATTAGCAGTGAATAAGACTATGAGAAATGGACGAAGTGGAGTTTTCCATACGGTGGATGCACCATTTGGAAAGAATTGGAAGGAGACTAATTGCGAATCCTGCGGTAATTGCGCCACAGCTTGTCCTACAGGAGCTCTCACTATGAAAAGAGAGAGTGAATACAGAAGCTGGGAGACTAAAAAGGTACTTACTACCTGTCCACACTGTGCTACCGGATGTCAGTTCTATCTGGTGGTTAAGGACAATGAAATCGTGGATGTAATGCCGGCAGATGGACCATCTAACCACGGCTTACTTTGCGTAAAAGGAAAGTCAGGAAGTTTCGATTTCGTAAACTCTAAGGATAGAATAAAGACTCCTCTTATTAAGAATAAAGATACAGGTGAGTTTGAAGAGGCTACCTGGGAGGAGGCCATTAAATATACAGCAGATAAATTTATGGAATTAAAAGCTAAGTATGGCGGTGATTCGCTAGCTGGATTTGCTTGTTCTAGATCTGCTAATGAAGATATTTATATGGTTCAAAAAATGGTTAGGACATGTTTTGGCACTAACAATACAGATAACTGCGCTAGAGTTTGTCACTCAGCCACAGTGGCGGGATTAGCTAAAACATTGGGCTCAGGTGCAATGACAAATCCTATCTATGATATAACGCACGATGTGGATTGTATAATGTTGGTAGGTTCTAATCCTGAGGAAGCGCATCCTGTTGTGGGAATGCAGATTAGACAGGCAGTTAGAAGAAAAAAGACTAGATTAATTGTGGTGGATCCTAGAGATATAGGATTATCAAAACATGCAGATATTCATTTGAAAATCAGACCAGGAACTAACGTGGCATTCGCTAATGGAATGATGAATGTTATTATTAACGAAGGTCTTATGGATAAAGAGTATATAGAAAACTTCACAGAGGATTTTGATAAGATAAAGGAATTGGTGAAGGATTATACTCCTGAAAAAGTGGCAGAGATTTGTCATATTGATAAGGATAAATTAGTGGAGGCTGCTAGAATGTATGCTACTGCTAATAAGGCTCCGATAATTTATTGCCTAGGTGTAACAGAGCACTCAACAGGAACTGAGGGTGTAATGAGTATGTCTAATATGGCATTGTTAACAGGAAAACTTGGAAAGAGCGGTTGTGGTGTAAATCCCCTTCGAGGACAGAACAATGTTCAGGGAGCCTGCGATATGGGTGCTCAGCCTACAGATTATCCAGGATACCAGAAGGTGGATAATCCAGAGGTTAGAGAAAAATTCGAGAAGGCTTGGAATGTTAAATTAAATCCTAATCCGGGATTAAAGGCTACGGAAGTATTCCCGGCTGCAATTGAAGGAAAGATAAAAGGTTTATATATCTGTGGAGAGGACCCTGTGGTTTCAGATCCTGATACAAAACATATAATTCATGCTTTAGAAAATCTGGAATTCTTCGTGCTTCAGGATTTATTTATGACTAAGACAGCTGAGTATGCTGATGTAATATTGCCAGCTATATCTTATGCAGAAAAAGAGGGCACATTTACTAACACAGAAAGAAGAGTTCAGCGAATCAGAAAGGCAGTGACAGTTGAGGGAAATATGAGACCTGATACTGATATCTTAATTGATTTAATGAATGCCATGGGATATCCACAAAAATATGTTACTCCATCAGAAATCATGGATGAGATAGCGTCAGTTACACCAAGTTTTGGCGGTATTTCCTTTGAGAGATTAGATAATGGTGAGAGCTTACAGTGGCCTTGTCCAACTAAGGAGAATAAGGGAACAGCCATTATGCATGTAGGAAAACCTGTTAGAGGAAGAGCACTATTCTATCCGGCTAAGTTTGTTCCATCACAGGAATTGCCGGATGAAGAGTATCCATTTATATTGACCACAGGTCGAATCCTTTACCATTATAACGCAGGTGCAATGACTGCTAGATCTAAGGGATTAATGGACATTTCAGGAGAAGGATTTATTGAGGTTAACTATCGGGATGCCGAGAGATTAGGCATTAAGAATGGTGAGAGAATTAAGATTTCTAGTAGAAGAGGAAGCATTGATGCCACAGCTAAAGTGGGCAGAAAGGTGTCCCAGGGAGAGACTTGGATGCCATTCCACTTCCCGGACTCACCGGTAAATGTTTTAACTAATGCAGCTCTAGATGAGTTTGCTAGAATACCTGAGTATAAGGTATGTGCAGTAAACATCGAAAAACTATAATTATGGAGAATAGAACATGGAAATAGAAGAGGCAAAAAAGAGATTGTTGTCACAGGTAGATATCTTATTTAATGATAACAGAGACGTAGAATTAGAAAATATATCTAATGTTCTTAATAGAATAATTTCACAGGATATTAAGGCACCGGTTTCGGTGCCTAATTTTCCTAAATCGGCAATGGACGGTTATGCCGTAAATTCAGAGGATGTAAAAAATGCATCTAAAACTAATCCTGTAAGATTAAAGGTTATTGACGAGATTTTAGCAGGAGATTTTAAGGATATAAGTTATTCTAAAAATACTGCTGTAAGGGTTATGACCGGCGGATTAATCCCTGAGGGATATGACGGGGTTATAATGCAGGAAAAAACAGATTTAGGAATGGATTATGTAGAAATCTATGATGAGATAAAGCCTTATATGAATTATTGTAAGGTGGGGGAGGACATCATGGAAAGTGAAATAATCATTTCTAAAAATACTAAATTAAATAGAAGTCATATAGGACTGTTATCTAGCTTAGGAATTAAAAAAGTAGAAGTGTATATCCCTATTAAGGTGGGAATAATTTCTAGCGGATCAGAACTAATGGACATTAATGAGCCACTAAAACCAGGAAAGATTTATAATAGCATTTCATATATGCTAAAAGCTCAATTAGAGTCAATGGGGATAGAGGTTTTAACTACTATTTGTGAAGATAACATGGACCTTTTAATTAAGAAGGTTAATGAGTTTATAGATAAGGTGGATGTTCTTATTACCACTGGAGGAGTTTCAGTAGGAAAAAAAGATTTATTGCCAATAGTATTAGAAAAGATAAATGCTAAAGAGATTTTTAAAAAGGCCAATATAAAGCCTGGAACGCCTACTAGAGGAAGCGTTTATAAGAATAAAATAATACTTAGTTTATCGGGAAATCCATATGCGGCATTAGCTAATTTCGATTATTATTTCTGGGATATTTATGCTAAATTAAGTGGCGATGATTCAATGAAATTAGAAAGTGGATTAGCGAAATTAGGCAGTGAATATAAAAAGATGGAAAAGACTAAACGATTAGTTAGAGCTAAATATGAAAACGGCATAGTAAAGCTTTTTTCTAATAATGCTTCATCAGTTATCAGCAATATGACTAAGTGCAATTGCTATGTGGAGATAGAAAAGGAAAGAGAATATAGCGTAGGAGATAGTGTTAAGATACATTTTATAAAATAAGGTATAGCTTATGAAAAAGACTTATGATAATCTCTCAGTGGCTATTATAGCTGGCGGAAAGAGTACTAGAATGGGGCAGAATAAAGCCCTAATGATTTTAAATAATCAAACTATAATTGAAAAAATATCAAATGAGTTAAGTGAGATGGGAAGTCTCACTATTTCTGCTGCAAGTAGTGGCCTTTATGAAGAGTATTGTAATCGTATAGTTTACGATGAAAATAAAGATATTGGACCTATTGAGGGAATTAGACAGGTATTAATTCATGCTGAAACTGAGTATGTGTTTGTTTGTGCTGCCGATATGCCTTTTATTAATAAAGATTTAGTAAAATATATGGCAGAGTTTATTTCATCAGATTATGATTGCTATGTCTTAGAGGATGGCGAAAAATTACAGCCATTATGTGCTATTTATTCTAAAAAATTATTGCCTATAATAGAGGAGTTAATTAAGAAGGGGCAATATAAATTATTAGGGATTATTAAAAATGCCAGAACTAAATATATTAGCTTAGAATATTCTAAGTTTGATAAAAACGTAGTTAGAAATATAAATACTAAGAGAGATTTTTTTGATATAGTAAAGCCTTGTGTTTTTGCTGTAAGTGGATTAAAAAACAGCGGAAAGACAGGTCTAATTGAGAAGCTAATTAATGAATTTATAAATGAGGGATATTCTGTTGCCACATTAAAGCATGACGGATGCGATGTTCTAATGGATGCAGAAAATACCGATTCATACAGGTTTTTTAAAAGTGGTGCAATAGCATCAGCAGTCTGTACCGACAGTAGATATATGATAAATGTCAGGGAGAAAAAAACGGTGGATGAATTGGTTAATGATATTAAATCCATAAAAAATAAGCCTGATTTTATTATACTAGAGGGATTTAAAAAATCAGATTATCCTAAGGTTGAGATAGTAAGAAAAGGCGTGTCTGATAAAAGCATTTGTGATAATTTAATATGTATTGCAACAGATTTAGAAATCTTAGAAAGTAAAGAAACTATAAAGGTAAGACTTGATGATATTTCTGAGATTTTTTTTAATGTGAAAAAATATTTTGGCTTGACTTAGAAAATGGAGATACATATGAAATTAGTAGATACAAAAGATGCGGTGGGACATGTTCTATGTCACGACATAACGCAGATAATTCCCGGAAAAGTTAAGGGGCCGGTGTTTAAGAAAGGACATATTGTACGAGAAGAGGATATAGAAGTTTTACTCTCTGTGGGAAAAAATCATCTTTATGTATGGGAGAACAATGATGACATGCTTCATGAGGATGAAGCTGCCTATATCCTAAAGGATATCTGTATGGGAGATGATAAGAATATGTCGTTTTCTGATCCTAGCGAGGGAAAGATAGAGATATGTGCCAATGTAGATGGTCTTTTAAAAGTTGACAGGCAAGCACTTAACCAGGTCAATATGCTAGGGGAGATGATGATAGCTAGTGTCCACGGAGATTTTGCTGTGAAAAAGGGCGATAAGATTGCTGGAACTAGGATAATTCCATTGGTGATTAAAAAAGAAAAAATGAAAAAGGCTAGGGAGATTTCTGATAAAAATATATTATCAATAATTCCTTTTAAGCCTAAGAAATATGCTATTGTTACCACAGGAGCTGAGGTGGCCAGCGGAATTATTAAAGATGCATTTGGTCCTGTTTTAAAAGCGAAAATGTCTGAGTATAATGGCGAATTTATGGGACAGAAGATACTTGCAGATAACAGAGAACAGATTTCTAAAAGTATAATAGAATTTATAGAAGATGGGGCAGAAATGGTTCTATGTAGCGGTGGGATGAGCGTTGATCCTGATGACCAGACTCCTGGAGCTATTAAGGATACTAAAGCCGAGATAATTTCATATGGTGCACCGGTGCTACCAGGTGCAATGTTTCTATTATCATATTATTCATATAATGGGAAAAAGATTCCGGTTTTAGGACTTCCGGGATGTGTAATGTATGCTAAAAGAACGATTTTCGATTTAGTTTTGCCAAGATTAATAGCAGGTGAAATATTATCGAATAGAGATTTGAGTAACTATGGTGAGGGCGGATTATGCCTTAATTGCGATATATGTCATTTTCCAAATTGTTCATTTGGAAAGTAGGAGGAAGAGATGAATTTAACTCATATAGATGAAAATGGAAAAGCTAATATGGTGGATATTTCTAAAAAGAATGTAACTGATAGATTAGCTAGAGCATCAGGAACTATAAAGATGAAAAAAGAAGTGATAGATGCGGTGGTTAATAATACAGTAAAAAAAGGTGATGTCCTATCCACTGCCAGAATTGCAGGGATAATGGCTATAAAAAAAACATCTGATTTAATTCCGCTATGTCATAGCTTATTAATTACTAAGGCTGATATTGACTTTATAATTGATAAAGAAAATTTGATTATAAGATGTGAAAGTCTAGTTAAGCTTCAGGGAAAAACAGGAGCTGAAATGGAAGCTTTATGTGGAGTTAGTACAGCTCTTCTAACTGTCTATGATATGTGTAAGGCAATAGATAAAACTATGGTTATCTCAGATATTCGATTGGAGGAAAAAGATGGCGGAAAAAGTGGCCATTTTCAACGAAAGGAAGAGGAAAATGAAGTATAAAAAATTATTATTAATATTTGTTTTATGTATTGTAGCATTATTTACTTTTAGCTGTAAAAGTGAGGGGGAGTCTAAAGCAGAAAAGAAGGAAATTACAGTTTTAGCAGCAGCCTCACTTACTGATGTATGCAATGAAATCAAGGATGTGTATGAGAAAAAAGAAAAGGTTAAGATAAACTTTTCATATGGAAGCTCAGGCGCATTGCAGTCACAAATAGAAGAAGGCGTAAATGCAGATTGTTATATGTCAGCTGCAATGGCTCAGATGAATACATTAGTGGATAAAGGTTTAGTTAAAAGAAATAGTGTTGTTAAATTATTAGAAAACAAGGTTGTGTTAATTGTACCTAAAAGTAGTAATAAGGATATTAAATCATTTAAGGATTTAGACACTGATAAAGTTAAGATTGTGGGAATAGGCGAGCCTAACAGTGTGCCGGCAGGAAAATACGCTAAACAGGTTTTAACATCTCTAAATATCTGGGATAAGGTTAGGAAAAAAGGTAATTTTGGAACTGATGTAAGAACAGTTTTATCTTGGGTTGAGATGAGGGAAGTAGATTGTGGAGTGGTTTATGAGACTGATGCTAAGATTAGTCATAAGGTTAAAATCGTGGACACAGCTACAGATAAAATGTGCGATAAAGTAATTTATCCTGCAGGTATTTTAAGTAAGACTAATAAGGACAAGGATGCTAGGGCATTTATGAAGTTCTTACAGTCAGATGATGCAATAAAGATTTTTAAGAAGTATGGATTTTACGAAGTAAAATAGAACGGAGAATATATTGGACTTATCACCATTATGGATTTCATTAAAGATTTCAGGCCTTGCCACCGTTATCACCTTTGTTATAGGTGTGGTTTTAGCAGGAGTGGTATCTAAGATGAGAAGAGGAAAAACTATAATAGACAGTCTGATATCCATACCCCTAGTGCTACCGCCAACAGTAGTAGGTTTCCTGCTATTAGTAGCTTTAGGCAGTGAGTCGATATTAGGAAAACTGTTAGAAAAAATGGGCACATCAATTGTGTTTAATACATCCGGGGCAGTGATAGCTGCGACTATTGTGTCATTGCCTATAATGTATAGAACCGCTAGAGGTGCCATGGAGCAGATAGATGGCAATTTAATTAATGTAGCTAGAACATTGGGGATGGGTGAGGCTAAGATTTTTTTTAGAGTTATTGTACCTAATGCCTGGCCAGGAATTGCAGCTGCCACAGTGTTAGCTTTTGCCAGAGCGCTAGGTGAATTTGGAGCCACTATTATGGTGGCAGGAAATATTCCAGGAAAAACTCAGACAATGTCAGTGGCTGTTTATACCTTTATGCAGGGGTCTAACAGGGAGATGGCTTACAGATGGGTAGGAATTATAATTATCTTTTCAGTGGTAATGCTAGGATTAATGAATTATGTGACGGACCACTTTAAAAGGAGAGGCGTATGAGACTTAAGGTAGATATAGAAAAGCGATTAGGCAGCTTTCTTTTAAAATCAAAAATTGATATTGATAGTGAGATGATAGCTGTTTTAGGAGCATCCGGAAGTGGAAAAAGCATGACTCTTAAATGTATTTGCGGGATAGAAAAGCCTGATAAAGGAAGGATAATTTTAGGGGATGAGGTATTGTTTGATTCTGAAAAAAAGATAAATGTACCTACTAGAAAAAGAAAAATAGGATATCTTTTTCAGGACTATGCCCTTTTTCCTAATATGACTGTAAAAGAAAATATAGAGTGTGCCAGTACTGATTTAGACTATGCTAAAAATCTAATAAAAAAGTTTGATTTAGAGGATGTAAAAAATAAGTATCCATCTCAACTATCAGGTGGACAAAGCCAGCGATGCGCATTAGCCAGAATGTTAGCTAATAAGCCTAAGGTTTTAATGTTTGATGAACCATTTTCTGCATTGGATAATCATTTAAAAAATCGCGTGGAACATGAAATATTAGATATTATTTCTAAATTCAACGGGCCAATGATTTTAGTTTCTCACGATAGAAATGAAGTCTACCGCCTGGCTAGAAAAATAGGAATAATGGATAATGGAAATCTAATTGATATCCAGGACAGGGATGATTTTTTTGATAATCCTAGAACTGTTACATCCGCCAGACTTACCGGCTGTAAAAATATCTCAAATATAGAATATAGAGATGAAAAAATATATGCTAAGGATTGGGGAATATATTTAGATATACCTAAACAAGTACTAGATAAAAAGAAAAAAGATTTAGAAAAAATTAAATATGTAGGATACAGAGGACATTATTTTAAATTAAAGGAAAAGTTAGGTGTTAACACCTTTAAATGTCATAAAACCAGAATAATAGAGGATACTTTCTCGGTTACAGTTTGTTTTAAGCAATCAGGAAATAAATCTGAAGGACTAGATAGCGTTTTAACCTGGATTATTTCAAAACCAGTGTGGCTTAAGATAAAAGATAAGATAGATGACAATGAATTTTATCTGCAATTAGATTCCTCAAAATTAATTTTGCTAGAAAGGTAGAAAATGAAAGACGGATTTAATCGAAATATAGATTATCTTAGGATATCCCTGACAGATAAGTGTAATTTACGATGTAAGTATTGCATGCCACAGGGGGGAATAAAACATTTAGATCACAGTGAGATTATAAGTCTAGAAGAAGTGGCATATACAGTAAAAGTAATGGCTAAATTAGGTGTTAGAAGAGTAAGACTAACCGGAGGGGAGCCATTAGTTAGAAAAAATATCACAAAGCTAATTTCTGATATTAAAAAGATAGATGGCATTGAGAGAATTTCACTAACCACTAATGGAGTATTGCTAGGGGATAATATTGATAAATTAAAAGAAGCAGGGCTTAGCGATGTTAATATAAGTTTAGATACATTAGATAGGGAAGTATTTAAGAATTTAACAGGAGTGGATGGGCTAAATAAGGTGCTTAAATCCATTGATCTAGCTATAGAAAAAGGTTTAACGCCTAAGATTAATTGTGTGCCAATTTTAGGATGGAATGATAGTGAATTAGTGAAAATGGCAGAGCTAGCCAGAGATAAGAATTTGGACGTTAGATTTATTGAATTAATGCCTACTAGCTGTGGAAAAAACTTTAAGGGAATTCCATCAGATTTAATTTTAGAAAAATTAGAGTTAGCCTTGGGGGAGGCAGAAAAATGTCAGAAATCCAGTTTAAGTGGCCCGGCGGATTATTATATATTTAATGGATTTAAGGGTAGAGTGGGATTTATAAGTCCACTGTCTCATATCTTTTGTGAGAATTGTAATAGGGTAAGACTGACTGCTATTGGAGGATTAAAACTATGTCTTCACCAGGATGTGATGATTAATTTAAAAGATATAATAAGAAGTGGCAATGAAGAACAATTAAAGGATGCTATTTTAGAGGGATTGTCAATGAAACCTCAGATGCATAATATGAATAAAAAAGATGCGGATACAAATATGTTTCAAATAGGAGGCTAATATGGGAAAGGTAATGGCTGTATGCATAAGTGAGCATAAGGGGACACCTAAACAGAATATTGAAACTAGTAAATTAATAAAAGATTACGGATTAGAAAATGATGCTCATGCAGGAAGCAAGCGTCAGGTAAGCCTTCTATCTTACGAGATGGAGATGGCATTTAAGGAAAAATTAAAAGACAGTAATATCAATATTTTCCCTGGAGTTTTCGGAGAAAATCTGCTAGTGGAAGGATTTGATTTTAAAAAGTGCGCTGTAGGGACTACTTTTCAATGTAGAGATGTGGTACTTAAAATAACACAAATAGGAAAGTTGTGCCATGAGGGGTGCAATATCAGGCAGATTGCGGGAGATTGCATAATGCCTAGAGAAGGCGTATTCGCCGATGTAATAAAAGGTGGAACTATAAGCGTAGGAGATGATTTTAAATTAGTAAAGAGTGAAAAAACTGCCAGCGTATTAACTGCCAGTGACAGATCTTTTAGCGGTATTAGAGAGGATGTTTCAGGCAGACTTTTAAAAGAAATATTAGAGGAAAATGGATATAGAGTTTTATCTTATAATTTAGTTTGTGATGATGAAAAAGAGGTATATAATAAACTTATAGAGATTACAGAAAACGAAAAGCCGGATGTGATATTTACTACAGGAGGAACTGGCTTTTCAGTAAGAGATAGAGTGCCGGAAGCTACATTGAAGGTGGCTGACAGAAATGCGCCGGGAATATCTCAGGCTATAAGGGAATATAGTATGAAGATAACTAAAAAGGCAATGCTAAGCAGGGCAGAGAGTGTTATTAGAGATCGAACAATTATAATAAACCTACCGGGAAGTCCTAAGGCAGTAAGGGAATGCTTAGAATTTATTATAGAGCCACTAAAACATGGAATTGAGATTTTAAAAGGTGAAGCTGACGGATAGGAGGATAAGATGAAAAAAAGTTTATTGGTGATAATAGCTGTGGTAATGGGAATATTTTTTTCTATGGGAAGTGTTAATACATATGCAGCTAATCCGGTTAAAAAGCATGGCCAATTAAAGGTAAAAGGTGTAAATTTAGTGGATAAAAAAGGAAAGACATTTCGCATAAAGGGTTTTTCTACCCACGGCATAAATTGGTTTGAGGACTATGTAAATCGTGATGCTTTTAGGGACGTAAAAAAGATGGGGATTAATTGCATAAGATTAGCAATGTACACATCTGACTACAATGGATATTGCAGTGGCGGAAATAAAAAGCACTTAGAATCGGTAATAGATCGAGGCGTTAAAGCCTGCAAGGCAGAGGGGATTTATGTAATAATTGATTGGCATATATTAAACGATTCTAATCCTAATATTAATATAAAGCAATCAAAGAAATTCTTTAAGAAAATGTCGAAAAAATATAAGAAATACAATAACGTTCTTTATGAAATCTGCAATGAACCCAACGGTTCCACTACCTGGAGCGAAATAAAGAAATATGCTAAAAAGATTATAAAGGTAATTAGAAAAAATGATAAGAAAGCTGTGATAATTGTAGGCACGCCTAATTGGAGCCAGAGAATAGATGAGGCGGCTAATAGTCCTTTAAAGGGTGTGAAAAATATAATGTATGCAATGCACTTTTATGCAGCTACTCATAAGGCAGAACTAAGAAATTTAATACCGGCTGCCAGAAAAAAGGGATTGCCTATATTTATCAGTGAGAGCAATATCTGTGAAGCTTCAGGAAACGGAAGAATCGATAAGACCGAGGGAAAACGCTGGTTTAAGACAATCAGAAAATATAAGTTAAGCTGTGTGGCTTGGAGTCTTTGCAATAAAGACGAGAGTGCATCCCTAATAAAACCAAGCGTTAAGAGGGTGAAGGAATTTAAGAAAAAACATTTATCAAATACAGGTAAATGGTACGTGAAGATGTTTAAAAAGTAGGAGGAAGAGAAATGTTATTTTTATGTTATAAGAGATGTTCTACCTGTAAGAAGGCGCAAAAATTTTTAGACGAGAAAAAGGCAGATTATCAAATGAGAGACATCGTAGAAGATAATCCGACATATGAAGAATTAAAGAAGTGGTATGAAAAAAGTGGATTGCCAATAAAGCGTTTCTTTAACACATCAGGAATGCTCTACAGGGAAATGCAACTAAAAGATAAATTACCTTCAATGAGCGAGAATGAGATGCTAAAGCTATTATCTACTAATGGCATGCTAGTAAAAAGACCGTTGGTAGTGACAGAGGATGCAGTGCTAGTTGGTTTCAAAGAAGCAGAGTGGGATGAGATATGTAAGTAGGTTTCAAAGAAGCAGAGTGGGATGAGTTAATCGTTATGTTATTAGGAGGGAGTGCAATGTTTGATTTTTCGAAAACTAAAGAAAAACTAACATCATTTCAAATAATAATCTTAGGTTTTGTCGCAGTAATTCTTATTGGGGCATTTCTTTTGATGCTTCCTATTGCCACAAAATCAGGAGAGAGCACGCCCTTTATAAAAGCACTGTTTACATCCACATCCGCTGTCTGCGTTACCGGACTAGTGATTGAAGATACAGCTAGCTATTGGTCTGATTTCGGTCAGACTGTGATAATAGTTCTAATCCAGATAGGCGGCTTAGGAGTAGTCAGCGTGGCTTCCTTTATAACTATTATGTCCGGCAGGAAAATAAATATTAAACAGCGCCAAACTATGCAAAGTGCCCTGTCAGCACCTCAGATGGGTGGTATAATAAAACTAACCAGATTTATATTTATAACAGCATTTTTATTAGAGGTAGTGGGCGTTATTATGATGCTCCCGGTATTTGTCCCTAAATACGGAAAAAGAGGTATATGGTTATCAATTTTTCATTCCATATCCGCATTTTGTAATTCAGGATTTGATCTAATGGGAGATAAAACAGGTAAGTTTAGCTCAATGACCTCATTTTCACAAAATTTATATATGACAGTGGTAATTTCATTTTTAATTGTCACCGGAGGAATCGGATTTATAACTTGGAGAGACGTGGTATCTAAGAAAAATCATATTAAAGAATATACAATGCAGACTAAGGTGATTATAGCTACAACAGCTACGTTAATAATTATCCCTACATTATTCTTTTTCGTTAATGATTTTTCGGATGCGCCATTTATAAAACGTTTATGTACATCACTGTTTCAATCTATAACCCCTAGAACAGCGGGATTTAACAATGCTGATTTAAATAAGATGACAGGCTCAGGAAAGGCAATGACAATGATACTTATGTTAATAGGTGGCTCCCCGGGATCTACAGCAGGGGGAATGAAAACCACCACCATAGCAGTATTATTTGCTAACGCTATTGCCGTATTTAGAAAAAAACAAAATGCCAATTTCTTTGGTCGAAGAATGGATGATTCAGTAATCAGAAACGCAGCCACTATATTATTTATGTATACAAGTGTGGTTATATTGGCATCAATATCCATAAGCATCATAGAAAAAATGCCTATTAGTGCATGTATGTACGAGGCATTTTCAGCCATTGGCACTGTGGGACTGAGTCTAGGCATAACGCCACACCTATCAGCGCCGTCACTTTATATTTTGATGGGGTTAATGTTTTTCGGTCGTGTAGGAGGATTAACTTTAATATATGCAGCTTTTTCGCATCAGGATACTAGCATGTCAAAGTATCCAATGGAAAATATTACTGTAGGTTAGAGAGTCAGTAGGAAATCGATAGTATGGATAAGGAGTGATATTATGAAATCAATTTTAGTAATAGGTTTAGGAAACTTCGGAACATTAATTTCAAAGTATATCAAAGAACAGGGACACCAGGTAATGGGAGTAGATATATTAGAAAACAGAGTAAATGATGCATTGCCACATGTAACCAGAGCTATGATAGGCGACAGCACTAATATAAATTTTCTAAAGACATTGGGGATAGAGAGTTTCGATGTATGCATAGAAACCATCGGCAATGACTTTCAAAATTCCCTAGAAACCACATCACTTCTTAAGGAATTAGGCGCTAAGAAAGTAGTTTCTA
This sequence comes from uncultured Lachnospiraceae bacterium, assembly GCA_902783775.1. GTDB lineage: Bacteria > Bacillota > Clostridia > Lachnospirales > Lachnospiraceae > Eubacterium_G. Next base: position 31,442 of record CACZSI010000036.1, read on the forward strand.
GAGCCAACAGAGAAGTACAGGAGAAGTTTCTTTTAAGAAATGGAGCAGATGAGGTGGTAAATCCGGAAAAGCAGATTGCTAAATGGACGGCCATCCACTACACATCAAAGTATATTTTAGATTACATTAAATTAGATGACGACTATGCAATATATGAAGTGACACTTCCAAAAAACTGGATTGGAAAAACTGTAAAAGAAGTGGGCATACGTCAAAAGTATGGAATAAATATAATGGCCATAAAAGAAAATGGAAATGTAAATCTTTCAATTTCCCCGGATGATAAATTTGAGGAGGGAAAATCCCTTCTAGTTTTAGGGGAAGAAAGAGCAGTGCAGAAATGCTTTTACAATGCTGAATAGGAGAAATAAGGAGGTGACAGTATGTACGGTGAAATCGATATAGAAAAATTAAGAGAAGATATTTCAGAAGAGTGCTATGCAGGAAGCTTCGCCGGCGGAATGGAAGAAATGGGAATAGGCGCTATGGAAGTAGAAAATGCCTCTGATAAGGAAGTAATCCAGATGGCTAAGGAACTAGGAATTAATTTAAGGAAGTATAGGGTATAAAAAAAATATATGAAAAATAATGAAAAAGTGATATAATAGTAGATAGTTGATAAAGTAAAACAATTTAGGTGGCTTTCAGTGAATGATAAAATAAAAAAAATCATTGCAGTATGAATGCTTCAAAATATGAAAAAAACACGGATAATTGTGATACTTTTATTCATGGGGATGAGATTGAAAGCGAAATAATTGAAAATAATAATACTAAGAATAAAAAGAAACCAACGAAACAACTTTTAATTCGCCTTATGTTTAAAGTGGGAATTATTACGATTGTTTTGTTGGTTATTTTTTTGGCTGTTTTTGGGGTGAATATTCATTACGGAAACAATATAGTTCTAACTGAAGAAGTATTTTTAATATGAGTCGAAGTGGATTTTAATTTTAAGAACATAATTATTGTACATATAATTGTCTTTTCGATATTTTATAAAGGAGGAAATTGGTATGAAAAGATTTTTAAGTTTTATGATGGTTCTCATGGTATCGTTGTTTTACATGGGAAATGTTGCAGATTTCACTTTTGCAGCAACTAATTATACACCTATTGGTGGAACAACAACAATTAAAAAAAATTTAGTAGTTGAGAGTGATTCTAATATTCCGGATATTAATTTTGGATACACAATTAATAGCGGTACACCAGTAGCGGCCTCAACTTCAACTATTGAAATTTTAGCCAGTGACCAGAGTGCTTCTATTGGCACAGCATCTTTCTCAAATGATGATACAAGCCATACAATTCCAGGTGTTCCAACAGATGCAGATCCATCATCACCTACAGCTGGAAAGAAATATGCTCAAAAGAGCGTAACAGTTTCTTTCCCTAACAACTCATTTACAAAGCCAGGTGTTTACAGATATGTTATTCATGAGGTAGATGGTGCTAAGCCTGGTGTAACTTACGATGATACAGCTAGATATTTAGATGTATTTGTTGTGGCAAATCCATCTGATAATACACTTTCAGTTGATAGTTATGCACTTCGTAATGTGGCTACTAATATTGGAACAGATGGAGAGTATACTTCTGATCCAAATGTAAAGATTGATGGTTATACTAACTCAGTAACTCAGTATGATTTTGATTTTAGTAAGACTATTACAGGTAATCAGGGTGATAAGAATAAGAGATTTACATTCACAGTAAATATTTCTAATGCTATCCCTGGTACATATCCTGTAGAATCTAATGATGTAACAGGAAATCCATCAAGTATCACAATCGGAACAGATGGAACTTTCTCAGCTACATATGATCTTACTAATGGAAGTACATTCAAGATTAATAATCTAAATAAAAATGCAATCTGTACTATACAGGAAGATGCCCAGGATTATTCACCATCACATAAAATTGATGGCGGCGCAACAATTGGAACAAATAATTCAGGAAATATCACATTAGCAAATGATAGTCATTCAGTTGCCTTTACTAATACTCGTCAAGGCATTATCCCTACAGGTGTATTATTGATAATTGCACCATTTGCAGTAGGAATCTTATTATTCGGAGCAATCTGTATATGGATGATGGCTAAACGTAATAGAGAAGCATACTAATTGAATATTGACAGATATAAAGAAAGGGGAGATACGATGTTTCGAACTGCAATCAAGGCATTTGATAGATTGATTGATCGAATTGTGTTCATAGCATCTCTTCTTTTTTTATTAATCTGTTTTTATGCTATGCTTGATGCTGTTATAACATATTACAATGCTAATGATACTAGCATATTAAAGTACAAGCCAACGGGTAGCATTGATGCTTCAAAATTGGAAAAGTTATCAAAAGATGCGGTGGCTTGGATTAAAGTAGATAACACAAATATTAATTATCCTATTATGCAAGGTAAGGATAATTCAGAATATTTAAATAAAAATCCTCAGGGAGAATATTCTCTTTCCGGAAGTATCTTTCTAGATTGCAATTGTGACGGAAACTTTAAGGATGATTATTCCCTATTATATGGTCATCATATGGAGTATGGTATGATGTTTGGTTCTTTAGATAAGTATATAAAACCCAATTATTTCAAAACCCATCAACATGGGAAATTGATAACTAAAAAAGGTGACGAATATAATATCACTTTTTTTGCAAGTATAAAAGCTAATGCTACAGAAAAGATAATTTTTGATACAGTTAATGAAAATAATGTTAAATTATTGGATTACTTAAAAAGAAATGCGCTGATTTTTAAGCAACCATATGATAAGAAACTTCATATAATTGCACTGTCAACGTGTCAGTCAGCTAATAATATTGAGAGAATGATTGTTATAGGATTTATGAAAGAAGTATCATAAGGTATAAAAAAATTAGGAAAGGAGGGAGGCTTATGTATAATAAATTAAATAAATTATCAAAGTATGGTCGCTCCTCTTTTGCTATTTTTAAAAGAATAAATAAATATAAACAGAGAATAATTTGTATTTTGGCAATTGTTTGTCTTGTTATAACAAGTATTCCAATCTCATTGTCAGCAGATATTATAAATAATAATGACACTACTGAAATGAAAGAACAAAATTTAACTCTGTATCCCAAAAAGGATAATAAAAAGCAGAAGGTTAAATTATGCGGTATGATGCCTGAGGGAGCTACAGCTGAGGCTGAAGATGTAACTAAAAATGTAACTAAAAAGCATAAGGCAATTGCTGCATATGATATTACTATTAATGATGGTGAAGATGAATATCAGCCAGGTAAGAAAAACCCAATAAAGGTAGAAATAAGCAATCCGGTAATCTCTAAAACAGATAATATTGAAATATGGCATATAAAACACAATGGAAAAAGAGAAAAAATAACAAAGTTTAGTCGTAATAAAAATTCAGTTTCATTTTATGCTACTGGTTTTAGTGTATATGAAATTGTTGAAGCTTCTGGTGAAATGACAGATGCGCAAATAAATGATGTCAATGAATTAACCACCCAGAAAGGAATGGATTCAGGTTTTTATTTAAGTTATGGTACTCCAAAAAAATATTTTACATATAACGTTTTAGTAAATGGTGATAATAGCGTTTTGGAGGAGAGCACTGACATAGAAGCGGCAGCAATTTGGTTTTTTGAAAAAAGCGGTAATTACTATAAGATATATACTTATGTAAATAATGAGAAAAAATACATTCATACTAAAAGTGGAAATAACATTGAGTTATCAGACACAGCTGATTTGATTGATATTTCAGATGTTAGCGGTTCTAATCCTAAGTCATTTTATTTTAAATATAGCAGTTCTAACAAGTGGCTTCAGCATTCTGGAAGCGGTGGAGGAATTAGATATTATAATAAAAATAATGATGCTGTAAATCCTAAAATATTTATAGATTATGCAAACCCTGAGATGACACCGGAGACATTAGAACAGTTGGATGGAAAGGTAGTGGGACTGTTTCATTACTCAAATGGTGCTACGAAGGGTAATGCTCTAATGGCTGATAGTGCGAGCCATTCATTAATTAAGTTATTGCTAACAGCAAAAGATAACGGTCGAGTACTCTACGTAGATGAAGATAATGAGATTGATAAATGGAAATTCACATATAATTCATCGGATAATACTTTTTATATTTCTACAGAAAACGAAAATGGTATTGAATATTTATGTGCTGACAGTAATGGAATTTCAACATCTAATTCTATAAGTACTGCCTCAAAATTTAATGTCCAAATGGATAGCAGTGGCAGACTTCGTATAAAATCCAATAATGTTTATATTGTATATCAGGCAGAATATGAAGAAGACGGAGGCGGAAGCTTTTCTGTTACAACTAACGGCTCAAAACCAGAGGTGTGGTTATATATGCTTGATAATGCTGATATGGATGATGAAGATTTAATTACCTTTTCAGCAGATAGAGTTAGTGTTTCAGATATTGAAGATGGTCAAAAAGTAATAGTTTATCTTCGTATTTGGAATGAAAGAGATCTAAGATATGATATGTATGCTATAGATCACAATGGTTCACTTTATCCATGTTACGCATCTGGTGGAAAAATATTATGGCTAGGTGATGGAACTGGCTCTATTGAGTGGGACTTCAAAGAATATGTGGACCCGGTAACTAAGCAACCTAACTACTATTATGAGTTATACAATTCATATTCAGAAAAGTATATTGCACCACAAATAACTGGCAACCAGGTTTTATCAGAGGACCCTATTGGTATTAATATGCCAGGAAGAAGAAATAGTGAATTTTACAGTTCGGTAATAGCTTGGGACAATGCAAGGTACGCATATATAGGAGTTCGTCCTAATGCCGACAATACAGCTTTGGAACCATGTTCTGAATCCACAGCATTTCCTTTATATTTTGCAACTCGAGAGGAACTAAATATGACAGATAAGCTTCATGAGGTTCCTACAATCGATAATAATCTTCATGGAATTAAAATGAGAATGGTTAATTTTGACGTGAAGAGTGGAAAAACTTATGGTGGTTCTGATAGTGCTGATGTTACATGGAATTATTTAGGAGGTAGCACTGGTATTGATAAATTGACTGCGGGATTATTAAGTAATCACCTAAAAGAAAATGGTTATCCTGATGCTACCTATGCCGATTCAACATATAAAGATTTTGGAAAAGCTTTCGAGAATTCAATTCCGGTAAATCATTTATTCTTAGATAAAGTACATGAATCCAGTGGTTATTTTGAGTTTGACAGTTGTCAGAATTATGCCACGTTGAAAAAAGATAACGGGGATGGTACATACAGCTTTAATAATAATGAGAATGGTGAAACAGACTTTACACTATATAGGGAATTAGGAACTCATGATAGGAATAAAACGGCTAATTCATTAAAACATGGTCAGTTTTTCCCTTACGATACAATAAAACCTGGAGTGTATGCGCAATTCAATTCTAAGAATCTTTATTCTTCACTAACTTCTCCTAGTGATCCGACAATAGGAAAACTTCCAGAGGATGATCCAAGAAAATACGAGCCATTGCATTTAATACAATCTGAAAAATCTAACGCAGATTTCTATTTTGGTATGGAGATGGAGGCATCTTTTGTACAGACACCATCAGGTTTAGATGCTTGGGGACATGACATTGTCTTTGAGTTTAGAGGAGACGATGATTTCTGGTTTTATGTAGATGATGAATTGGTACTAGATTTAGGTGGAACCCATTCAGCTCTTATGGGAAAAATCGACTTTAGAACTGGAAAGGTTACATATGATTTGCCTGGTAATAAAGTTCATGGTGCAATGGGAGAAACAACACTAAGACAGTTATTTGAAAATAATTATAGGCAGAGAAATCCTAATGCAACTAATAGCGAAGTAGAAGAGTACTTATCTGAATATTTTGCAGAAGGTGAAACTGTTTTTAAAGATTATTCTACTCATAAAATGAAGATGTTTTATTTAGAGAGAGGTGCTAATGCATCCAATCTTTATATGCGTTTTAACCTAGCAGCTGTTACACCGGGACATGTAGTTGTATCTAAGAAAGTAAGTGGAGATGGAGCAGATAGTATCGATACAGATTTTGTCGAGTATCCATTCCAAATCTACTACACATTACCTGATGGACCTAACGGTGAACCTGGAGAAGAGCATTTGTTAGGCAATCATGATGAAAATATCGCGGTGACGTATCAGAATTCCAATAGACCGGTTAGTTTCGTTAGAAAGTACAGGCCGCCTGGTTTTACAGAAGAAGAGGCCTATGAAAACATTTATTTTATCAATCCATCAAAAAGTGCCGAAATCGCATTTCCTGATGATACGATAACATATAGAATAGTAGAATGTGCGGTAGATAGCTCGGTATATGGTAATGTTACAATAAACGGTGAAAATGTACCGCCAGATAGAGTTGAAATAAAAGGTGATCTAAGAAGTTATTCATCATCAATTGGTTCAGCAGAAGAAAGACCTAACATTGCTTTTGACAATTTTGTTAATGATAATGTTATTAAAGATCTTTATATAACAAAAAAATTATTAGATGAAAATAATAATGAAATACTAGATGATCCGACTACATTTAACTTTAGATTATATATTTCATCTGTTGATGTTAACGCCAATGAAATACCGCCTACTAATATGTATCATTATTTTGTATTGTCATCAGATAAAAAGATGTGTAGGTTTGATGAGAAAACGCAAAAATTTGTTAAAACGAATATTACATACAGCCAAAAAACAGCGAGAGACTTGCGTAATGGCCAGATTATTGGATATTCGGTAGATGATTTGACATTCACCACATCGGGATTTGGTGCAATATCAGGAATTCCATCGAATTATACTATCTGTGTCCCAGGTCTTCCGGTTGGTTCCATATTTAAGGTGACGGAAGATGTAAAACCAGGATATGGTTTAATGGGTTATAATCGTGTAATGGGAACCAAAATAAATGATGATTATACTGAAGAAGATATTCCTTCTTATTGGGAATATGAAGGAAATCCTCTCAATGTAGGAAAAGTTCGCGCAGAAGAAAATCCACAGATGGAAGTCTTAAATAAAAAAGGCTACAGCATAAATGTAAATAAGCAATGGAGCGATACTAATTTAACTACAGGTCATGCGCCAGTTTATGTAGCTGTTTATGTTGATGGACAATTATTGGAAAATTCTGTAAAACAGATACTATCACCAGCTAATTCGACATATTATTTTTGGACGACATTAATGCCAAAGGCTAATGGAGAAGAACGAATTAATATTAATGATTATGTAGTAAAAGAAGTTAGTATTAGTAATCCATTGCCGAGTGTTGGTATAGATGGAAGTGTTAGTAATTATGGCTTGGTCACTCCACTAGAGGATGGCGATAGTATTAATATAGTTGCAACTAGAACTCAGGCTTCTACTCCTGAAGGAGAGGACAGAGACAAAGCATACGATTACATAGTATCTAGTGAAATGGGATTGTCAGATGGTACTACTAGAACTGATACTATCACTAATACTAGAAATGGTGGAATTGCACTTAGATTATTTAAGTGGGAAACTGATAATAAGTTAAAAGGTGGAAAATTCCAATTATTTGATGAGGCTGGCAATACAGTAGGCGAATATATATCCGGCTCAGATGGTATAATCAATATGATGTATAATTTCGAGAGAAATAAGGTTTATACATTAAAACAGATTACAGCACCAAGAGGCTATGTCGGCTTACAAAAAAATTTAAAATTTGTAGTTAACGATGATGATAGTGTATCGCTTTTATATAATGATGGAATCACTCCATGGGGAAATGTTGATGCAACAGATCGAAAATGGGCTAATTATAAAGTCGGTGAAAAAGGAATAATTGCCTTTATAGATATTTATAATAAACCATTTAATTTTAAAATTGAAAAAATGGATAGTGAAGATTCTAGTATTATGCTAGAAGATGCGCATTTTGCATTATATAAGCAGGCCAATACATCTATTAGTGGATATGTAAAAAACAAAGAGCCAATGACAGGCTTTGAAGATATGGTCACAGAAAATGGTGTGGTTGATATATGCGGAGGTAATAGCGGAAGAGTAATTAATCCGGGAGATAAAGGATCCGTATATTTCTTAACAGAAATTAGAGCACCTTTTAATTATTCTAAATTAACCGATGATATTATTTTTAGAGTTTCTCCAATAGGAGTTCCAACATTGATTAGTGATTCCTACAACGGAACATTAGTTGAGACAGAGGATAGTTATATTTATACTTTAAGTGTTCCGAATGTTATAAAACAGCCGGATATAAAAGTTTTAACTATAGAAAAGAAGGTAGATGGAACAGGCGGAGATAGAGAAAAGCAATTTAAATTTAATATTGCAATTGAGGGAGCAGGTAGCGGCGAAAACTTTGCTTGGTCAAAGAATGGTATTGAGCAGACTCCAATGTCTAGAACAGGTGGTAGTGTCTGGTTAAAACATAATGATAAAGTAGAAATTGCTCTACCGGAAGGAGTGACAGTTACAGTAACAGAATTAAATGAGCTATATACATCATCATTTAAACTAGATGATGGAGCTGTGGAGAATGTAACAGAAAAGAGTTTTGTTGTTAATGATGACACAAAACTTTGCGTAACTAATACTTTGGATTTAGTGGTGCCAACTGGCGCGAAAATCTTTCTATTGTTTACAATAGTTGCATTAATAATAGCGCTTGTAACCGTTGCTGTTACCTATAAAAAGAGAAAGGTAAAAGGATAAGTTATATCTATTCTCTCAGACTATTATATATTGAAAAAAATAAGAGACTGATATATGATTAGGAGCAAGGAAACTTGCTCCTATTTTATATAGAGGCAGAGGCATGTGTTTAATATGCAATCAAATTGAAATCTATGGGAATCATGGTAAAGGACCTGTTTGGTGGTATCCGATGGAAAAGATGTACAGCGATGAATGTCGTGTTGAGGGCGATGAATTAGAGCAGATGAAAAATAAATTGTTAGTTGAGTTAGAAAAACTTTTATAGAATTGTGGAGTACCATATGAATCCACAATGGATATGCGTATTGAAAAGTGTGATACGATTTTCTTTCTAGATTATCCGGTGGAAGTTTTTAATAGATTATGGTGGAGGTTAATATGGTAGTAGAAAAAAATATGATTAAAGGACAAGAA
>CACZSI010000037.1 GCA_902783775.1 uncultured Lachnospiraceae bacterium
GAAATTGCAGAGCATTACAAGAATAATCCGGCAATTGCAGCATATGACACATTAAATGAGCCAGGGGAAAAAGCAGGGACAACATCACAGAGACATTGGGATTTTTATAATCAGATGTATCAGAAAATCAGATCAATTGACACAAATCATATCATAATATTTGAGTCATGCTGGGGAACGTCGGATTTGCCACGTCCATCAGACTATGGTTGGACCAACATAATGTATGAATATCATCATTACACTTGGAACAATGTAAGTAACACAGAGGGGCAAAAAGCACAGTGCGATGAAATTATCAGAAATGTAAATAATGCTAATTATGGAGTGCCAACGTATATTGGCGAGTTTACTTGCTTTGAGCAGACAGACGCGTGGTATTATGTTTTGGAAAAATTCAATCACGCCGGCTGGCATTACACTAATTGGAGTTATAAGACAACAAACTCTGGTTCATGGGGAATATTCAATGAGAAAAGTACAGAAAAGGTGGATATTTACAATGACTCAGAGAGTGAGATAAGACGAAAATGGGGCGCAGATTCAATTGGAACAGGAAATCGTGCAGTGAATGGTATGGTTTATGATGCCATGTACAATAACAGATACAGGACAGTGGTCAAAGCTGACAAGGCGTTGGACGAGGCAGATTATTTTGGAATCAAAGCCAATATAAATGCGAAGTTTGCCTGTGCGGAGGATTATGGCGAGGCAAAGGTCATTGCCAATAGAGATTCGGCAGGTGGCTGGGAGCAATTCAGAGCAATCAAGAATGGTGATGGAACATATTCATTCCAGTCTAGAGCAAACAATAAATATTTGTGTACGGTTTTCGATGATGAGGATCAGAACAATCCTGTTGTAGCCAGAAGCAATGAGATTAGTGATTGGGAAAAATTCTATATTGAGAAGCAGTCGGACGGATCGGTAGCATTAAAGACATATACCAACTCCAAATATCTTCAGGCTGACCAAAATAACAATGGATTGCTTCACGCAAATGCTGGTTCAGTGGGCACTTGGGAGAAGTTTGATATTAAAAATATTGTAACAGGCAAAAGTGTTGACGAGGTTAGCGAGGAGCCAACAACCGAGAAGCCGACTGAGGCACCGACTCAGAAGCCAACCGAAGCGCCAACTCAGAAGCCGACTGAGAAGCCGACCGAGGCACCAACACAGAAACCAACTCAGAAGCCGACCGAGGCAATAAAAAATGATAATGAACTTATTTCTATTGTAGGCTTTCAAATTAACAATAAAATTGATGGAATTAGAGTTTTAGGGGAGATTGCTCCTACAATTAATAACCGCGAAATTGAGAGCACAGGATTTATTTATGGATTGGTATATGATGGAAAAAATAATCATAATATTGCCGACAATGAAATGTTAGTTAATAGCAATAACGCTTTTATTAAGAGTTTTGCCTCAACACAAAAAGGCTCTTATGTATTGTCTAATGGAAATAAATGCATGGTTCGAACAATGCTTTATAATAGAAATTCGGATAAGGAACTTAATTCACGATATAAGGTAATAGCTTATGTAAAATGCAAAGATGGCTCATATCATTATAGCGATGTGGCAGAATTTTCTATAAATGATGTACTAGCCAAGGTTTGACAATCATTATTGAATATTATATAATTCAGATTAATGGCGTTGATAAAGAGGAGTAGCTGTAATTATCGCTATGAGCGAGCAAATGATGGTGAGAGTTTTGCAGAGTGAATTGCAGTGAAAAACACTTTGGAGCTGCGAGCTGAAAGAGTAATCTAGTAGGTAAGCCGTAACCATAACGAAAGATGGCGTGAGAGATTGCATTAGCAATAAATCAGGTGGTACCGCGGACTATATAACGAGTTCGTCCTGAAAGAAAGGCTTTCAGGATGAGCTCTTTCTTTTTGCTTTATAAAAAATTTTAAGGAGGAAGAAAAATGGACGTAAACACAAACAACATCTACAGAGATGTGACAATGGACAACATTTCAGAGGAAAATGTAGGACAGACAATGAAGATTTCCGGTTGGGTTGAAAATATCAGAGACCACGGTGGAGTTTCATTCGTTGATTTAAGAGATATGTATGGAGTTATGCAGGTTGTAATGCGTGATACTTCATTACTAGAAGGAATTAGCAGAGAGGACTGTATTTCTGTTTCAGGTGTAATTGACCACAGAGATGAGGAGACTTACAATCCTAAAATTGCTACAGGAACAATCGAGTTAGAGGCAAAAGAAGTGACTGTATTGGGTAAGGTATACTCACAGTTGCCATTCGAGATTGCTACATCAAAGGAAACTAGAGAAGATGTTAGACTTAAGTATAGATATTTAGATTTAAGAAACACTAAAGTTAAGGATACTATGATTTTCCGCTCAAAGGTTATTTCTTATCTTAGAGAGAGAATGACTGAGATGGGATTCTTAGAGATTCAAACACCTATTTTATGTGCTTCTTCACCAGAGGGTGCTAGAGATTATATTGTGCCTAGTAGAAAATTCAAGGGAAAATTCTACGCACTTCCACAGGCACCACAGCAGTACAAGCAGCTTCTTATGGTTTCAGGATTTGATAAATATTTCCAGATTGCCCCTTGCTTCAGAGATGAGGATGCTAGAGCAGACCGTTCACCTGGAGAATTCTATCAGTTAGATTTCGAGATGAGTTTTGCAACTCAGGAAGATGTATTTAGAGTAGGAGAGCAGATTCTTGCAGATACATTCAATAAATTTGCACCAGAAGGCTATGAAGTTACTCAGGCACCATTCCCTGTAATCAGCTACAAGGAAGCAATGCTTAAGTATGGTACAGATAAGCCAGATCTTCGTAATCCATTAGAGATTATCGATGTTACAGATTTCTTCCAGAGATGTACATTCAAGCCTTTCCACGGAAAGACAGTTCGTGCTATTAAGGTAGAAAAGAAACTTTCAAAGGGACAGCATGAGAAATTACTTAAGTTCGCTCAGAGCATTGGCATGGGCGGATTAGGATACTTAGAGGTATTAGAAGATGGTTCATATAAGGGACCTATCGATAAATTCATCCCAGATGATATGAAGGATGAGATTAGAGAGCAGGCTGGATTAAAGCCAATCGATACAATCTTCTTTATTGCAGATAAAGAAAAGAACGCTGCTCTATACGCAGGACAGATTAGAACAGCCCTAGGTGAGAGACTTGATTTAATTGAGAAGAACAAGTATATGTTCTGCTACATCAATGACTTCCCAATGTACGAGTATGATACTGAAGCTAAGCAGATGATCTTTACTCACAATCCATTCTCAATGCCACAGGGTGGTTTAGAAGCACTAGAGAACAAGGATCCAGAAGAGATATTAGCTTACCAGTACGATATCGTATGTAACGGTGTTGAGTTATCTTCAGGTGCTGTTAGAAATCATGATATGAAGATTATGATTAAGGCATTTGAAATCGCTGGTTACACAGAGGAAGACTTAAAGGAAAAATTCGGAGCGTTATACAATGCATTCCAGTATGGAGCACCACCTCATGCAGGAATGGCTCCTGGTGTAGACAGAATGATTATGCTTCTTCGCGATGAAGAAAATATCCGTGAGGTTATTCCGTTCCCAATGAATGGTAATGCTCAGGATTTAATGTGTGGTGCACCAAGCGAAGTTACAGAGATGCAGCTAAGAGAGACACATATTAAGATTAGAGATTAATTACTTAAACTTTGATATATAGTCTAACGAAAAAGAATCGTCTTATGGCGGTTCTTTTTCTATGTGCAATTTTCAAATGCGCAAAATTTACAAGTCCTATAGTGAAGCAACAATTCACGAAAGGAGAGTGTGGTATCAGTGCTTCGAAAAACGGAAATACTACACGGAAAATTGCATATGAAAATTTGGAATGATAACAACAAAGAAAGTTGGGTAAAATCAGAATCAGAGGAGGTCACTATGGGCAAAGAAAAAGAGAAATTTTGTCAGCTATATAAAGAGTTAGCAGAGCTTATTGGTGACAAAGAAACGGTTAAATTATGGGAAAATTATCAGGGTCTAACTATCTCATTTCCAAAGAAACTATATTCAAATGATTATGTTCGGAGTTATATCAATGAGAATATAGGAAAGAAAACTATAAAGGAAATAGCTAAGGAGGTGGAATTATCGGAGAGGAGAGTAAGGCAGATAATGAACGAGAACAAGAGGAATTAAAAGATAATTCCCGGAAAGGAGAAGATTATGAAAAAACGAAGAAATTATTTAGGAATGTTGGCATTAATTATTATATTTGCATTTAGCATTACAGGATGTGGAACCGGAGTGAGCTATAATACAGATTCTTTAGAGAAAGACATTGACGATACATATCAAAGCATAAAAGACGACTATAGTAGTTATGATGCTGATGATACTGACGATGCAGACGAAGAAGAACCTGAAACAAAGGCCAAGAAAAAGAAGGCAAAGAAGAAAAAGAAGATAAAGAAGATAAAAGTTGGAAGCCAGACAGCAATTAATCCGAAACTGAAAAAAGCGTTAAAGGCTTATGAAGAATTCGTGGATGAATATGTAGATTTTATGAAAAAATATAAAGATAATCCTACGGATTTAGGAATGCTTAGTGACTATTCAGATATGTTAAGTAAATTAAATGAGTATCAAGAAGAAATTGATAAGTATGACGGTACTCTTACAGGTGCAGACGCGGTGTATTACACTAAGGTTTTAGCAAGAGCTACTAATAAATTAGCTAAAGTACAGTAGGAGGCGCTTATGAAGAAATTTATAGATTTTATAGGAATAGTTACAGCATTAATGATGTTTAGTTGTGTAGGATTTTTCTTCCTACCATATGTTGAATACAATGGCGTATCTCAAAGTGGATGGGATTTGATTAATTTGATAATGTCCATATCTAAGGATATGAGATTACTATTGATATGGATATTAATACTTGGTGGACCATCTATATTGTGCTTTTTGGCAGGGTTTTTCTTTCTCCAACCATCTATTGGAAAGCAGATATTTACGACGATTTTATGTGGGATAGCTGCTTGGTTTAAAACTGTAGGTTATCAAGGAACCATAGATATAGCTGTAAAAAATGGAATTGGAATAGGCTGGAAACTTAATGCAATATTTAGCTTGGTTGGATTAGGTTCATCAATTTTATTAATAATTTTGGTTGCAATGAGCAAATCAGGAAACAAGAAAAAAATTGAGAATGAAAACTTATAAATACTAGATAGGGTTTTAGAGGAACTGTTAAAAGCAGTTCCTTTTTCTTTTGGAATAAACTATAATAGTTAGGTATTAAAGGAAAAGGAGGCATACAATGGATAATAGAATGTATATTGCAATAGATTTAAAATCATTTTATGCCTCAGTGGAATGCGTGGAAAGATTTATTAATCCGCTGACTGCTAAGTTAGTAGTTGCAGATAAATCGAGAACCTCGAAAACAATTTGTTTAGCAGTTAGTCCGGCACTTAAGGAATATGGATTAAGCGGCAGAAGCAGACTTTTCGAGGTAGAACAAAAAGCGAAAGAAATAAAAAAGACTACTGGAAAAGAATTAGATTATATTGTGGCACCGCCTAGAATGGCTCTTTACATAGAGTATTCCGCGTGGATTTACAGTATTTATACTAAGTATATCAGTCCTAAAGATATTCATGTTTACAGCATAGACGAGGTATTTATGGATGTTACGGAGTATCTTAAACTTTATGATATGTCCGCTGTTGAATTGGCACGATTAATTATGTTAGATGTCTATAATACTACGGGAATTACCGCTACTGCAGGGGTGGCACCGAATCTCTACCTGTGTAAAATAGCTATGGATATCAGAGCTAAGCACATAAAGGCAGATGAATTTGGCGTTAGAGTAGCATACTTAGATGAGAAAATTTACAGGGAAAAATTATGGGATTATCAGCCACTAACTGATTTTTGGCGTGTGGGTAATGGCATTGCTAACAGACTAAAAAAGAGTGGAATGATGACCATGAGAGATGTGGCACTTATGTCCCTTAGCAATGAAGATTGGCTCTATAAGATGTTTGGAAAAGATGCAGAGATTTTAATTGATCATGCCTGGGGCTATGAGCCTTGTACCATTGCAGATATAAAGAAATATAAGCCTAAAAGCAATAGCTTAAGTTCCGGCCAGGTTCTACAGAAACCTTATGAATATGAAAATGCCGCCATTGTAGTTAGGGAGATGGTGGAGCAACTGATTTTAGATTTAATTGACCAGGATTTAGTGACTGATTCCATTACGATGCACATTGGATATGACAGAAAAAATGTGGATGATAATAAGGTTACGAAAGATATTAAGAAAAACTATTACGGTATCAATGTGCCTAAGCCGGCTCATGGAACAGCTAATCTCGGGGCGCACACTTCATCTCAAAAAAGAATTATGGATGATGCAATGAAGCTTTTTGATGAGATAATTGACCCGGAACTTCTAGTGAGAAGAATTACCATAACGGCTAACAATGTGGAGAAGAAAACTTTTGAGCAATTAGATATTTTTACTGATGCCCAAAAACTAGAGAGGGAGCAGAAAATCCAGAAGGCAATGCTTTCCATTAAGAAAAAGTATGGTAAGAATGCTATTGTAAAGGGAACTGATCTTCAGGAGGATGCCACTGCTATGGATAGAAACAGACAAATCGGAGGTCACAAGGCCTAGAGTAGGAGCGATTATGGATGATTTAATAAATATGAAATGGAGGGGCTCACCTAACAGACCTCATATGTCCATTGAAGATAGGGCCAAAATATTTCTGCCTTTTGCGGCCCTTAAGGGTTATGAGGAGGCGGTGGAGGATAAGCAGAGAGTCCTGATTAAAAAGGCGATTTTATCCCAGGATGAAAAGGAAAAAATAAATAATATATTACTAGAGATTGAAAAGCGACTAAATGATGGCACACATCCTATTTCTAAGATTGTATATTTTAAACCGGATGAAAAGGATGAAACGCTAGGAGAGTATGCTCAGATTTCAGGAATGGTGGCTAAAATCGATGTCTATAATAAAAGTATAAATGTGGTTTCAACGCTAATTTCCTTAGATGATATAAGAGAAATTGAGATTTTAGATTAATAAAAAGAAGGTGTGAAAAAATGAAATACAAGGCAATAATTTTTGATTTAGATGGAACGCTTTTAAATACCATCGATGATTTAGCAGACAGCGTGAGATATGTTCAGAATAAGTTTGGCTGGCCAATGGATTCCACAGATGTAGTTAAAAGTCACGTGGGCAATGGCATTAGAAAATTAATAATAAGGTCAGTGCCATCAGGTGAAAAAAATAGGGATTTTGAAAATGCATATAGAGATTTTAAGGCCTACTATAAGGAACATTGTGAGGATAAAACGGATTTATATCCCGGAATAGTAGAATTATTGCAGGAACTAAAAACAGCTAATATTAAGATGGCCATTGTCTCAAATAAGGCCAATGACGCTGTAGAAAAGTTATATAAAACTTACTTTACAGATTACATAGAAGTGGCACTAGGAGAGATGGAAGATAAGGGCATAAGAAAAAAGCCGGCGCCGGATTTAGTAAATATAGCTTTAGAAAAATTAGGCGTAAAAAGGGAAGATGCTCTTTATGTAGGAGATTCTGATGTGGATAAAGCCACAGCCGATAATTCTAAAATGGACTGTGCACTTTGTAAGTGGGGATTTAGAGAAGAGGAATTGTTAAAAAGTCTGGAACCTAAATATCTCATTGAAAAACCTATGGATTTAGCGAGGGTAATAAAATAGCTATGGGAATTAACCCATAGCTGTTTTTTTAGCTTTGAAGCATTTGCATATTATAAAACTCTCCCTTTAGAGCCATTAACTCATCATATGTTCCCATCTCGTAGCAACGACCATCTTTGATTACCGCTATCTTATCGGCATTCTTAATAGTTGATAATCTGTGGGCTACGATAAATGTAGTTCTGTCCTTGGTCATATTGTCGATAGCTTTCTGAATAGCTTTTTCTGATTCGCTATCTAGTGCTGATGTAGCCTCATCAAAGATAATTACGCTAGGATC
>CACZSI010000038.1 GCA_902783775.1 uncultured Lachnospiraceae bacterium
TCCCACGTGAAGTGTTACATGAGCTACCTTAACTCCCATTTCCTGGATTTTATTCAATAATTCCTTAGTAAAATGAAGTCCCGCTGTAGGTGCTGCTGCTGAACCGTCCTTTTTAGCATATACTGTCTGATATCTATTTTTATCTTTTAATTTATGAGTGATATATGGTGGCAATGGCATCTCTCCTAGTTGGTCTAAAACCTCCTCGAAGATTCCCTGATACTCAAACTTTATAAGTCTGTTACCTTCCTCTACGATATCTACTACCTCACCAATTAAAAGACCGTCGCCAAAAGATACTCTAGCTCCCACCTTCATCTTCTTGCCCGGCTTAACTAAAGTCTCCCAAACATCATTTTCTCTTCTCTTTAATAGCAATACCTCGATGCTGGCATCAGTGCCTATTTTACTTCCAATTAATCTGGCAGGTAAAACTTTAGTATCGTTAATTACTAAGCAGTCTCCAGGCTTTAAGAACTCAGGAATATCCTTAAAAATTCTGTCTTCCATTTCCCCGCTATTTTTATTGACCACTAATAATCTAGAACTACTTCTGTCCTCTAGCGGATCCTGTGCAATTAACTCCTCTGGCAAGTCATAATAATAATCATGTAAACTCATCATTTCACTCATTTTTTATCTCCTAATTATATCGCCCTATTTAGCAGGCATAATTTCATCGCTATCTAATATTACAGTAAATGGGCCATCATTTACAAGACTAACTTTCATATCAGCCCCAAATTCTCCTGTCTGAACATTAAATCCACACTCACTACATTTATCAACAATATAGTCATACATCTGCTCAGCTTTTACCGGCTCCATTGCATCTATAAAGGATGGGCGATTTCCTTTCTTGCAATTAGCATACAATGTAAACTGAGAAATCAAAAGTAATTCTCCATCTACATCCTTTAGGCCTAAATTAGTTTTTCCATCCTCATCATCAAAGATTCGCATATTGCATAATTTAGTGACCATCTTATCTGCTATCTGCTTATTATCGTCATTGCAGACACCAATTAAAACCATAAAACCTTTATTAATCTCTCCGGCCACATTGCCATCTATTTCTACCTTAGCCTCAGTTACTCTTTGTATAACAAATCTCATATATAATCCTTTACTTCATTACTTTTTCTAAACAATCTGACTGCTTCTTTAACTCATTGTTAATATAATTCTCGCTGTGTTTTTCTAGCAATGTCTTTTTATCGGAGAATAAATTAGTTCCAAGGGCTAGCCTGTCATCCTTAATCTCCACACCAAGAGCCGCTAATGTAGTAGGAAACATATCCATAGTAGAATACTTTCTCCACTGATTTATCTTAGGTTTTACCGGCGCATTAATTATATTAACATAAGCAGTTCTATTAAAGTTTTCATCTATTCCATTTAAGAAATCAGAATCCATAGTTAAGTGGTCTCCCACTAAAATCACTGTGGTATTCTCATAGAAATCCTGTTTCTTTATCCAATCAATAAACTCCTTAACTCTTTTGCTAGAGCATGCAATGGCATTAGCATATTGGTTATCACCGTAAGTGGTAGGACAGTCCTCACACTTGTAGCCATCCTCGAAATGAGTATCCATAGTAAGCATTGTAAAATTAAATGGCTTATCCTTCTTAGAAATATCACTTAATCTGTCCTTAGCGATTTTCATTAGAATCTTATCATCATAGCCCCATGTGGTCCAATATCCCTTTTTAATATATTTTTTTTCAACAGCATATTTGTAATCATGCACTACATAATTTCCATGCTCCTGAAGATAAAATAGCTTTCCGGCAAAACTAGCCATAGCACCACCAATATACTCCTGATAATATCCCTTTTCTTCTAGGATATCTCCAAGAGTCATAACATCTTTAAAGAAGTCTTCCTTGCTTCTTATATTGTTAGCATACATATCCATTTTAAGTGGCAATCCGCTGCAATTAGCAAATATGCCTCCCATAGTCCATGTAGAGTAAAGTAAAGGCTTATATCCATTTAATTCATTCTTTTTACCGCTAAAATTTTCACCCTCAAAAGATAAATCTGTAAGCTCCTTTATATAGTTATCCCTAAAGGCTCCCCCAGACTTTTTATCGGCATATGTATTCTCCATAGACTCTAAATAAATATAGATTAAATTCCTTTTCTTTTCCGGAAATTTTAGTTTCTTTATTTGAGGTTTGACATAATTATTATCTACTAACTTACTCTTAGAAAATGCATTCTTAAAATCTGTAACCATATTATAGTGAACAACCACTAACACAGTAATGTAAACTGTTGAGACAAGACCGAACACAATTAAAACTTTTCTAAATTTTTCTATTTTTTCATTGTCCTTACAAAACTTAAATAGAAATATACATAAAAGTATCGCTATAAGTGTTGGAATGCCTATACTTAATATTCCGGATTTTATAATATTAGAATCTGTACCTTCAATGGATACCCTAAGCTGGTAAACTAGCATTCCCATATCCATACTATTCCAAGTATACATCATCCAAAGAAGTGTGCTAGATATAAGTGTACAAAGCACCAGTATAATTGTAACTGATATATTTTTTTTCATATGTCTCCCTCTTTTATTAAATTTACAATAGAGTAAGGCCTATTAAGCCTTACTCTATTTATACTATCCTCTAAGTTGTATTCCCATTTCCTCAAGGGCTTTAAGAACTTTGTCCATTGCAGATGTAACATCACTATCTTCTAATGTTCTGTCCTTAGCTCTAAATGTTATAGAATATGCTACTGACTTATAGCCTTCCTCAATCTGATCTCCCTCATAGATATCAAATAACTTATAGCTTTCTAATAACTTTCCAGCCTTCTTCTCAATTACTTCCTCAATGTCTCCTACAGGAACATTCTTAGGAACTAACATTGAGATATCTCTTGAAACTGCAGGATACTTAGCAATTCCCTGATACTTAATATCAAAGTCTGCATTCTCGTAAACATATGGCATATCGATTACTGCCACATATGTTCTAGTTCCAATATCGTAGTTATCACAAACCTGTGGGTGAACCTCACCGAGATATCCGATAACAGTGTCATTGAATACGATGTTAGCCTGACGACCTGGATGTAAGAATTCGATGCCGGCATTTCCATCATACTTAACATTGTCAAGCATTCCCACTGCCTCTAAGAATTCTTCAACTACACCCTTCATAGTGAAGAAGTCTCCGTCACCGTATGAACCTAATGTAAACTGCATTCTCTCGTCCGGTAACTCTGTAAGTGGCAATTCTTTTGGAATATATATATTGCCCATCTCATATAAATGTGCTGTTTTATTTCTGTGATTATAGTTTGTGGCAATTGATGTTAATAATCCGTTTAGAGAAACTGTTCTCATAATGCTGAAGTCCTCTCCTAATGGATTAGAAATAGGAATAGCCTTTCTTAAATAAGAATCTTCTTTAATCATTAACTTATCATATACCTTAGGGCTCTCGAAAGAATATGTCATTCCCTGTGAGAATCCACAATATCTGGCTACATTTCTGGCAATCTCATCGATTTTTAATTTCTCAGGTAATTTACCCATTGTAGCTGATCCCTTAGGAAGGGCTGTAGGTACATTGTCATATCCGTAGAATCTGGCAATCTCCTCAGCGATATCGCACATTCCAATTAAATCCTGTCTGAATGTTGGAACGCTAATCATATTAGTGCTCTCATCATATTTTAATTCTAATGCATCAAAATATGAAAGCATCTGTTCTTTAGTTAAATCAAATCCAATAAGATTATTTACATAATCCACATCAAATTCAATCTGTCTTTCTTCTCTCTTTTCAGGATAAATATCTACCATACCTGATACTACTTCACCTGCACCTAATTCTTCTACTAACTGGCAGGCTCTGTTAATAGCAGCCTCAGCATTGTTAGGATCTAATCCTTTCTCGAATTTAGATGAAGCGTCTGTTCTTAGACCTACTCTCTTAGATGATAATCTTATATTAGTTCCATCAAAGCAAGCCGCCTCAAACACCATATCCTTAACATTATCTGTAATCTTAGAATTTTCTCCACCCATGATTCCTGCTAATCCGATAGATTTCTCTTCGTCGCAAATCATAAGCATATCATTATCAAGGATTCTCTCCTGCTCATCTAATGTCTGGAACTTCTCGCCGTCATTAGCTCTTCTTACAACTAATTTATTGCCAGCTATAGTGCTCATATCATAAGCATGCATTGGCTGACCATATTCTTCCATAACATAGTTAGTAATATCAACTAAATTATTGATAGGTCTGATACCCATCTTAGCTAATCTTCTCTGCATCCACTCAGGTGATGGCTCAATCTTAACATTCTTTACTACTCTAGCGCAGAATCTAGGACATAA
>CACZSI010000039.1 GCA_902783775.1 uncultured Lachnospiraceae bacterium
TCGCGCTGTCGCGCTATGCATCTTCGCCGAAATGTGCCTTTTGGTGAGCAAGCTCCCCACAGGCAATTCGGCTCACCTGCGCACCGCTTGTAGAAACGCGCAAATACTGCAGCTTTGCGAAGCAAAGTTAAGAAACATGGAAAGGTTTAACATGAGCAAATATTATATAACAAGTAAAAATGGCGTAGGAGAATATATTGAAAAAAAGTCTAGGTTTATTGGCCAATCTTTTCCTATTGAGTCTGAAGATGAGGCCATTAAAATAATAGAAGAAACTAAGAAGAAATATTGGGATGCCAGACATAATTGTTATGCGTTCTGTGTGGGAAAGAACAGTGAGATTATGCGCTTTAGTGATGATGGTGAGCCATCGGGTACTGCTGGAAAGCCTATATTAGAGGTTTTAACCAGACAGAATATTCATAATACATTGGTGGTGGTAACTAGATATTTCGGTGGAACCCTTCTTGGAACCGGTGGATTAGTTAGAGCATATTCTAAGGCTACATCGGCTGCTGTTAAGGATGCGGGACTAACAAAGGTTTGTCCCGGATTTAGTGTTAGCTTTAATGCTTCCTATGAGGATTATGGAAAAATTAAAAATTTAATAATGAAAAGCGGAATCACTAAATTTAATGAAGAGTACAGTGATAAAATTAAAATTGATATAGAAATGCCGGCAGATATTTTTGATAGCTTTAAAAGTGAAGTGGTAGATATTACCAGCGGAAAAGTTACCTTAGAAGATGCAAAGAATATAGAATATATTGAAAAAATCTAGGGTTGTGGTAAACTAATAAAGTTGGTATATAAAAAAAAGGAGATATTTAACAATGATTAGAGAAGATATTAGAAATATAGCTATCATTGCCCATGTAGATCATGGTAAGACTACTTTGGTAGATGAGTTATTAAAGCAGAGTGGTGTTTTCCGTGAGAATCAGGAAGTAGCAGAGAGAGTAATGGATTCTAATGATATCGAAAGAGAGAGAGGGATTACTATTCTTTCTAAGAATACAGCAGTTTCATATAACGACATAAAGATTAACATTATCGATACACCTGGCCATGCTGACTTTGGTGGAGAGGTTGAGCGTGTTTTAAAGATGGTAAACGGAGTAGTATTAGTGGTAGATGCTTTTGAGGGAGCGATGCCACAGACTAGATTCGTATTGCAGAAGGCTCTTGATTTAGAGTTACCTGTTATCGTATGTATAAATAAGATTGACAGACCAGAGGCTAGACCTGATGAGGTTATCGACGAGGTGCTTGAATTATTTATGGACCTTGATGCCAATGAAGAGCAGCTTGATTGCCCATTCGTATTTGCATCAGCTAAGCAGGGATTTGCTAAGTTAGATATGGATGATGATTCAGAGGATATGAAGCCTTTATTTGAGACAATTATTGACTATATTCCAGCTCCTGAGGGAGATGAAAATAAATCAGCTCAGATGCTTATTTCTACAATTGATTACAATGAATATGTAGGAAGAATAGGTGTTGGTAAATTAGATAATGGTACATTAAAGGTTAACCAGGAAGTTACTATTGTTAACCACCATGATTCTTCAGTTAATAGAAAAGAAAAGATTAGTAAGATGTATCTTTTTGAGGGACTTAACCGTATAGAAGTTCAGGAAGCTAAGGTAGGAGATATTGTAGCTGTATCAGGTATTGAAGATATTCATATTGGTGATACAATCTGTGCAGGTGATGACGTGACTGCCATTCCTTTCCAGAAGATTACAGATCCTACTATCTCTATGAACTTTATGGTCAATGACAGTCCATTAGCGGGTCAGGAAGGTAAGTTTGTAACTACTAGACATTTAAGAGACAGATTAATGAGAGAGTTAAACACTGACGTCAGCTTAAAGGTTGAGGAAACTGAGGCTACAGATTGCTTCAAAGTTTCAGGACGTGGAGAGTTACATTTATCTGTACTTATTGAAAATATGAGAAGAGAAGGCTATGAGTTTGCAGTAAGTAAGGCTCAGGTTATTTATCACGAAAATGAGCGTGGAGTTAAGCAGGAGCCAATGGAATTATGCTATATTGATGTTCCTGAAGAATTCTCAGGTGCCATTATCCAGACTTTGTCTAACAGAAAGGGAGAGTTACAGGGAATGGCTCCTACAAGTGGTGGATACACAAGACTTCAGTTCTCAATTCCATCAAGAGGATTGATAGGATATAGAGGTCAGTTTATGACAGATACTAAGGGTAATGGTATCATCAATACAGTATTTGACGGATATGGTGATTACAAGGGAGAAATCCAGTACAGAAAACAGGGATCTCTAATCGCCTTTGAGGCCGGTGAGGCAGTTACTTACGGATTATTCAATGCTCAGGAAAGAGGAACATTGTTTATTGGACCAGGTGAGAAGGTTTACTCTGGAATGATTATTGGTCAGACAGGTAGAGATGAGGATATCGAAATCAATGTATGTAAGACAAAACATCTTACAAACACTAGAACATCCAGCTCAGATGAGGCTTTAAGGTTAGTGCCTAAGAAAGTTTTAAGCTTAGAGCAGGCTCTAGAATTTATTGATACAGATGAGTTATTAGAGATTACACCTGAGAACTTAAGAATTAGAAAGAAGACTCTTGATCCGGTACAGAGAAAGAGAGAAATGATTAGAAGAAAAAATAGTTAATTAATAAAAACGACAATCTGAGACATAAAAGATTGTCGTTTTTTTGAAATGAGGTTATTATGATTCATGTTATATTTACCGGCGGAACTATAGGAAGTACCCTAAAAGATGATTTTATTTCCAGTGACAATAAAAAGAAAAACAAATTATTAGGTTTTATAAAGGAAGATGTGATAAGTCATGTTCCCTATGAAATCTTAAGTGAAAATCTAGATGGAGATTATCTTAATTTATTGATAAATACAATAAAGGAAATACTTAAGGAAAAACCAGATGGGATAATAATAACTCATGGAAGCGATACATTGCACATAACAGCATCAATGCTAGACATTGTGTTTAATAAAGTTGATGTACCTATAGTTTTAGTAGCCAGCAATTATCCTATAGAAGATAAAAGAGCTAATGGGATTATTAACTTAAACAATGCTATTAGCTTTATTAATGATGTAAAAGAAAAGGGTGTGTATGTATCCTATCAAAACAGCGATAAAAAATCCTATATTCACAGAGGACAGTTCCTATCACCAATACAGGAATTTACATGGGATTTATTTAGTGTTAGCAATAATTATTTTGGGATATTTAATAATGGTAAATTTATAAAAAATTCTGAATTTGAAAATGGTGCTTTAGAAGAGATTAATGAATATAAGCTTTCTAAGTACAGCGATGTTTTATTAATTGATAGTATGGCAGGAATTAAGTATCCGGATCCTTCAGGTTATAAAAATGTAATTATAAAGGCATATCATTCAGGAACTATTAATGTAAATGATAATCTAAAAAAATTTATAAAAGCCTGTGATAAATTAAATATAAAGGTATATTTATGCGGTCTTAGGGATGATTTAGATCATTATGAGACTGTTAAAGAATATGAGAAACTAAAAATGGAGATAGTTTATAATATGTCTCTTACTACATTGTATAATTTATTATGGATTAAATAATAATTCGCCAAAAACAGACAAGTCAGAACAAGTTTAGTCATTCTATTTTAATGAAAGATAAGTATAATAATCATTAAAAGGGAGACGGAAAATGAATATAACCTAATATTTTCACCATCATCGTGTTTTCTCCCTTTTGCACGATGATTTTTTTTAAGGAGATAGAATGAAACACGGATATTTTGACAATGAGAAAAAGGAATACGTTATAGATAACGTTAACTTGCCGGTATCATGGACTAATTATCTAGGAGTAAAAGATACTTGTGTTGTAATTAATCACACAGCCGGTGGTTATATGTTTTATAAGAATCCTGAGTATCATAGAGTGACCAGATTTAGAGGAAATGCGGTTCCTATGGATAGACCGGGACATTATATTTATATTAGAGATAATGAAAGTAAAGATTATTTTAGTATATCATGGCAGCCAGTGGGAAAAGATTTACACGAAGCAAAGTATAAGTGTAGACACGGGCTGTCTTATTCTGTGTACGAATGTGAGTACGATAAATTAAAAGCCAGCCAGAAGATGTCAGTTCCTATGGATGATGATGTGGAATTATGGGATGTGGAAATTGAAAATACGGATTCAAAACCTAGAGATTTAAGTGTATTTTCTTATTTAGAATTTTCATTCCATCACGTAATGATTGACAATCAGAATTTCCAGATGTCACTTTATTGCGCTGGATCATCTTATGAGGATGGCGTTATTGAACATGATTTATTTTATGAAGAGTTTGGTTATCAGTATTTTACATCAAACTTTACCCCGGATGGATATGATTGCTTAAGAGATAAATTTATTGGAACTTATAATACAGAGAGTAATCCTGTGGCAGTGGTTAATGGACAATGTTTTTCATCTTACGAGAAGGGTGGAAACCATTGCGGAAGCTTACAGAAGAATATTGTATTAAAGCCGGGCGAAAAAGTGAGATTAATCTTTATGCTAGGCGAGGGTGATAGAGCTAAAGGTAAAGAGATTAAGGAAAAATACAGTGATTTATCAGTGGTAGATGAGTCATATAAACAGATGGCAGATTACTGGGAAGATAAGATGTCTAGACTACAGATTAACACTCCTAGCGATGCCATGAATACAATGATCAATATCTGGAATTTATATCAGTCAGAAGTAAATATTATGTTTTCTAGATTTGCTTCATTTATTGAGGTGGGAGGAAGAACAGGACTAGGATACAGAGACACAGCGCAGGATTCTATGACTATTCCTCATTCTAATCCTGATAAGTGTAAGGAACGTATTTTACAGCTTTTAAACGGACTTACTTCTCACGGATATGGACTTCACTTATTTGAGCCTAGATGGTTTGAGGAGAATAAAGAAAAGAAGAAACCTTTTAAATCTCCTACAGTAATACCTGGGGTAAATAAGAATGATATTATTCACGGAATAGAGGATGCCTGCGCGGATGATGCGCTTTGGTTAGTGCCTTCTATTGTGGAATATATAAAAGAAAGCGGAGATGTGACATTCGCCGATAAGGAAGTTAAATATGCTGATAAAGGTGCAGATACTGTTTATGACCATATGAAAACTATCCTAGATTTCTCAGCTAAGGAAGTGGGAAGTACAGGCGTATGTAAAGGACTTAGAGCCGATTGGAATGACTGCTTAAACTTAGGTGGTGGAGAGAGTGCAATGGTATCATTTCTTCATTATTGGGCTATTAATAATTTCATCGAATTAGCCAGCTTTTTAGGAAGAAATGAGGATGTTGAAAAATATACTCAGATGGCTAATAAGGTTAAAGAGGTCTGTGATACACATCTTTGGGATGAGGAGTGGTACATTAGAGGTATCACTAAAAATGGAAAGAAAATTGGAACTAAGGAAAATGAAGAGGGAAAGATTCATTTAGAGAGTAATTCCTGGGCGGTACTTTCAAAGGCTGCTCCTAGAGATAAGGCCATTAAGGCAATGGACAGTGTTCATAAATATTTAGCTACACCTTACGGAATTATGTTAAATGCCCCATCATATACTAAGCCGGATGATGACATTGGATTTATAACTAGAGTTTATCCGGGTGTTAAGGAAAACGGAGCAGTGTTCTCACATCCTAACCCATGGGCTTGGGCTGCAGAATGTATTTTAGGACGCGGTGACAGGGCAATGGAATATTACGATTCTTTATGTCCATATAATCAAAACGACATGATTGAGATTAGAGAGTCAGAGCCATATTCATATTGTCAGTTTATTATGGGAAAAGATCATACAGCTTACGGAAGAGCGAGACATCCGTTTATGACTGGTTCAGGTGGTTGGTCATATTTCTCAGCTACAAGATATATGTTAGGTATCAGACCTGATTTTGATAAATTAATAATTGACCCGTGTGTACCTAAGGATTGGGAAAAATTTAGCGTAGTTAGAAAGTGGAGAGGTGCCACTTACAATATTAATATTTATAACCCTGATAAGGTTATGAAGGGAGTAAAGTCTATTAAGGTAAATGGAAGCGAACTAGACTATATTCCGGTTATGGAAGAAAACAGCGTAAATGAAATAGAAATTATTATGGGATAAGTCAATATGGTTAATATCATTTAGAAAAAAGGAGATAATCATGGTAGAGTTTGGAACAGGTGGCTGGAGAGCCGTAATCGGAGATGAATTTATTAAAACAAACATTCAGCTTTTAGCTAAGGCTATGTGCGATAAGATGAAAAAAGAAAATAAGGCTGATAAAGGTATTATCATAGGATATGATAAGAGATTTTTATCTAAAGAGGCTATGCAATGGAGCGGAATGGTTTTTGCTGCGGAGGGAATTAAGGCTTATTTAGTAAACAAAGCAGCGCCTACACCACTTATTATGTTTTATGTAGATAGGCAGGAAATGCCTTATGGAATGATGGTTACAGCCAGTCATAACCCTGCGATTTACAATGGAATTAAGGTTTTTACCGCAGGTGGAAGAGACGCTGACAGAGACCAGACAGATGATATTGAATCATATATTAAGAAAATTGATCCTAAAGATGTTAAGGAAATGGATTATGATGAGGCTGTAAAGTCAGGAATGATAGAAGAGATTTATCCACTAAACGGATATCTTGATAATATCATTGCCAATGTAGATATGCAGGCTATAAGAGATGCCAATTTAAGAGTGGCACTAGATCCAATGTATGGTGTTTCTGAAATACCACTAAAGACATTATTATTAACAGCTAGATGTGATGTGGAAACTATTCATGATAAGCACGATACATTGTTTGGAGGAAAGCTTCCTTCACCGCAGGCTACAACTCTTAGAGATTTAATATCTACAGTAATCAATTACAATTTTGATATAGGTATTGCCACTGACGGAGATGCCGATAGAATCGGTGTTATAGACGATACAGGAAGATTCCTACATCCTAATGATATTCTTGTATTGTTATACTATTATTTGGTAAAATATAAAGGATGGCATGGTGCTGTGGTAAGAAATGTTGCCACAACACATATGCTAGATAAAGTGGCAAAACAGTTTGGAGAAGAGTGCTATGAAGTGCCTGTAGGTTTTAAATATATTTCATCTAAAATGACTGAGGTTGACGCAGTTATCGGTGGAGAATCCTCTGGCGGCCTTACAGTTAGAGGTCATATCAATGGAAAAGATGGAATTTATGCAGCTATGCTTTTAATTGAAATGATAGCGGTTACAGGTAGAAAGATTTCTGAGATTTATAAAGATATTGAAGCTGAATGTGGAAGTATCTTTATGGAGGAGAGAGATTATAAATTTAGTCCACAGAAGAAACAGGAAGTATTACATATGTTAATGGAGGAGAAAAAACTTCCGGATTTACCATATGAAATCGAGAAAGTTTCCTATATGGACGGATGTAAAGTTTACTTTAAAAATGGCGGTTGGGTAATTGGAAGATTTTCCGGAACAGAACCTTTAATCAGAGTGTTCTGTGAGATGCCTAACAGAGAAGATGCTATAAATGTATGTAAAATATACGAGGAATTCTTAGGGTTATAGCACTAGGCTTCAATAAGGAGAAGATAGTGAAAGAAAAAATATATAATCGACTAAAAAACACAATATCTTACATCTTAAGAAGGATAGGGAAACCTGAACTTACAGTGGGGATGATTCGCGTCATCCTCCTGTGTTGGTTATTTCCCTATCTTTTGCTGTCTGTAATTATATTGACATCCACAGAATCCCAATACGATTTACAGATTAGATCAACTGTGGAATCCTCAATGGAAAATTCAGCAGATGTGTGTAAGAAATCTATTGAAGAGGCAATTAAGGAAGCAAAGAAAACTTCATATGACGGTGTAATAAAAAACAGTTATGAGAAATATAAAACGGATGGAGATGAGGTTAAAATGTATAATACAATTTCCTCATACCTTACATCTACATATAAGTACAGCGAAGTGATTTCTAATATTATTCTTTTATTCAATGAAAAAACGGATATGGAGTACTATACCTACAGTAATGTGGCGGGCTCTACATATTCTAACATTAATGAGTTTAAGAGAAATGCTGCATTGGCAGTTAAAATGGGAGCTAGAGAGCTAGGAACTGAGACTAAATTGGTTTATATTTCAGGACATCTTTATATCGTAAGAAATATTGTAACTTCTAATTTTAAGCCTTTTACCACTGTGGTAATGGAGGTAAATACCAGCGCTGTTTTAAAAAACTTAGAAAATGTGGTATGGACTAAGGGACATATAGTTTATATAGATCAGGCTGTTATTGATAAAACTGAAAATTTATCTAATAGAGATGTTAAGATAATGAACAGATTTGCTAAGCAGTTTGTTGACCCAAAGGCTAAGCTTACAAACACTGAGACTGAGTGGACATATGAGTCTAAAAGCACGTTAACCAGATTTTCTGTGATGGTTAATAACCAGAAACTTACAGCTATAATTAAATTAGATAAGGATACTATCCAAAACGAGAGAAGAATCTTTATTGTAATGTATGTAATAATTTTCTTATTACTTATTCCATTGCTTATAGCTACATTTTATTTCTTCTTTAACAATATCACTAAGCCGGTAAATATGTTAATGGAGGCTTCTAATAAAATCGAAAATGGCGAGTACGGATATAAGATAGATGAATTTAATAGAAATAAGGAAATGGGAAAACTTATTGATACCTTTAACCATATGTCTGTGGGACTTCACGATTCTTTTAATAGAATATATGCAGAGGAGGTAGCGGTAAGAGATGCTAATATGAAGGCATTGCAATCTCAGATTAATCCGCATTTCTTAAATAATACTTTAGAAATCATTAATTGGAAGGCCAGACTTGGTGGCAATGACGATGTTAGCGATATGATTTCGGCTCTAAGTACTATGATGAATGCCACCCTTGATAGAAATAACGAACCATTTATTACTATTGAGGAGGAGATGACATATATCGATGCATATCTATTCATTATAAGACAGCGATTCGGAGAAAAGTTTAAGTTTGAATTAGATATCGATGAAAATCTTTTAAATATAAGAATCCCTAGATTAATTATCCAGCCGCTAGTAGAAAATGCAGTAGAATATGGCGGCGATAAGATGGGTAAGAGGGAAGGTTCTCTAAAGATTTATGATGATAAGGATAATCTCTATATAGTAGTAGAAAACAATGGCACATTAAGTAAATCAGAAGAAGAAAAGATTATTAGTCTTTTAAATGATGATGGAACTTATGACATTGAATCTAGAAAGAGCATTGGAATTAGAAATGTTAACACTAGAATTAAAATTATTTATGGTGAGGACAGCGGATTGACAATAAAAAATAAAGATGAAACTAAAACAATCAGCATAATTACCATAAAAAAAGACAATGTGGCAAGAAAAGACAAAACAGAACAATAAAATACAAGTTTTTTTGATGTTTGCCAAAAAAAATCAAAAAAATTGCCAATAAGATTCATTAACTTATTGGCAATTTTTTATTAGAATACTTATATAAAGAAAACGGTTAAATATTAAAACCGAAATAAGGAGGAATTCAGAAATGAAAAGAAAGGCATTATCTTTAGCACTAGCCGGTGTTTTAACACTATCACTAGCTGGATGCGGAAGCACTGACGGAAAAGATGAGACTAAAAAATCAACTAAGAAGGTTACACTTAACGTAACAACAACTTACGCAGGAGAGGACACAAACGCACAGAACTACAAGGATGCTGTTAAGGCTTGGGAGAAGAAGACAGGAAATAAGGTTAACGACAGCTCAGCTACATCAGATGAGACATTTAAGTCTAGAGTAGTAACAGACTTCGAGGCTGGATCAGAGCCAGACGTTTTATTCTTCTTCAACGGAGTAGATTCAAATCAGTTTGTAGAGCAGGGTAAAGTAGTATCAATTGATGAAATCAGAAAAGAGTATCCAGATTATGCTACTAATATGAAAGACGATATGATGGGAGCTTCACCAGTAGATAACAAGAACTATTCAGTTCCTGTAAACGGATATTGGGAAGGTATGTTTGTAAATAAAGAAGTTTGTAAGAAAGCTGGAGTTGATATTCCAGATGAGAACACAACATGGGAGCAGTTCTTAGAGATCTGCCAGAAGATTAAAGATGCAGGATTCACACCTGTAGCTGCTTCACTTCAGGAGATTCCACATTACTGGTTCGAGTACACAATCTTCAATCATCAGTCAGTTTCAACACACAACACTGTACCTAAGAAGGCAGATGATGAGTTCGGAAAAGCATGGGTATCAGGACTTGAAGATATGAAGACACTTTATGAAAAAGGATATTTCCCTAAGAACACATTAACAGCTAAGGATGCTGAGACATTCCAGTTATTTACATCAGATAAGGCTGCATTCTTAATTGACGGTTCATGGAAAGTTGGTGGTATTGCAGAGGCTGTTAAGGATATCGAAAACTTCACAGTAACACATGTACCAGCTATGGGAGACAGAAAAGGAACAGAAGAAATCGGTGGTATCTCAATGGGTTACTACATCACAAAGAAAGCTTGGGATGATGAGTCTAAGAGAGACGCTGCAGTTAGCTTCATTAAGCATATGACAACTGATGAATTAGTATCTAAGTTTGCCGGAACAACAATCACAGCTCTTAAGAATGGTGCTAAGCCAGATACTAAGGACTTTTCAGCACTTGACAATGCAGCATTAAAATTCAGTAATTCAATCACAGCTGTATCACCAGCTGTTCAGGATAACCTATCAGACGCAGCTAGACAGCCAGTATTCGCAGAAATGGGAGCTATCGTTAAGGGTGACACAAGCGCTAAGGATGCTGTTCAGGCAGTATTAGACGCAGCAAACGAGTAATAACAATCGAATTGATTATTTATTACCAGGATCTATTAAACAAACTTTAAGAGGGTTGTTGCCTGGCGACAGCCCTCTATTTTTTTGAGAGAGGGAAGCATGGACGCTAAAATTTATCAGAGTAAAAAATTTATTATATTTTTTCTATTACCTGCATTTATTATGATGTTTGTATTTCTTTACTATCCATTTTTCAGAAACATCATTAACAGTTTTGAGGATATTAAATATCTAGGAGCCAGCGCTACTGGTTGGAACACTCCGGTTTATAAAAACTATAAACATGTTATTGATGATCCTAAAATGGTAATAGCACTTAAGAATACCATTATTATGATTTTGGTTACTATTATAGGCCAGGTAGGAATAGCATTATTATTGGCATTGTTAGTAAGCAATATCAAAAAAGGAGCAGGATTTTTTAGAGTTGTATACTTCTTCCCAATTGTAGTTTCAGCTACAGCATTAGGATTGTTATTTAACCTAGTATTCTTATATGTATCAGGTGACGGTGGCGGAATGATTAACCAGATTTTAGATGCCACTGGAATTGTGGCAAAGGAAAATGCCATTGACTGGAAAGCGGAATTTCCGTTGTTTACAATGATGACACCTGTAGTTTGGCAATACGTAGGATTCTATTTCATAATTATGCTTACAGGATTAAGCGGAATCCCAGAAGACTTATATGAGGCAGCATCAATTGACGGTGCTACAAGATTCCAGAGAGTAAAATATATTACATTGCCACTTCTTAGAAATAGTATTTGTACCTGTGTAGTTTTAGCGGTAACAGGAGCGCTAAAGGTATTTGATTTACCTTGGACAATGTTTGTAAACGGTATGTCAAACACATGGTTAACAGGAACATATATGTACTTTAAGACTAAGAGTAATGTAGACTACTCAGCGGCAATAGCGGTAGTAATCGTTATTCTCGGTGTTATCTTATCATTTGTAGTTAACAGAGTATTTAAGACAAATGATGACTATGAAGTTTAGGAGGGAATATGAAAGAGAATAAATTTAAGATTTCAAATATATTTATTTATGCATTCTTAGTAATATGGGCATTAACAACTATATTCCCATTGATTTGGTCATTGTTAAACTCATTTAAGGATAAAAAGGAAATATATAACAATTCATTTTCATTACCATTTGGTAAGTTGTTTTCATTTAAGAATTACACAAAAATCTTTGAGAATTACGATATTGTAAGCGCATACAGAAACAGCTTGATAATATCAGTGACAGTATCTGTGGTAGTTATTATTTTTGCTGGAATGGCAGCATATATTATGGCCAGATATAAATTTTTCGGTAAAGGAATACTTAGCGCATTATTATATGCAGGAATGATGTTCCCTATCTATTCCACAATTATTCCGGACTTTACAATGCTTCAGACTTGGGGATTATGGGATTCAACATCAGTGCCACTAAGTTTATTGTCAGTAATTCTTATTCAGATTGCAGGAAATATGTCTTTTGCTATAATAGTTTTAACTAGTTATATGAAGAGTTTACCTGTGGAATTAGAGGAGGCAGCGTACATGGAAGGGTGTAATATCTTCCAGATCTTCTTTAAAGTTATCCTACCTCTATCTAGACCATCATTTATCACAGTAGGAATTTTTAGTTTCCTATGGAGTTACAATGACTTGTTCACACAGATGTTCTTCTTAAGAAATGATAAGACATATGGAATTACATATCTCTTAAATAATATTGCATCTAAAGAAGGTATTAACTACGGAGCATTATTTGCTTCAGTAACATTGGTAGTAGGACCTGTACTTTTAGTTTACATTCTTTTACAGAAGCACATTATTAAGGGTATGACTGTTGGAGCAGTAAAAGGTTAAAGAATCGTATATGTCTCATATAACTAAAATAAAGATATGAGGTGTTTAATATGTATAAGGTTATTATTGTGGATGACGAACCAATAATACGTGAAGGGTTAAAAGCCAGTGTAAACTGGGAGGAATTTGATTGCCAAGTTGTGGGAACAGCAGGCAATGGATTAGAGGGTATTGAATTAGTAAAGCAGGTAGAGCCGGATATTATATTTTCAGATATTTCAATGAACAATATGGATGGATTGGCTATGGTGGCTGCTATTAAATCAGAATACCCGGATATGCAGGTAACTTTACTTACAGGTTACAGAAATTTCGAATATGCACAAAGAGCTATTAAATTAGGTGTTACCAGATTTTTATTAAAGCCATCTAAGATGGATGAGATTAAGGAAGCCATCGAGGCAATGATTGAAAAGATTGGCAGTAAGAATGTGGTGGAAGAAACACAAGAGAAGCCTGAAATGTGGGATATGAACAATGAAATGGAGAAATATCTCTACGAGGTGTTTGTGAAAAATGCTAACTTTAAGGAGAGCTCGGACGGAAAAATCAAGGACACAGAGGCTAACAGATTTATTTTAAAGAATGCACTTGTGTATATTTATGAAAAAAATGAGATGAAACTTTCATTACAGGATGTTTCAGAGCAGTGTTTTATAAGCAGTTGGCATCTATCTAAACTTTTAAATCAATATACAGGTAAAAGATTTTTTGAAATCATTAATGTTATGAGGGTGGACAGAGCTAAGGAACTATTAAAAAACACTGATTATAAAATTCAGGATATTTCAGAGATGATAGGTTTCCAGGATGTGACACATTTTTCTAGAATATTTAAAGCTCATATGGGAATGTCACCGAAGGAATACCGAAGCAATTAAATTGAGGAAGGGCTTAGATTAAAATGAGAATCATTAAAGCAAAAGATTACTATTCAATGAGTAGAATGGCAGCTAATATTATTTCAGCGCAGATTATTATGAAACCTAAATGTGTGTTAGGACTTGCCACTGGATCTACGCCACTGGGAATATACGAGCAATTAATCGAGTGGTATAAGAAAGGTGACTTAGACTTTAGTGAGGTTACAACTATTAATTTAGATGAATATAAGGGATTAGCACCGGACAATGAACAGAGCTACAGATACTTTATGAATACTAATCTCTTTGACCATATAAATATTGATAAGGACAAAACATTTGTCCCTGACGGATTAGAAATGGACAGCAAGAAAGCATGTAGTGATTACAATCAGACTATATTGAATAGTGGTGGTGTGGATCTACAGCTATTAGGATTAGGTAATAATGGACATATTGGATTTAATGAACCGGATGAGGCTTTTGAGAAGGAAACACATTGTGTTAAATTATCTGACAGCACAGTGGAAGCTAATGCCAGATTTTTCGATAACGTGGAGGATGTTCCTAAAGAGGCTTATACTATGGGAATTAAATCTATAATGCAAGCTAAAAAAATAGTGATTGTCGTAAACGGCGAGAAGAAAGCAAAAATAGTTAAGGAAGCATTTTTCGGACCGGTAACTCCGAAGGTACCCGCATCAGTATTGCAGTTACATAACGACGTTACTTTAGTAGGCGATGAGGAAGCATTAAAATTATTAGACTTATAATTCATGAGGTGATTTTATGTTTATTAAAAAGGCCAATGTATTTACCAAAGATTTTATTTTCGATAAAAAAAATATAAAGATTGAGAACGGAAAAATAACAAGGATAGTAGATGGGAATATTGACCTAGAGGATGATGAAGTTATTGATGCCTCAGATAAAATGGTTATCCCAGGATTATGTGATATTCATTTTCACGGTTGTGTAAGCTATGATTTTTGCGATGGCAGTGATGAAGCTATTTCTAATATGGCTAAATATCAGCAAAGCATAGGCGTAATGAATATTTGTCCGGCCACAATGACTCTTAGTGCTGAAAGAATTAAAGAAATCTGCACTGTGGCTGGTAATTATAAAGCATCAGATGATGAAGCTAAGCTAGTGGGAATTAATTTAGAAGGACCTTTTATTTCACCGGATAGAGTGGGAGCTCAAAACCCATTGTATGTACAAAAAGCGGATGCTAAAAAGCTAAGAGAGTGGATTGATGCATCAAATGGACTTACTAAATTAATAACTATTGCCCCGGAAGAGGAGGGGGCGCTAGATTGCATAAAAGAGTTAAAAGACGAAATAAACTTTTCTGTGGGCCACACAATGACAGACTATGAGACTGCCACTAAGGCTTATGATTTAGGAGCTAGGCATATGACACAT
Source organism: uncultured Lachnospiraceae bacterium (assembly GCA_902783775.1). Lineage (GTDB taxonomy): Bacteria > Bacillota > Clostridia > Lachnospirales > Lachnospiraceae > Eubacterium_G. The sequence goes on from CACZSI010000039.1 coordinate 15,104, forward strand.
ATGTTTAATGCAATGCCTGGATTTACCCACAGATTACCTGGGCCAATTGTTGCAGCACTAGAACATAAAGATGTTTTTGTGGAGATGATTTGCGATGGAGTTCATATCCATCCGGCATCTATTAAAACAGCCTTTAAGATGTTTGGTTCAGATAGAGTGGTTTTGATAAGTGACAGTACCAGAGCATGTGGAATGCCGGATGGTGAATATGAATTAGGCGGGTTACCTATCTTTAAGAAAGATGGGGCTGCCAGATTAAAGGATGGAACCTTGGCGGGAAGCTCCACTAACCTTTTTGATTGCATGAAAAATGTAATTAAGTTTGGAATTCCTAAGGAGGATGCCATTAAGGCTGCAACCTATAATCCATGTAAGGCCATTGGCATAGATGACAGGTGTGGGCTTATCGATGAAGGCAGAGATGCCGAACTATTAATAATTGATAATCATTTTGATTTATTCAAAATAATTAAATAAACTTTCTTTTTCATTTATGAGAAGCATGTCGGAGTTCGTTTCCAAACCAACCAATGTTCTTGCCGACATGCTTTTTGTGTTGAAATTTAAATAAATTCTCAAAAAATATTAATACCTTTATGAAATAAAAGCAGTTATAAAAAGCTGGTAAACTTGTTAGTATTTTATATGAGAATTTAGGATTATATTAATAAAATAAAAGGAGCGATATAATGTTAAAGAAAAAATTAGCAAAGAAACTTTTAGCCAAAGTGATGATTGGAGTTTTATCAATTTCATCATTAGCAGTGGCAGGTGACTTTTTAGGCACATCATCTGTTATTGTTAAGGCTGAGCAGCAGTGGAGTAGCTCTACTGTCTACACAGGTGGACAAACTGTAGAATACAATGGTTCTATCTATAGAGCTCAGTGGTGGACACAGGGTGAAGAGCCTGGAACAAATAGTGTATGGGTATTAGTTTCATCAGGAAGTAACCCGGGAGGTAATCCAGGTGGTGAGAATCCTACTACTGGAAACAGTGGAAGTACAATTTCCGGAGGAAATGCTACAGAAGTTTACAATCCGGTAGAGGGAAAAAATATTCAGGGCGTTTCATTGCCAGGAAACTACTACAATAAAAAGGTTGTAGGATATTTCCCTAACTATGCTATTAATTCAGAGGCACATGAGAAATTCAGTATTGCAGATTTACAGTGGGATGTATTAACTCACGTACAGTACGCTTTCGGTGTGGTTAATAAAGACACATGCGAATTAGAGGCAGGCGATATTGAAAATGATATTAACAATAAATTTACTGATAGAAAATTCTATCACGATGGAGTGGAAATTAAGATGGACGAGTCATTAGGTTACTACGGACAGTTCAACTTAATGCACACATTAAAGAAGATGCATCCTAATGTTAAAGTTCTTATCTCAACAGGTGGTTGGGGAGCTTCAGAAGGACTTTGGTATGCTACAAAGGATACAGCTTCAATGAATAAGTTCGCAGATTCAGCAGTTAGATTTATCAGAAAGTATGGCTTTGACGGAATTGATATCGACTTTGAGTTCCCATCAGAGACTCCACAGTCTGGTAACTACACTAGTTACACTGAGAGCATTAGAACTGGTATCTCAGATAGATATACACAGTTTATTAAGATTCTAAGTGAGAAATTATCAGCAGCAGCTAAGGAAGATCATACATATTATTGGTTGACTAGTGCTGTATCAGCTTCTTCTTGGGTTCTTGGAGGACAGACTAATTCTTCATTCCTAGATTACTTAGATTTCGTATCAATTATGTCATATGACTACCACGGTGGTTGGAATAATTTTGTAGAGAATCAGGCTAATCTATTTGCTGATCCTGACGATGGCGAGACAGCACAGATGGCAGTTAAAACATTAGGTTTTGATTGGTCTAAGAATTTCTATCGAGGAAAAGTACAGTCAGAAAAGATTCTTATGGGTGTACCATATTATACTAGAGGTTGGACTAATGTTCAGGGAGGAACAGACGGACTTCACGGAAGAAGTGGAAATCCACTTACAAATGCGACAGACGGATTAAATAAGTGGTGTGATCTTGATGCTAACGGAAATGAAGTGGCAGCAGGAGCAAACCCATTATGGCATGTTATGAATGTCATGAAAGAGAATGGCAACTATAAGAAATATTGGGACAATGTAGGAAAAGTTCCACATATTTGGAATGCACAGAATAATACTTTCTTAACTTTCGAAGATACTCAGTCAGTGCAGGAAAGAATTAACATGGTTAACAATGACAATCTCGGTGGTGTACTTATTTGGGTAATGCACGGAGATTATGATTACAATAATAATACTGGTAAATATGAAGTAGGTGATACATTAACATCTATGTTCTATAATCAGTTTAAGGCAGCAGGTCCTAGTAAGGTAACTTCAGATATTGATTACAATAACAGTGTATTAGATTTTGATGTTAATTTCGGTGGAAAATATGATCATCCTAACTACACATATGCAATTGATATTAAGAACAATACTAGCACAACAATCCCAGCAGGCTTTAAATTTAGCTTTAAACTTCCTAAGTCTGCTGAATTTAAGAGCTCATGGGGAGGCGACTACTCTGTTAAAAAACTTGACGGAGACTTTAATGAAATTACTTTAACATCACAGTCAGCTCTTGAAGCTAAAGGAAGTGTAACATTACAGGGAATGATCGTATGTTGCTTCTCTGCAGCTAAGGACTTTAAGATTAATGGTCTTTCACAGGCTAGCGAAGTAAACAATGAAATTAAGAGATTAAATAATGCTACATTAACAGAAAAGAACGGTACAGGTGAGGTTGTAACACAGAAGCCAACACAGCAGGCTACTACACAGCAGGTAACAACACAGAAGCAGACTACTGTGCAGCCTACAACTCAGAGACAGACTACTGTGCAGCCTACAACAATACAGCCAACACAGCAGGTAACAACACAGAAGCAGACTACACAGCAGCCTACAACAATACAGCCAACACAGCAGACTACAACTGCTATGCAGAATCATGACAATGTTAAGGTAGGCGTTGACGGATTCCAGATTAGTACTAAGTTAGGTGGATTTAGAACAATCTACTCTATTGAAAATGAAAATGAGCAGGTAGATTCAGTTGGATTAATCTATGGATTAGCTGATTATGCAGATGCTGATAATATGTTAGTAGGTGTAAACAGCCCATATGTTAAACAGTACGAGGCTACAGCTGCAGGAAAGAACACATTACTTTCAACTAACACAGTTTCTAAGTATACAATGACAATGTTATTCATTGACACTAAGGAATTCTACAGCACTAATCTAAGAGTTAGAGCTTATGTTAAATTTAGAGACGGTTCTGTGAAGTATAGTACAGTAAATACTACTAGTGTATATGATATTGCAGATTATTTATATGATAATAATTTAATGGCCAATGAATTAAACCATGATTATCTATATAACAATATCTTAAAGGTAGTTAATAATAACTATGCTTACAAGAAATTTGATTGGAATAAATCAGTAGTATTAAACTAATAAAAATAAGCCTATATCGAAAGGTATAGGCTTAAAATATATAGGGTTATAACACTAAAGGAGGCATATATGAAGAAAAAAATAACAAGTTTAGTATTAGTGTTAAGTATGTCTGTGTGCGGTCTTACATTTAACAACAATGTGGAGGCAGCCAGAGGAGAGGCCATTGACATGAATGGATGGAAGGTTCAGTGGTCAGAGGAATTTGACGGAAATTCACTTAATAAAAACACATGGAACGTGGAAGTAAACGGCTACGGCGGATGGAATAATGAGTTACAGTATTACAATGGAGACGCCGATACTATCAAGGTAAACAATGGAACATTGAAAATTACTGCTAATAAGAAAAATGTAAGCGGCATTGACGAGAATGGACAGACTAAACAGTATAATTACACATCCGGCAGAATTAACACAGAAAATAAAATCACATTGGGCAATGGAAGAATTGAAGCTAAAATAAAACTTCCTATTTTCAATGGAACATTCCCAGCTTTTTGGCTGATGGGAGGAAATGGTTTGAGATGGCCTGAATGTGGTGAGATAGATATTATGGAAGCTGTAAATACAGAAAATGTAGCTTATGGAACAGCTCATTGGCCTAAGAAAGTGGGAACATTTTCAGATGATATTAACAGCTTATCTAATGGTACATACGGTTGGGGATTAAACCTTTCACAGTGGCATACTTATGGTGTGGAGAGAACAGATACATATATCAAATGGTATGTGGACAATGAAGTTTATCACACAGTTGATCTGACAAGTGATGCAGCTAATAAGGCTCCACTTAAACTAGATGCATATGTAATCTTAAACTTAGCAATAGGTGGTGAATGGCCAGGTTATAATATTGATAACAATGCATTCCCAGCTACAATGGAAGTGGATTATGTAAGATATTATGTAAAAGATAATAATGCGCCTACTGTGCAGCCTACAACACAGGCTTTAACACAGCAGACTACAACAGCTACACAGGTAGTTAATGGAACAGAAGTGCTAAAGAATACAGCTTTTAATTCAGGAAGTAATTGGGAAGAAAATTCAGCTAACAATGCGACATTTACTAACAATGGAAATGGTTCATTAAATGTAAATGTACCGGCATATAGTTCTGGAAATGCCTGGGATACTCAGCTAGTTCAGACTCCAATTAGCTTAGATTCTTCTAAGTATTATGTTGCCACATATACAGTTTCATCAGATGTGGATAAGACATTTATGTTTTTAGCTCAAAAGACTGATTACTCTGCAGAAGATGCCACAGTTCTTACTGATGTAAAGGCGGGAGAGACTAAGGTTGTAAAAACTATGTTTAAGCCTAGTGAGAGCAGAGATTACTTATATGGAATTATGATGGGATACGTTAATAACAAGTCATCTAATAAGGCTAATGTTAAAATATCTAATGTAAGTATGAAGGTATATAACACAAAAGAGGCTGCACAGGCTGCTCTAGATAATATAAAAGAGATAGAGACAACAGTTAAGCCAACAACACAGGCACCAACAACTCAGGCGCCAACTACTGTGCAGGTGACAACACAGCAGCCAACTACACAGGCACCAACTACACAGCAGGTAACAACTCAGGAAGTAACAACTAAGAAAGCAGCACCAAAGGCTAGCATCAACGGATTCCAGATTAGCACTACGTTAGGTGGTTTTAGAACTCTATATAAGATTGAAAAAAGCGATGAGATTAGTAAGGTTGGTTTAATCTATGCCATAAAAAATAAGAGCAAAGATGCTGAACTTACATTAAATGCTAATAATCCATATATTAAAGCTTTTGAGGCCACAGCTGCAGGAAAGAATCAGGCATTGTCAGATGATAAATATGATATGTATACAATGACAATGTTATTTGGTAAAAGTACAAGCTTTTTATCAGAACAGTTAGCTATGAGACCATATATTATCTTAAAAGATGGTACAGTGATTTACGGTGAGACAAAGACTAACAGTGTTTATGATATTGCATCCTACCTATATGATGGTAGTTTAATGAGCAATAGCAATAATCACGAATACTTATATAACAATATTTTATCTTTAGTAAATCCTAATTATGCTAAAAAGAAATTTGATATTAATAATACAGTAGTATTACCATAAGAAAAAAGCGTTTCGCAAAATGTAAAACATAATGCGAAACGCTTTTAGATTTTAAATTTAATTTTAAATTAAACTTCAGCTTTCCATAATCTATGTAGATTACAATATTCGTAAGCTGCCACAACTTCATCGCCATCAGTTAGTGCAAAAGTAGCTTCAGGCTTATCAAATGGTGTTAAGTTAACCTTCTGTGATCCTTTTTTAGTCTCAAGAACAATCCACTGGATATAATGCTCCTCTGACATAGGATGCTCCACATCCCCCACCTTAACTGTCACAAGGTTACCGTTAATTTCAATAACAGGTACATGCTTTTCTGTGGCTGCATCAGTAGTACCGGGAACTAACTGTGTCATAGCCTCTCCACAGCACATTACAGGTACAGCAGTCTGATTATCATATCTGATAATGTTTCCACAATTGTTACATACATAAAACTTCATTTTTTGTCCTCCTAAAAGTTTGTGAAAACCAAAAATATTTAATTTTGATTCGGTCAATTGTTACTATAATTATTTTACCAAATACTGAATTAATAAACAATTAAAACGGCGATGATTTTACATTTATTTACTTTATTAGTTTACTTTTTTTATTTATGGTATCAGTATTTTTATAAATATTGTCTGAGTTGTATAGTTTAAGTAAAATAGTATTGGAAATAAATAATAAAATATAAGGAGCGGAAAATGAAAAAGCGATTTTGTGTAATGATGTCTATACTAATGGCGGCATCAATGTTAAATATTAATGCATTTAACATAAGTACTAAGGCAGCTAATGAGGCTACAATGGATGAGTCTTATATTTATAGAATTGTTAATGTAGCAACCAATAAATGTTTTGATATTAGCGACGGCAGCAGCGCTAACAATGCTAAATTGCAGACATTTAACAGCAATGGAACTAAGGCACAGCAGTTTAGAATTAAGGAGACAGCTCAGAGAGGTTATTATAATATTTTGCCACTTTGTGCACCGCTTAGAGCTATCGATAATCCTAATGAATCCATGAATGAGGGAGTTCAGTATCAGACATGGACTAGAAATGGATATGACGCTCAGGATTTTAAGTTCGAATTAGTAAATGGTAATATCTATAAGATTATTAATAAAAAAAGCAATTTGACATTGGAGGATGTAAATGGTGCAGTTAAGCAGCAGAGAGCATCTAACAGTCAGAATCAGCAGTGGAGAGTGGAGAAGGTGAAAAAATCAGCTACTTTTACTAACCCAATTAAATATGATGGTGCAGATCCTTGGGTGATAAGAGCAGGGGATAATTATTATCAGTGTTACTCAGATGGAAATATCTGCATTACTAAATCAAAGAATTTAGAAGATTTAGGAAGCTCAAAGGCTAAGACAGTATATCGTCCTAATTCATCAGGAAATGCTACTGGCGAGTTTTGGGCTCCGGAATTATTTTATTTAAACGGTCATTGGTATATTTATTTTGCAGCAGATTGTAATAACGGCGATAACTTTACTCACAGAATGTTTGTATTAGAAGGTGGAACTAATGCCAATGACCCAATGGATGGAAATTACACTCTAAAAGGAAAACTATACGACAGTGCAGCAGATAAGTGGGCAATAGACGGAACAGTATTTACATACAATAATCAGATGTATTTTGTATGGTCAGGCTGGGAAGGTGACAACAATGTGGCACAGAATTTATATATTGCTAAAATGAGTAATCCATACACATTGTCTTCTAACAGAGTATGTATTTCAAGACCGGAAAAATCCTGGGAGACAATTGGTGATCCTAAGGTAAATGAGGGCCCTGAGGTTTTAGTTAAGGGAAATAGTGTTCATATTATTTATTCAGCTAGCGGAAGCTGGACAGATGATTATTGTTTAGGAAGAATTACATGTTCTAATGGAGATTTTCTAAATCCTTCAGCTTGGTCTAAATCTAATAATCCGGTATTTAGAAAAAGCGAAAGTATATTTGGACCAGGTCATGCATCATTTGTAAAATCACCTGATGGAAAACAGGATTTCATAGTTTATCACGCCGCTAAAAAGCAGGGAAGTGGCTGGGATAGAAATGTTCACACACAGCTTTTTACATGGCATGGCAATGAACCTTTCTTCGGTGAGTGTATCGACAATGAAGTGGAATTAGAAGTGCCATCAAAGGATGGTGGAAAAAAAGTAGATACTAATAAATATTATCTAATAAAAAATGTGGCAACTAAAAGAGTGATGGATATCCCAAATGGCACTGATGCTAACAGCCTACAGATAAGAACTTGGGATGAAAATAAAACAAGCGCACAGCTTTATAAATTTAATTTAAAAGATGATTTTTGGTATGTAATTGAACCAAAATGCGCTAGCGGCAGAGCCATTGATAATCCAAGCGCATCTCTCGACAGAGGAAAACAGTATCAGACATGGCAGAAAAATAATGCTGATGCTCAGTCTTTTAGATTAGAGCAGGTTGGCGAAAACGAGTATAGAATTATCAATAAAGGAAGTTTATTAGCCTTAGCAGATAGTGGTAACAATGATGGCAATGCAGTAAGACAACAGAAATTATCAAATGATGACAGTCAGAAATGGCAATTGATTGAATATGTAGAGCCACAGCCTACTACGCAGAAACCTACTGAAGCAATAACCGAAAAGCCAACAGAGGTTGTAACTCAAAAGCCTACAGAGGCAGTTACTAAGACCATTGAAAGTCAGCTTTTTGTTATTGGAAATCAGATTAGTGCTAATCTTAATGGAATGAGAACACTTTATTCAGTGGAAGATAAGATTAACAATAAAAAAGTAGTTGAATCAGGACTAGTATATTCATTAGCTGACTATGTGGAGGCATCTGAATTATATTACGGATCAAACAATAAATATGTTAGATCATTTAAGAGCACCCAAAAGGGTAAATGTTCTAATACGTATAATCAGACTGAGACATCAGCTACATATGCAATGACAATTCTTTTCTCAACTAATTCTAAGAAGGAGATGAGCGAGAAATGGAGAACCAGGGCATATGCTAAGCTAGAGGATGGAAGTATTGTCTACAGTAAAGCAGTTCAATATTCACCATATTCTGTGGCTGATTATCTATACCAGCATAAATTAATGGTAAATGAGAAAAATCATAATTATCTATTTACAAATATTTTAACTATTGTAGATAGCAATTATCAAAAAATAAATTACTAATATTTGAGAAGAAAAACATAAAGGAATATTAATGATAAACAAATGTAACTTAAGGAAGTTTTGCGAAAAGCATCAAATACCGTTATTGACGGTTATAATTATGGTAGTGCTTATTACAGTGGCGGCGCTAGCACTGTTTCCTGGAGCAACCACAAAGCAGGCAGATATAGTAACATACGAGGCGAGAAATGCCAATTACATATCTGGTGGTAATGATATTTCACAGGGGATGCTAAGAGAGGAAGCGATTTCTCTAATATCTATTGCAGATGGACGTAGTAAGGAATACAGAAATAACTATGCTAAAATCAAAGATTACGGTGATGGCTATGGTTATACTGCCGGTATTATAGGTTTTAGTTCACGTCGCGGCGATATTTTAAAGGTGGTAGACCAATATATTAAATTAAAACCTGATGACAATATTATGACTCAGTACAGAGATGCCCTAGAGGAAGTTAAGGGAACTTACTCTCACCAAAGGCTGGGTACATATTTTGAGGCTGCCTGGATTAAGGCATGTACTGATGATGAAATGATTCAGGCCCAAAACATGGTTTTAGATAATGAGTATATTTATCCTAGTTTAAACTTAGCTAAAAAGGATGGACTAAGTAATCTAGGGCAATATATTTATTTTGATGCCATTGTAACTTTAGGTACAAATAATAACGATAGTTTTTTTGACATTAGAGATAAGGCAATTTCACAGATTAAAACACCATCTAATAAAGGAAGTGAAAAGAATTATTTAAACAGATTTTTAAGTATTTACGAAAAAACATTAAGTGATAAGGCCCTTAATACATCCAGAGTAAAGCTACAAAAAGATCTATTAGACAGCGGTAATTATAAAATGCAATTGCCTTTAAATATTGTTTATGATGATATAACTTTTAATATTAAAAAAGAAAATTTCACTGAGAAATAAATTAAGAATAAATAGTTTATATGTTTTTTATAGGCATATAAGCTATTTATTTTTTTATAAAAAAATGTTAAAATTGTTTAGAGATAATGTACGAAAAGGAGAAAAGAATATGGCTTGTTTTTTAGTACCTGCAGCAGAGGCTGTTGTGGCAGGGGTTAGTTCAAAGGTTATTAAAAAAAATGAAAAACATGATGACGGAAAAATTCCTTTTTCAACTAAGCTAGGTTGGCTTGTTAAGATGTCATCTTTTGGTTCTATTTTATTATTGTTTGAACATATTTGGCATGGAGAGGTAGTACCTTTCTTTCCATTTTTAACAAATGCGGTAAATGCCGAGGATAGAAAAGAGATGTTGGCGGAGATGGGAACTACCGGAGTATTAATGGCTGTTTTAATTACTGTCGTTTGGATAGGTATGTTAGTGGCAGTTAAGAGAGTAGAGATGGCAGACAAAAAAGTTAAAAAAGAGGTATAGGTATGACGCTATTAATATCAATGACTGCAGCTATAGTCAGTACTATGGTGTGGTATTTTAATTATCCCAAAAGTAAAAAAGCATGTATCGGATATTTATGTTTTATGTATTGGGGCGCCACTATTATGTGGATAGGAGATGCTATTATAGAATATTTAGATCAGGGAGCAGAATATTTCACTCCACCTATTAAGGATATGGTAAATGATGCTTTTCTAGGTTTTTCAGCAGTAGTATTAGGACTATTAATATGGCTAGTTATCGTATTAGTTAAGGATCCTAACAGAGTATTATCTAGAATAGTAAAATCAGATGAAAACTAAATATTAAAAAATGGAGGGCTTATGGAGACGGTAGAAGTGTTAGATAAATTTAAAAATGGAGAACTGTCTTTAGAAGATACCCTCCATTTTTTTGAGGAAAAAAAGTATGCTGAAATGAATTTTGCTAAGCTTGATACTGATAGAAAAGAGAGACAGGGATTTGCCGAAGTTATCTTTTGCAATAAAAAAGCAGATGAGCATTTAAAGGAAATCTTTAAAAAGATATATGATGACAATGGGGAAGTTTTTGGCACTAGAGCTAGCAAGCACCAGTATGAGGTGATTAAAGAAGTTATAAGTGACATAGAATACGATGAAATATCAGGCATACTAAAAAAAGAAAAAAATAAAGAAAAAATAGGAAATATAGCAGTGGTTACAGCTGGAACTGCAGATATAGCAGTGGCAGAGGAAGCTGCATTGACAGTAGAATATTTCGGGGGTAATGTCACCCGAGTATATGATGTGGGAGTAAGTGGAATTCACAGATTATTAGATAAGATAGATGTTATAAATAAGGCTAATTGCGTTATAACTATTGCAGGAATGGAGGGAGCACTGGCGTCAGTTATTGGCGGATTAGTAAAAAATCCGGTAATTGCCGTACCTACATCAGTGGGATATGGGGCTTCATTTGATGGCTTATCTGCATTGCTGACAATGATTAATTCCTGTGCCAATGGCATTTCGGTGGTTAATATTGACAATGGCTATGGAGCGGCATATGTAGCTACCCAGATTAATAGATTAGCTTGTAAAGAAAACGGAGGAAACGATGGAGAATAGTCATTTAGTAGTGGATGAAAATATAATTTATAAAAAGGTGGAAGAACTAGAAAAATTACTAGAAAAAATGGAAAAAGTTTGTGTGGCTTTCTCAGCAGGTGTTGATTCCACTTTTTTATTAGCGGCAGCAAAAGAAGTTTTAGGAGACAATGTGATGGCTATTACAGCTGTACTACATTCTTATCCTAAGAGAGAACTAAAGCAGGCTGTGCATTTCTTAGAAGAAAATCAAATCAGATATGCTTTAGTGGAAGTTAATGAATTAAATATTCCGGAGTTTACGAAAAACCCTATAGACAGATGCTATTACTGTAAGAAAAAGATTTTTAAAAATATATTAAAGGTAGCAGAAGATAACGA
>CACZSI010000040.1 GCA_902783775.1 uncultured Lachnospiraceae bacterium
ATGGTGTTCAAGCTTCAGCTACTTCTGTAAAAGATAATAATAAGATCAATATGGGTTATGACAATAATATTGAGACTAGATGGGAGTCACAGCATGGAGTTGATGACATTGAGTATATTTTAGATTTAGGTAGCGTTAAGAAGGTAAAAGAAGTAGATATTTCCTGGGAGGGAGCATCAGCATCTAAATATATAGTTCAGGTATCTAATGACGGTTCTAATTATACAGATGTGGCTCAGGTAGAAAGCGGCGCAGGTGTTAGAGTAGATACAATCACCTTAGCTAATCAGGTAGAGGCTAAGTATATTAAATTAAAAATGATAAGCAGAAGTAGCACATACGGTTATTCATTCTATGAATTAGGAGTTTATGGCACTGACAATGCAGCAGTTGATGCAACAACACAGCGCATAACAACTCAGCGCGTAACAACACAGAGAGTTACAACACAGAGAGTTACAACTCAGAGAAATACAACACAGAGAAGCACTATCCAGAGAACAACTACTTTTAATACTCAGGGTGATGTTAATGGTGAAGAGCCAGTTACAGCTATCAATAACAACTCTAATGAAACTGCAGTTAGTAATGTTAATTTAGAGAATATTAAAAATAACTTAGGAAAAACTAAGGTAAAGAAGGCTATAAAGAAAAATTCTTCTAAAAAGATTAAGGTAAGCTTAAAGAAGGTTAACAGCGCTAGTGGATATCAGATTCAGATTTCTAAATCAAAGAAATTTAATAAAAAGAATATTGTTTTAAAGAAAACTGTAAGAAAGATTAAAATAGTTAAGAAAGCTAAGTTTACTTTAAAGGGCAGTAAAATAAAGAATAAGAAGAAACTTTGGATTAGAGCTAGAGCTTATCAGATATTATCTGGAAATAAGATTTATGGTAAGTGGACTAGAAAGAAAAAAGTTAAAGTTAGCTAAATAATATTATAGAATAGATAAATACCAAAAAAGGGACTCTAAAGGGTCCCTTTTTAAATTGCAAAAAAATAAGCTGCGATTTAATCGCAGCTTATAGTGAATATATTAATTATTCTGATAATCTTTTATGAATATGTTCAGCAGCCTGTTTTCCAGCACCCATTGCTAAGATAACAGTAGCAGCACCAGTTACGGCATCCCCACCTGCGTAAACATTCTTTCTAGTAGTTTCAAGAGTTTCCTCGTTAACTACTAAACATCCCCACTTGTTAGCCTCAAGGCCTTCTGTTGTTGTACGAAGAAGTGGGTTAGGAGAAGTACCGATTGACATGATAACTGTGTCAGCGTCAATTGTAAAGTTGCTTCCCTCAACTGGAACCGGACGACGACGTCCTGAAGCATCAGGCTCACCTAATTCCATCTTTAAGCATTCAATCTTCTGTGCACGACCATCTTCGTCACCTAAGATCTTAACTGGATTGCATAATGTGTGGAACTCAATTCCCTCTTCCATAGCGTGGTGAACTTCCTCAGCTCTAGCTGGTAATTCTTCCATACCACGACGATAGATAAGATGTACGTGCTCAGCACCTAATCTGATAGCAGTTCTAGCAGCATCCATAGCTACGTTACCACCACCAACTACTGCAACTGATTTACTCTTAATAATTGGTGTATCATATTCTTCTAAGTAAGCTTTCATTAAGTTAACACGTGTTAAGTACTCGTTAGCTGAGTAAACACCAACTAAAGCTTCACCTTCGATTCCCATGAATGATGGAAGGCCGGCACCTGAACCGATGAATACAGCCTTATATCCCATTTCCATGATTTCGTCAATTGAAAGAACTCTACCGATAACCATATCAGTCTTAATCTCAACACCTAAGTTAGTTAAGTTATCAACTTCGTTCTGTACGATTGACTTAGGTAATCTGAATTCAGGAATACCGTAAACTAAAACACCACCAGCTTTGTGGAAAGCTTCGAAAATAGTTACTTCATATCCTAATTTAGCTAAGTCAGCAGCACAAGTAAGTCCTGAAGGACCGGCACCAACTACAGCTACCTTAATTCCGTTTGACTCTACCTTAGTAGCTTTGTCATTGCTGTGAGCTCTATGGTAGTCAGCTACGAATCTCTCAAGACGTCCGATAGCTACAGGCTCACCCTTAATTCCTCTAACACACTTGCTCTCACACTGGCTTTCCTGTGGACAAACTCTTCCGCAGACAGCAGGAAGACCGTTTGTGCTAGTGATAATCTCATAAGCAGCCTCGAAATCTTTTGCAGCTACTTTCTCGATGAATTCAGGAATTCTAACAGTTACAGGACAACCTGTAACACATGGTTTATGCTTACAGTTAAGGCAACGCTCGGCTTCCTCAACTGCCATTTCTTCTGTGTATCCTAAAGATACTTCCTCGAAGTTTTTATTTCTTACATTAGGATCCTGCTCAGGCATTGGAACCTTTGTCATTGACATATTTGGCATTATTTTGTACCTCCCACTTCTGCAGCTTTATATAAACGGCAGTTTTCTCTATCATGAGTTTCAGTATTTTTATATGTAGAGTTACGTGACATAAGCTCATCGTAATCTACCTGATGTCCGTCGAAGTCAGGTCCGTCAACACATGCGAACTTGATTTCTCCGCCTACAGTAACACGGCAACCACCGCACATTCCTGTACCGTCAATCATAATAGGATTTAGAGATACTAAAGTTTTAATATTATATGGCTCTGTTGTTTTAGAAACAAACTTCATCATTGGGATAGGTCCGATGGCAATAACTAAATCGTAGTTATTTCCAGCTTCGATTAATGATTTTAATTTATCTGTAACAAAACCTTTCTCGCCATAAGTTCCATCGTCTGTAGTAATGTATAAATTGTCACAAATGCTCTTATATTCGTCTTCTAAAATAACGATATCCTTGCTACGGAAACCTGCGATAACGTCTACCTTAGCACCTTCCTCGTGAAGTGTTTTAGCTGACATATATGCAATGGCGTTACCTACACCACCACCGATTACGCAGACATTCTTAGCTCCCTCAAATTCTGTGGCAGTACCTAGTGGACCTACGAAATCAAGGATATACTCACCTTCTTTAACCTGTTCTAAAAGAAGAGTAGAACCGCCGACAATCTGGAAAATAATAGTTACTGTTCCGTTTTCTCTGTCAACGTCATGAATAGTAAAAGGAACTCTTTCACCTAGCTCATCAACTCTGATGATTACGAACTGACCAGCCTTAGCCTTAGCAGCTACTTCAGGCGCATCAACTTCAATACGAACAACACTATCATTTAACTGTGTTCTTTTGACAATCTTGTACATGTTTTCCTCCTAAAAATAAATATCTTACAATTAATTTAACAGTTATTCTTATTAAAGATTTCAACAAGGGGGAAACCTTTAAAAGAGATTCTGTATTTAGCATATAAATCTTATAAATACGCAACTTCTAATATATCATAATAGGTAACAATTCGCAATAATCAAATAATAATAAGGGAGATTCTAATATTGATAGAATTTCCTCTAGCATTTTTATAGATAAAATAGTATAATGTTACGTGGTAAAAAATGCAACTTGTTAACTAATTGTTCATTAAGCAAGGAGGAATCCGAATGGTAAGAGCAATCGTTGGAGCCAACTGGGGCGACGAAGGAAAAGGTAAAATCGTAGATATGCTGGGAGAAAAATCTGACTACATAGTTAGATTCCAGGGAGGAAGTAATGCAGGTCATACTATTGTCAATGACTATGGTAAGTTTGCACTTCATATTCTTCCATCAGGAGCATTCTATCAGCACACTACATGTGTTATAGGAAACGGAGTGGCATTGAACATTCCAGATCTTATAAAAGAAATAGATGGAATAGTAGGAAAGGGAGTGCCAAAGCCTAACGTGGTTGTATCAGACAGAGCACAGGTTATGATGCCATATCACATTGACTTTGATACATATGAGGAAGCTAGATTAGCTGGAAAGTCATTTGGATCAACTAAGTCAGGTATTGCACCTTTCTATTCAGATAAATATTCTAAGATTGGTTTCCAGGTATCAGAGTTATTTGATGATGAGATACTAGAGGAAAAAGTTGAGAGAATTGCAGGTATTAAAAATGTAACTTTAGAGAATCTTTACAATGCACCAAAGATTGATCCTAAAGAACTTTTAAATACTCTTCATGAATATAGAGATATGATAGCACCATATGTTTGCGATACTTCTAAGTTATTGCATGATGCTATTAAAGAAGGAAAGACTATTTTATTAGAAGGCCAGTTAGGAACATTAAAGGATCCTGATTTCGGTATCTATCCAATGGTTACATCATCATCTACATTAGCTGCTTACGGAGCTATTGGAGCTGGTATTCCACCATATGAGATTAAGGATATCATTACTGTAGTTAAAGCTTACTCAAGTGCTGTTGGAGCAGGAGAGTTCGTAAGTGAAATCTTCGGTGAGGAAGCTGATGAGTTAAGAAGACGCGGTGGCGACGGCGGTGAGTACGGCGCTACAACAGGTCGTCCTAGAAGAATGGGATGGTTTGACGCAGTTGCTTCTAGATACGGTGTTAGAATGCAGGGTGCTACTGAAGTAGCTCTTACAGTATTAGATGTATTAGGATATTTAGATGAACTACCTGTCTGCGTAGGATACGAAATCGACGGTGTAGTAACTAAAGATTTCCCTGTTACAGCTAAGTTAAAGAAAGCTAAGCCGGTATACGAAGTATTACCTGGATGGAAGGAAGACATCAGAGGAATTACAGAATATGATAAGTTACCAGAGAATTGTAGAAAGTATATCGAGTTCATTGAGAAAGAATTAGAAGTACCTGTAACAATGGTAAGTAACGGTCCGGGAAGACACGAAATCATTTACAGAAATAAATAAGATTTAATAATAGGGCCATAAGCCTAAAAAAAGACTTGCACTGATATTTATCAATGCAAGTCTTTTTTATTAGTTCTTAATCTTCTTTATTTTTTCTTCCAAGTACGCCGGCTATCATAAATGCTGCGTAAACGAAAACCGGAACAACTACCATTGCCCAGACACTAGCCTTAAGGGCTGGAGCATATTTGCTTCCCACAGTGTATGTTAATATACCGAATACAAATGCCGCAATAATGCAGATAACAATAACTGCGATGGTAGCGATAGCACCAATCTGTTTAATCTTATTCATACTGATTTTATCTCCTTAAAATTAATTCTCAATGTTTGACTTAAATAATTATAGCGAAATTTTAAGGATTAGTAAACGTCATATTTTCGGTAGTATAATTTATTAAAACCAAGTATAATAGAAATACCGCAAAGGAGGTATTGGTTTGGATTCATACACAGGTTTTGCTAATGTTTATGATCAATTAATGGATAATATAGAGTACGACAAGTGGACCGATTACATTGTTAAATTATTTAACGAAAATGGTCTAAGGGATGGCATCGTGCTAGAACTAGGATGTGGCACAGGAAATATTACAGCCAGATTAAGTGATAAGGGATATGACATGATTGGGGTGGATAATTCCTATGAGATGCTACAGATTGCCATGGAAAAAAAGAATGACAGAGACATCCTTTATCTGCTTCAGGATATGAGGGAGATTGAGATGTACGGCACTGTGGCAGGAGTAGTTAGTGTCTGCGACAGCATTAATTACTTAGTGGATTATAAGGATTTAGTAACCACATTTTCATTGGTGAATAAATACTTAGATCCCGATGGCGTCTTTGTTTTTGATTTAAAGACAAGTGCCTTTTTTGAAAAGATTGGGGATGGTCAGATATCTGAGGTTAGAGATGATTGCAGCTTTATCTGGGATAATTACTTTGATAAAGAGAGAAAAATTAATTCCTATGATTTAACGATTTTTGAAAAGACTCTGTCAGGACTTTATGAAAGAAGTGATGAGACGCATACTCAGAGGGCATATTCAATAGAAGAAATTAAGAAAGCTCTAGATGAGGCGGGGATGATTTTTGAGAAGGCGTATATTGCCTTTAGTGACAATGAGGCGGATGATGAACTTATAGATAAAAAAGGCATCGACAGGGTTTACATTGTAGCTAGAGAAAACGGTAAGCGTGAGAGAATAGAAAAAGGTTTATTATAAAAGAAAAGAGGGTAAAAAATGGATTACATAGTTAGAGCAACTACTTCAAATAAGCAGATTAGATGTTTCGCCATAACATCTAGAGAGATGGTGGAGACAGCCAGAGAGCATCACAATACCAGTCCGGTTTGTACAGCGGCTTTGGGAAGATTATTAACAGGTGGCGCCATGATGGGCGTTATGATGAAGGGAGACAATGATATTTTAACTCTTAGAATGGTGGGAGATGGTCCAATTAACGGGGTTACAGTCACTGCAGACTCAAAGGGAAATGTAAAAGGTTATGTTGGAGATCCTAGTATCATAATTCCACCAAATTATTTAGGTAAACTGGATGTAGGTGCGGCAATTGGCTACGGAACATTGACAGTGGTTAAGGATATGGGATTAAAAGAACCATATGACAGTAAGATTAATTTAACTACCAGCGAGGTAGCAGAGGATTTAGCTTACTATTTCGCTTCTTCAGAGCAGGTGCCATCAGCAGTGGGACTGGGTGTTTTAATGGAGAAGGATAATACAGTTAAGCAGGCTGGTGGATTTATTGTTCAGTTAATGCCTTTTGCGGATGAAGAGACGATAAACAAATTAGAAGAAAGAGTGAATTCTATAAAGTCTGTTACAGATATGTTAGAGCAGGGAATGACTCCTGAGGAGATTTTAAAGTACGTGACAGATGATGAAGATTTAGAGATAACAGATACTATTCCTACACAGTTTTATTGCAATTGCAGTAGAGAAAAAGTGGGAAATGCCATAGCCAGCATTAATAAAAAGCAGTTAGATGAGATTATTAATGATGGAAAGGAAATCAATGTTAAATGTGATTTCTGCAATACAGATTATGTATTTTCTGTCGATGAATTAAAAGAATTCAGAGACGATAAATAAATTTAAAAATTGAAGGGGTTAAAATTTATTTATGAGGAGGTTAAAATGAAACATTTTAACAAAAGGAAAACTTTAAAAAAAGTGACAGTTATGGCAGTGTCACTTAGTATGTTAGTTGGCGGACTAACATTTGCTTCTTTTGAGAAAAAGGAAGTTAAGGCGGCAGGTGAGTATCAGTTAGTATGGAGCGATGAGTTTAATGGAACTGCGCTTAATACTAGTAATTGGAACATCGAGGAAAACGGCAATGGTGGAGGAAATAACGAACGTCAGTATTATACTAAGAGATCACAAAACCTCGAGGTTAGTAACGGTACTCTTAAAATTCACGCGTTAAAAGAAAACTATGGAGGTAAGCAGTATACTTCCGGAAGAATTAATACTAATCAAAAGCAGTATTTTAAGTATGGTAAGTTTGAAGCTAAAATGAAGCTTCCTAGCTTTTCAGGTGCTTGGCCGGCATTTTGGACTTTAGGAAATAATTATGACCAAGTAGGTTGGCCGGCATGTGGTGAGATGGATATTATGGAAGCTATCAACACAGAAAATAAAATATATGCTAATCTTCACTGGTCATATAAAGGAACTAAGGCAGATACAAAGACTACAAACTTCGGTGCAGTAAACGATAGAACACAGTGGCATGTATATGGAATGATTTGGGATAAAGATGTGGCTAAATTCTATATTGACAGCGAAGATAATATTTACCAGACATATCAGCTTACAGAAGATGGCGATTTTGATGAATTTAGAAAAGCGCAGTTTATTATATTAAACTTAGCTATTGGTGGCGATTGGCCAGGAAATAATATTGATAATAATGCATTCCCTAACAGATCAACTATGGAAGTAGATTATGTTAGAGTATATCAGAAGAAAGAGCCGGTTACAGAGACTTATTATATAAAGGATGAAGATACAGATATGGTGGCTGAAGCAAATGCTAAGTTTACTACTTTCGCAGCAGGACTTAACAGCTGGGCAGGCGATGCTACATTTTCAAGAAATACAGAAGTTAAGAATGGAACTTCAGTTAATGTTTCTAATGTAGGAAATACTATTTGGGCATTACAGTCAAAGTCTCCTGAAATAGAGGGAATTGCCGGAAATAAATATCATCTTTCAACTACATTAACATCTAGCATTAATAAAAAGACCAGAGTGAAAATTAGAGGAAATTATTCAGATAATCAGGTTTATTTCGATAGAACAATAGACTTACAGGCTGGAGTTCCATATGTTCTAGAGGCAGATATTAGAATACCTAATAATTTTGATGGACATCTAAATATTGATTATGGATATGGTAATTACAAAGAAAGTGGTGAAGATTTACCAACTAATACTGCATTTACATTCACTATTTCTAATACCACATTTGTTACTCATAAAACATTCTATGGTTCTAGAATAGTAGATGAAATAACTACACAGAAAAGTAGTATCCAGAATGAATCAAACAATGCCACAGAAGTTATAACTTCACAAAACGGTAGTATCCAGAATGAATCAAACGCTAATATCCCAGTAGCTAAGACTAAGGTTAAGACAGCTAAGAAGATTAAAAAGGCTAAGAAAATTAAAATTTCTCTTAAGAAAGTAACTGGCGCTACAGGTTATCAGTTACGCTTCTCAAAGAAGAAGAGTTTTAAGAAGAAAAACATTATTGCAAATAAGACAATCAAAAAAGCGAAGTTAGTTAAGAAGGCTAAATTCACTATTAAGCATAAGAAGTTTAATAATAAGAAGATTTGGGTTAAGGCTAGAGCATTTAAGGTAAACAACGGCAATACAGTTTACAGTAAATGGACTAAAGCTAAAAAAGTTAAATAACAATTAAATAACTAATATAAAAGATTCCTATGACAGTATGTATATTATCTTTACGAAGCCATAATAAACAGTGAAGATGATGGCTGTCATGGGAATCTTTTTTTTGTGGCAATTTATAGCATTTATATGTATTTTTTGTTATAATTATTTTTGGAAAATTAGAGGAGGGCGGATAGTGAAGAAATTAATTAGATTATCAGGAATAATAATGTGCTTATTGATTGTTAATATTTTTATGGTCAATAACGTTTTTGCAGTATCTTTTGATGAGAATAAAGAATATATTATAGATGATATAACTAGTAAGGCATATCCTGTGGAGCTGGATGTTAACTTCATTAATCAGTTAAAGAATTATCTTTATAAGGATGATGTGGACGTTAACGCATATCAGGCCAGATATTTCGTTAAGATGTTAGCTAAGGCTAGACAGGCAGATTTAAAGGCGAAAACCACTAAAGAAAGAAATGATGTTTTCGTAAAGTATAATGATGCTTTTGCTGCTCTTGGATTAAAATACGAATATGATTCAGCCACAAGAAACAGTTATTATATTGATTCAATGGGCAGAATAGTAATAGATAAGTCACCGGCCATTAAAAGCACTGGCGAGGATTTAAAGTATATTAAAGAAGGAATGCCTGAAAAATATGGTTTCTTTTTAGCAGGAATAATTGCATTGATAGTGGCAGTTGTGGCTTTAAGAATTGGAAAGAGAAAGAGCTTAGAAATGTATGCTCACTCTACTTATGAGCCTATTCAGGTTAAGGAAAAAGTAGGAAGGGTAAAACCTAAGAACTATACTATAAACTATTTTAAGATGGTGCAGGTTTTAAAATATTTCTATTATCCATTTTTGATTGCAGCAGTGGCATGTATGATTTTCTATATTGGATATAAGAACAGTGATAGTTATGCGCTTATTAACAGCATTAAAGCTAATATGCTAAATAGCCAGCCTATTTACATTGACGATGATACTAAGTTCGAGCCTAGCCAGGGCAATGAAAATGAAAAAACTTTATTGGCTAAGAATGTTGTTATGCCTAGCAATGGACAGCAGTATGGTCTTTTAAAATCTGATAAAAATGGAATTAATGCTCCAATCTACATGGGAGACAGATATGAGTATTTCGAAAAGGGTGCAGGAACTTATCCGGGAAGTATGTTGCCGGGATTTAATGGAACTACATTAATTGGAGCTCATAATACACTTTATTTTAACGGCCTTAAGAGCGTTAAGAAAAATGACGATTTCACTTTTATTACCACATATGGAATTTATAAATATAAAGTTTTAAATAAATTTGTGGTAAAAAATAATTATGATAAGGCTTACAACCTAAAGGCTAGTGGAGATTCATTAATCTTATATACTTGTTATCCTTTTGAGAAGTTTAAGGGAAATAAGAATGACAGATTATTTGTTTACTTGAAAAAAGTTTCAGGACCTAGCATATATCTGGGAAACAATTAATTAGATAAAGATATCTAATAAAGATCGGAGAAGAAGATGAGAAAGAAGAAGAGCATTAATATTGTTAGCGTAATATTATCATTTGTCATAACAGTTTCTATATTATTGATGTTTGTGTTTGGTGTGGCAAAATACACCGGCTTAAGTATCAGAGGTATAATTCATACTTGTGAAAAGACTGAATATTACAGAGAATTATATAATGAAATGCTGGATGAAGCTTTATATGTGGGACGTCCATATGGAATTGAAAAACAGCATATTGAAAATATTATTGATTATTCTAAATTTATCGGTGATACAAATAAGAAAATATTAAATGATATTGTCGGTAAGGAATATAATCCGGATCTTTCATATATCGATATTAAGATTATGGAAAATGTAGAAAAAATCGAAGAAAATTTAACTCCACAGCAGAGAGAATCTGTTAAGAGTTACAGCGCTAAATATAAGTGGATTTACAATAGAAAGATTGAGTTAGCGGGAATAGATCACATTGCCACATTAATCAATGCAACTAACAATTACACATTGTTTGTTTTACCTATTTGTCTATTAGTGATTATAATTTCTGTTTTGGTATTGTTCGCACTTCGCGTGGAAAAAATAGATGCTTTAAGATACGTAGTTTATTCAATGATTGCATCGGGATTAATTATGGTTATCACAGGAGCAGCAGTTATCACAGGAAAGTTAGGATATAAATTAAATGTATCTAACTATTATCTTAGAAAATTCTATGCATATTTATTTGGTCATACATCGCTTATAGCAGTAATAATTGGTGTTGTATTAATTGCCATATCACTAGGATTAATTTATTATATTAGAAAAACAATTAAAAAATTATCTTTACTTTAAAACTTTAGAGTGCTAAAATTAAGTATATTAATATTGTACTTTTTTAGGAGGAAGATATGAGTAAGAAGATTAGAAATCCGGAAGTTGATCATCTGTTTGAAGCCATTCTTACTTTAAAAAATAAAGAAGAGTGCTATACATTTTTCGAGGATGTGTGCACTATAAATGAATTGTTATCTATATCACAGAGATATGAAGTGGCTAAGATGTTAAGAGAAGAATATACATATTTAGAAATTTCTAATGCTACAGGAGCTTCCACAGCTACTATCAGTAGAGTGAACCGTTCATTGAATTATGGAAATGATGGATATGATATGGTTTTAGCCAGAGTTAATAAAAATGAAGAATAAGAGGCTAATGATTAGTCTAAAAAAAGCAGATTTGCGAATATTATCGCAAGTCTGCTTTTTTGTGCTTTAAATAGGAATTATACCTACTTTTTCTTATCTGATTTTTTCTTACCGTCCACTTCCTCATTTTTCTGCTTTATCACATCAATTAATTTTTCCATAATAGTTTTTTTAATAAAAACATCATAATTAAGTGAAAAGATAATTCCAAACAATTTTAAATAGTCATTGTCATCATAAAGATTATCGTAGTATTCTAGTTCATTTTTAACCTCATTTAAAATAGAGTTAGTATTTTCAGTATTATGTGTGTGATCTAATAATAAATGAGAAATGTCTTTCATTGAAACATCATCATCCTTAAAATGGTTATCAGTCAATGGCTTTAATAATGTGGACACATCGCTGATGGATAGTACATTCTTAAAAAAATAAATAAGGGACAATGTAATTATATGTTCATTATTATATTTTTTCTTTTCAGGCGGTGGCAATAAATGACTTTTAGCATAATTGTTAATCATAGTTTTAGTTAATAATTTATCGTCATCATAGCGCTTAGTTATCTCAAATTTTTCATTTAAATATGTAGTCACCTGATCCATATATAGGTCCAATGAAGGCATATCATTAAACTCAATATTCTCTATATCGCGAATGCTTTTTTCTATAATATCATTGTAATTCATAGCGTTCTCCTAATCCTTTAAATAATATAAATATAATAACATGTAGTAATTAAAACTACAATAAACAATATCAAAATTCGGATTGATAACAGAATGTTTGTTTGGTATTATATATTTAGATGAAAAAGGGGAGTTAAGTTAGAATGCAGGATATTTTAGAGGGGTTAAATAATGCACAGAAAGAGGCAGTGGAATATATTGAAGGTCCATTGCTTATTTTAGCTGGTGCAGGTTCAGGAAAAACGAGAGTGCTCACTCACAGAATTGCTAATATGATTAATAAAGGCATCAGACCATATAATATTATGGCTATTACTTTTACTAATAAAGCGGCTGGTGAGATGCGTGATCGTGTAGATAAAATAGTAGAATACGGTGCAGAGGATGTTTGGGTAAGCACCTTTCATTCAGCATGCGTTAAAATTCTTAGAAGATATGCAGATAGAATAGGTTATAGCAATGATTTTTCTATCTACGATACAGAGGATTCTAAGCGCCTTATAAAGAATGTAGTTAAGGATATGAATCTTGATCCTAAACTCTATAAGGAGAAGGTTATATTAGGAAAAATTAGTGATTTTAAAAATAAATTAGTTACGGTTTCTGAGGTGAGAGAGAGAGCTAAGAGCGATTATAAATTAGCTAATTTAGCGAGTATATATGATAGATATCAGGTGGCACTAAAGGGAAATAATGCCTTTGATTTCGATGATTTGATAATGAGAACAGTGGAATTATTTGTTCAATGTCCTGATGTTTTGGAAAGCTATCAGAATCGCCTTCGCTACATTATGGTGGACGAGTATCAGGATACTAATGTGGCGCAGTTTACATTTATAAGATTATTGGCTGGAAAATATAAAAACTTATGTGTGGTAGGTGACGATGATCAGTCTATCTATAAATTTAGAGGTGCTGATATTAGAAATATTCTTCAGTTTGAGAAGTATTTTAAGGAAGCTAAGATTATCAAGCTAGAGCAGAATTATCGTTCTACTAAGAATATCTTAAATGCTGCTAATTCAGTAATTAAGAATAACTATGAGAGAAAAGATAAGACGTTGTGGAGTGACAATGAAGAGGGCGAGAAGGTAGTAGTTCACGAGTCAGAGGATGCCTACGAGGAGGCGGAGATGGTTTCATCATCCATCAAAGAGGCAGTAGACTATGGAAAGGCTGACTACAGCGAGTTTGCCATTCTCTACAGAACTAATGCACAGTCTCGTATTTTGGAAGAAAAGTTAATGCTAAAGAGTATTCCATATAAGATTATTGGCGGTCAGAACTTCTATCAGAGACGAGAGATTAAGGATATTTTGGCATATCTTAGATTGGTTGCTAATAACACAGATGATATTGCAGTGGAAAGAATTATCAATGTGCCTAAAAGGGGTATTGGTGATGCGTCAGTTGAGAGAGCTAGAGAGTTTGCATCCATAAATAAAATGAATCTTTATGATGCGCTATTAAGTGTAGATGAGATAGAGTCACTCGCTAGGGCATCTAAGAAGATAGCTAAGTTCACAAACATGATAGAGGAGTTTAAGAAGGATTTAGCTAAGTTTGATAATAAAGAGAAAAAAGAGGACGGTAATCCATATACTCTTTTAGATTTAACTAATAAGATATTAGATGAGACAGGCTACAGAGCTGAGTTAATTGACGAAAATACTGATGAGGCTAATGGCAGACTTGAGAATATCGATGAATTATTATCTAAAGTTAGTGAGTATGAGAATAATACCCAGGAGCCTTCATTGGCGGCGTTTTTAGAGGATGTTTCCCTGGTATCAGACATTGATAACTTATCTGATGACAGCAGTTATGTGGTGCTTATGACAGTACATAGTGCTAAGGGATTGGAATTTCCTAACGTATTTTTATGCGGAATGGAAGATGGACTTTTCCCTAGTTTTATGAGTATTATGGATGAAGATAGCAATGAAATTCAGGAAGAGAGACGTCTATGCTATGTAGCCATTACTAGGGCAATGAAACATTTGACTATCAGCTATGCTAAGCGAAGAATGGTTAGAGGAGAAACTAGATATAATTCAATCTCCAGATTTATCAAGGAGATTCCATTAAATATTGTTTCTAGTAAGAATGTCACAGACTTAAAAGAAAAGAAACCGGCGTTTGCTAAGTTTGGTGGATATGAAGGGGCCTTTAGCTATGATGGTGGATCAGGCTACATGGGAGGTAAATCAAAGGTTTCTAGCAGAGGCGGAAATTCTACCATGAGAAAGAAACCTGCTTATTCCATGCCTAGTAAGAAGCCGGCTTTCGGTAAGGCTTTTGAGGTTACTAAGGCTGACATTGACTATGCTGTCGGTGATAGAGTGGAGCATAGTAAGTTTGGTCAGGGAACAGTTATTGGAATAGAGGACGGACCTAGAGACTACCAGGTTACAGTTATGTTTGACACAGTGGGACAGAAGGTTATGATGGCTAGTTTTGCAAAACTAGAGAAAGTTGACTAGTATTGTAAAATTTAAAAAGATTGAC
Source organism: uncultured Lachnospiraceae bacterium (assembly GCA_902783775.1). Taxonomy (GTDB): domain Bacteria; phylum Bacillota; class Clostridia; order Lachnospirales; family Lachnospiraceae; genus Eubacterium_G. The sequence goes on from CACZSI010000040.1 coordinate 14,701, forward strand.
TAGAAAAAACACTTAGCCTTTGCTATACTATATATACAGTACAAGAACGAGGAAGAGGTGAGTAACATGGACGAAATTATCAGAGCAGTTAATATCGGAAAAAAATTAGGACAGAAGGAAAATAGAAAGAAATTTAAAATTATTGCAGCAGTTATCGGTGTGACAGCAGCTATCGCAGGTGTTATTGCTGGTATTTATGCAGTTTATAGTTACTTCGAGAGAAAGGCCTATGAGGACTTCGAGGATGATTTCGATGACATGTTCGAAGATGACTTTGACGAAAGTGACACAGATGATTTTGAAGATTAATTTGTATCAAAATAGATATTAAAGAATGTACGGATGACCTCTAAAGATAATAGATTTTCTTTAGAGGTTATTTTTATGGAATGGCAAAGATGCCCAATAAAGATGAATGGAGAAGATGATGAAAAAGGGAGTAGAGTACAGAGGTATTGTTAAAGAGATTAAGTTTCCTAACAAGGGAATCGTAGATTGTGGCGAGGACGGTGAGGCTATTGTAAAAAATGTCATCCCGGGACAGAAGGTTCGCTTTATGGTTAACAAGAAACGTGCCGGCAGATGTATGGGGCGTTTATTAGAAGTGGAGGAGAAATCTGAATTAGAGGATGCACTTTGGGTGTGCCCACATTTTGGTGAATGCGGTGGCTGTTCATATCAGTCAATGAGCTACGAGAATCAGTTAGAACTTAAGAAAAATCAGGTGAAAGAGATTATTGATGAGGTGGTTTCATCTAACTACCAGTTTGAGGGGATAATTGGAAGCCCTAACCAATGGGAGTACAGAAATAAAATGGAGTACACTTTCGGTGATGAATTTAAAGATGGACCGCTAGCTCTTGGCATGCATAAAAAAGGAAGCTTCCACGACATCGTAACAGTTGATGGATGTAGAATAACAAATAAGGATTATAATTTAATTCTAACAACTGTTCTTCATTTTTTCCAAAAGAGAAATATGCCTTTTTATCACAAGGTTAGACATGATGGCTACTTAAGACACTTATTGGTGAGAAGAACATCTAAAACTCAGGAGCTTTTAGTGGGACTAGTAACCACATCCGATGCTACGTATGAGGCTAAAGCAGAGATTGATAAATTAGTGGAAGAATTAAAAAACTTAGAGTTAAGTGCTACTTTAAAAGGAGTTGTTCACATTATCAATGATGACATTGCCGATGTAATTAAGTGCAATGAAATGCGAATTCTTTTAGGAGAGGATTTTATTTACGAGGAATTGTTTGATTTGAAATTTAAGATTTCAGTTTTCTCGTTCTTCCAGACTAACTCTCTAGGCGCAGAAGTTCTTTACTCTAAGGCTAGAGAATATGTGGGTGACACAAAGGATAAACTGGTATTTGACCTATATTCAGGCACAGGAACCATCGCTCAGATGATGGCGGATGTGGCTAAAAAAGTCGTAGGCGTGGAAATCGTAGAAGATGCCGTTGAGGCTGCGAAAGTTAACGCTAAACTAAACGGATTAGATAATTGTGAATTTATAGCAGGTGATGTGCTAAAGGTAATCGACGATATTGAAGATAAACCGGATTTAATCATCCTCGATCCTCCTAGAGACGGAATCAACCCTAAGGCATTAACTAAAATAATTAACTACAATGTGGATAAACTAGTTTACATCAGTTGTAAGCCAACTAGCTTAGCAAGGGACTTAGTGGTTTTACAGGAGAGTGGCTATAAGGTGGAAAAGGTATGCGCGGTGGATATGTTCCCTAATACGGTGCACGTGGAGACGGTGTGTCTACTATACAAGGAAAATATCTAGAAATCCTTTGTTTTAGGCACTTTGCGA
>CACZSI010000041.1 GCA_902783775.1 uncultured Lachnospiraceae bacterium
ACTAATTTTTGTGCATCCGCCAAATTCTTTCCCTGCACTTTGTATCCGCCTAGTGCATTGACAGACTGAGGAGTCAATCCTAAATGTCCACAAACTGGAATTGACGCTTTTACAATAGCCTCTATCTGAGGTGCCACTTCCTTACCACCCTCGATTTTTACCATATGAGCATTTCCCTCTTTCATTAGACGTCCTGCATTCATTACAGCATCATAAACAGATGTCTGATATGACAAAAATGGCATGTCACATACCACCATAATATCTTTTGTAGCACGTCTAACCGCTCTACAATGATGAATCATATCTTCCATTGTAACAGGAATTGTATTCTCATATCCTAGCATTGTATTGCCCAATGAATCTCCGATTAAGATTGTGTCAATGCCCACCTCTTCCATTAACTTTGCTGTGGAATAATCATAACATGTAAGCATTGTAATCTTTTCGCCATTCTTTTTCTTTTCCAACAATGTAGTCACTGTAGTTTTCATTTTAATAACTCCTCCATCTCACTATAATCTCTATCAATATTTTTATTTTTTGCCACATTTAATACTTCTAGAGCACAGGATTTATAAATCGATAAATCCAGCCCCTCTAAAACTTCCATATGTTTTTTTACTGTTTCTGTATCCCCTCTTTCGATTGGACCTGTTAGGGCATTGACTGTACCATCTTTTATAATGTGCTCTACATTTCCTATGATAATAGGACTTAGTGCATCCTTAGCATCATTTTCTTCAAAACCACATTCCATTAGCAATCGCTGACTTAAATTAATCAGTCCCACTACTAAATTGCTAGCTATACTGGCAGAAGCATGATACTTGGTTTTATTATTCTTATCAATGGTGCAAACTTTATTGCCCAAATCTTTAAACATATTTTCTATAACATGGATTTTTGTTTCATCCCCTTCAATTACGAAATAACTATGGGATAACTCTTTATAAGACTGCTCTTTGTCTGATACTGCAAAAAGCGGATGGATGGAATAAGCAAAGCACTTTTTTTGTTTTGCTCCCAAAAAGACTTCTGATGACATGGCGCCACTACAATGACAAATAAACTTTCCCTCTAAGTTCGCCATACTGTCGACTAGCTGCTGCCAAACCTTTTTAATATATGAATCTGGCACAGTAATAAAAATAATATCACTATCTTTAACTAACTCTGTTTCATTTTCATAATATTTCCCTTTACAAAAATTAGCAGCAAATTTTGAGTCCTCCAAAAATTCGCTGTAAAAACCTGAAATCGAAATATTATTTTCTGAAAAATATTTTCCTAGGGAAGTTCCTACTTTCCCTGCTCCTATAAATCCTACTTTCATCTGCACCCTCCTTTATTGGATATCGTTCTAATCCATCAGATTTGCTACAATTCCAAAACTCGGGAACTTAAAAGAATCTCATCATAGAAGAATTCTTGGTATAGTTTCCTTTAGAATACCATCCGGATATAATTTATCATCTTTATAGAAAAAAAGCAACTATAGTTTTAAAAACTATAGTTGCCATTATTCTAATAATTTATTTAATTATTTGCTTTTCTTGTCTGCCTTCTTAGTTGTCTCAGCCTTCTTAGCTGTTGTAGCTGGAGCTGCTGTTGTAGTTGGCTCTGAACCCTTCTTCTCTTCTACATTCTTTGCGATGAATTCCTGAACCTTCTGGTACATAATAGAATATTCTACCTGATCTTTACCATACTGTGACTCAAGCTCTTTAACTGATGTCTTACTCTGCTTAGCTAATGTCTCAGCTTCCTTCTTATATGAATCATCGTTTACTAGGCTCTCTGCCTCTGCAATAGCTCTAACTACTAACTGAGTCTTCATAGCTGTTTCAACCTGCTCATTAACCTGCTTGTTCCAATCTTTCTCAGACATCTTAGTAGCATCTAAGTAAGCTTTAAGATCCATATTCTGTCCATACTGCTGCTGTAACTGCTGCTCAAAGTTCTTCTTATATGAGTTAGCAAGACTTTCTTTCTCAGTCTTATCAAACTTAACAACCTTAGCATCCTTAACAACCTTAGACTCCCATACCTTATTCATGATATTCTGGATTCTAATCTGATTCTTAGCATATGTCTTGAATTCCTTAACTGTCTTAACACCGTACATACCAAATTTCTCTTTTACGAAACTGTCTGTAAGCTTAGGTGTCTCGCTCTCCTGAATGCTCTTAACTTTATATGTAAACCATACATCTTTTCCAGCTAATTTAACTTTCTTCTTTCCAATTGTAGCTTCACCCTGATACTTCTTAGGGAATGTTAACTTCTCAGTGAACTCATCTCCTACCTTATGTCCAACGATAGCATCTGTGAATCCATCAATAAATGAAGACTTCTGATTTACTAAATCAATAGTTGTGTCCTTAGCGCTTCCGCCATCAAACTCAACTTTCTTTCCGTCCTTTTCAATCTTTCCAGTATAATCAACTACTACTGTATCTGTCTTTTTAACTTTTCCTTTTTTAACAGTTTTAGTTGTAGTAGACTGCTGAAGAATGTAATCAACTGACTGCTTATAAGTATCCTCACTTACAGCTACGTCGTCATGATATACAACAACTCCCTTATACTTTCCTAATGTAACTTTTCCGCCTTTAACACTGTATGTATTTCCTTCTCCACTACCACATGCAACTAAACCACATGCCATAGTAAGAGAAATACCTACTGCTAATACTTTCTTTAACATAGTATACTCTCCTCTTCATGTTTTTGTTCCGTCATACGACACAAATAAAATTTTATCACAACAGATTAAATATTTAAAGTGTTTCTTTAGGATTTCACAAAAAGTACACACTTAAAACACGGCATCGGTTTGCCGTGTTTTAACTTTGCTTCGCAAAGCACACTCTTTCAGAGTGTGGTCAATTACGGTATCAAAA